>OMXA01000020.1 GCA_900314905.1 uncultured Erysipelotrichaceae bacterium
GGAATCACTATGATCAACATTCGCCCTGTCTCCGACCTCAGAAACAAGTTCCCGGAGCTTGAAAAAACTGTCATTGAATCAAATGAACCTGTCTTTCTCACAAAGAACGGCTATGGCACCATGGTTCTTTTAAGTATCGAACAGTACTCCGCACTCACTGACGACACAGAACGCAAGCTCGATGAAGCCGATGCAGCAGCAGCGAAATCGGACGAACGATACTCCGCAGATGAAGTCTTCACCAGAGTAAGGAGCCACATCCGTGAAAAAGTATAAGCTGTCATTTCTTCTCCTTTTTGAGGAAGATCTGAATGAGATCGTGGACTACATCTCAACTGATCTTCAGAACCCAAGCGCCGCAGATCATCTGATTGACGATATCGAATCTGCAATATACAAGCGCCTGGAAGCGCCGTTGTCGTTTGCTCCGTATCCTTCGTCAAAAAAACGACCACATCCCTATTACAGAATCAAGGTCAGAAACTTTTCTGTATTCTATGTTGTCATCGAGGACACCATGGAGGTACGCCGCGTTATGTATTCCAAGAGAGATCTGGATAAACTGCTCAGCGATTGATCGCTTAATAATGGTATACCGGATGGGAGTCATCCCGTCTGGTCTTCTTATCGTGGCATCTCTTATACAGTGCCTGCCAGTTCGAACGATCCCAGAAGAGCTTCGGGTCTCCTTGGTGTGGAACGATATGGTCCACAACCGTCGCCGGTGTTGCTTTTCCTACCTTCAGGCACTCCTCGCAGAGTGGATGAAGTGCCAGGAACTTCTTGCTCTCCCGTCTCCATCTCACACCGCATCCTTTCGTTGCAGCCGAGCGGCTCTCTTCCGGATGCAAAGCTTTGTGTTCCTCGCAGTACTTCTGTCCGGCGGGCACGAGGTTCGGACAGCAGGGATGCCTGCACGGAACCTTCGGTTTGTATGGCATGTCCGTCACCTCCGTTCCTGATTTCTCCCACGTAAAAATCCTGGAAATTCGGTCAGATATCTGGTTCCCCTGGAAGCGCATACGAGGTATGATATTCGGGAAAGTTGTTGGAAGCTTTCGCGGGGGTAGAGATGAAGAGATATCATGGCTGGTTATTGCGCGTTTTCCTGGTGGCAGCGATGGCGGTCCTGGCAGACTGGCTGTTCATGGGCAGAATTTCCGGAGTGATCACCGTAAAAGCAGAGGGTGATGACTGCGGCTGGGTTGTGGACTGGAATCATCCGGATGGGGGCTACTGCAGCTATTATGTCAATGGCTCTCCGGCTGATACGTATTCTTCTGCGGAAGATAGCTATTCTTATGGGACAGAGCCTCGCAGCATGACCTGGTATGGTCAGTACAGCAATCCGGATGTGCAGATCGGGGTCGGAACGATGAAGGGCAATGGCTGCGTGCCTACGGCTGGTTCCATTCTGCTTTCCGGTTATGGGATTTATATCTCTCCGACAGATCTTGGCTGGTATCTGTATGGAACCGGAAACTTCAATAATTACTATGGTCATGGCGGAACGGATCTTTGCTGGTATGATATCGCTGCTTATGCGGGCCTCGGGGCATGGGGGATCTATGACTATGATTCCTTCGTGTCGGCTCTTCAGGGAGGTGCGAGTGTTGCCTGCCATATCTATTACGGAAGCAGCACGCATGCGGTGGTTGCGACTGGCTACAATAATGGCAGAACCACAGTTTATGATCCGATCAGCGGCTGTTACAGCAAGGATGTCAGCTCACTCTGGAATGGGCGTTCCTTTGAGTGGGTTGACTGCATGAGCGGAACGTCAATCACGGCGATTCAGTAAGGATCATTTCAGATGAAGTCTCAGGAAACCATCTGATTCAGGGGTAACAGGAAATCATGGAGGAGAAATTCCGGAAAATACAGGTTAGGACTTTGCTGCTGTCGACAGTATTTTTCCTGTTTCTCTCCTTTTTTCTTACGGTGATTCTGAACTGGCAGTCTGATGTTCTCGTGAAGAAGACGGCTTCTCAGCTGATTGCGGCGCATAATCAGCAGATGGAGATGAATCTGAATTCCTATCTGAGCAAGGTTGAGAAGGCTGCTTCGCTGCTTTATTCGGAAGAGGAGTATTACACATTCGATCCTGGTGATGAGAACATGGATCCGTATGAGAAGCAGGAAATCACCTCGGATATGACGGACCGGATCAATGATCTCGGCATCCTGGATAATTATACGGACTTCAGCGTCGTCTATCGCAACGATGACCGGATCGGCTGGCTTTCCAAGGTAACGAGGGCAATGTATTCCGACAAGCAGATGTATGCAGACTTCGATTCGATTCTGAATGCCGGAAATGGGGATTATGCCTGGGTGTTCGGCCTGAATGGAAATACAGATCATCTGTACTATCTGAAGCGATACAACGAACAGGCGATCATCATGATTTCATTCTATTCGCTGGAACTGAAGCAGTATTTTGTGATTCCGGAAGAGCTGAATGGAATGAATGTCACGCTCGTGGATGAAGAGAACCATATTCTCTATGCCAATGACGAGAGCAGGATCGGGGAACAGCTGCCGGAAGAAATCATCAAGACTCTCGGAGAGGTCTCAAATGGCTCGGCTGCCACAAAAGATATGCTGGTGACCAGCAATATGTGCGCAAATGGCTGGCGGATTGTGTGCACCATGTCGTATGACTTCATCAATCGCGAAAATGAAGCGGCAAGCCGGGATTCTCTTGTCTATGTGCTGGCAATGATTGGATTGCTGCTGTGGCTGGAGCTGCGGCAGGCAAGGGCGATGAACCTTTCGGCTGCCGGAATTGTGGAAACGCTTCAGGAGAGAGCAGAACACGATCTCATGACAGGTCTTTACAACAAGACGGAATTCGAACAGGATGCTGGCGGGAAACTGGCGCATCAGAAGAAAGGATCTGTGTATTCTTATACGATTATCGATCTGGACCGGTTCAAAGAGATCAATGATACTTATGGGCACAGTGCCGGTGATGAGGTGCTGATTGAGTTTGCAGGAATCATCCGGAAGCACTTTCCAGAGGGACAGTATATTGCCGGGAGGCTCGGAGGCGATGAGTTCGGTATTTTTGCAGAGACGAATTCAGGCAGAGAAGAAGTCCGCAGGATTATCACAGAGAAGCTTCAGGCAATGCATGAGGAGCTGTCAGAAACAAAGTTCCGGTCCGGAGATATGAAAGTATCATTTTCGAGCGGTACTGTGATTGCGGAAGAGCAGGATACTTCTTTTCAGAAGCTGAACAGAAGGGCGGATGCGCTGCTTTACCATGGTAAGCGGAACGGCCGGGGCAGAGATGAATCGGAGGCGGCAGATGAAGAAGCAGAATAAATGGGTCGATATTCTGATTGTTTCAGTGATTGCCGCAATGACAATTCTGCAGGTTTATGATTCGGACCTGAGTCAGTCTTCCAGAAAGAT
Source organism: uncultured Erysipelotrichaceae bacterium (assembly GCA_900314905.1). Taxonomy (GTDB): domain Bacteria; phylum Bacillota_I; class Bacilli_A; order Erysipelotrichales; family Erysipelotrichaceae; genus Bulleidia. The sequence goes on from OMXA01000020.1 coordinate 3,421, forward strand.
TGTCAGCCAGTATGATGACAGCACGAAGATCTCTCTTGGCTGGTGGGGCAATGATGAGCGTCATGTGTATACGCTGCAGGGAGTCGATCTGTTTGAGCAGAAGCATCCTGATATTTCTGTTTCCAGTCAGTACAGTGTGTGGTCTGGCTATGAAAGACGGTATCGGATCTATATGATGTCGGGGACCGAGCCGGATGTGATGCTGGTGAATTACAACTGGCTGCAGGAGTATTCTCCGGATGGAACGGGATATTATGATCTCAATGATCTCAGCAGCTGGATTGATCTTTCTGCCTTCACGGAAGAAGAGAAGAAGAGCGGCATGGTGAATGGGCATCTGAATGCCTTGCCGACTGCGTACAATGCGGTGGTTTTCTATTATAACCAGGATATTCTGGATCATTACGGGCTTGAGGTGCCGAAGACCTGGGAGGATCTGGAGAAGGCTGCTGAAGTGATGTATCCGGATGGGATCTATCCTCTGTATATCAACGAGAAGCATCTCTTTCTGACGATCAATGCTTATTACGAACAGAGAAGCGGAGCATATGCATTTGCGGAGGACGGAACCTATATCGGAGGGACGAATTGCGCAGAGGCCTTTCTTTCCTTTTATGAAGAACTGGTTGATCGGCATGTGATCAAACCGATGGAAGAGAATGATTCCGATGACTTCCAGAATGGAAAGACTGCTGGTGCGGCATTCTGGGCAAGCGATGCAGATCGCTATTGCGGCGGGCTGGAGAAGAATGGCTATCGCGTAACGATGGGCAGTCCGCTCAGATTGGATGATGCAGATCATTCCGGCTGGTATGTGAAGCCTGCGACGATGTTTGCAATCAAGGCAGATACGGCTCATCCCGAAGAGGCAGCAGAACTGCTCGATTTTCTGCTGAATGATCCGGATATGGCCCGGCTGACGGGCATGGAAAGAGGGGTTCCGGTCTCTGCGGATGCCCGGGCTGCACTTTCTGAGTCCGAGCTTCACGATGGCTATTCTGCTCAGGCAGGCAATGAGATCATTGAGAATCTGAACAGCCTTCAGTTCATGAATCCTGTGCTGGAGAATGAAGCTGTCATCAAGTCTTTCCGGGATATATGTGCAAAATACCGGTATGGGAAGGAAGACCTGAACGCTGCTGCAGAGGAACTCGCAGAGAGGTGGTCTCAGGCATCCCAATCCTGATCAATGCTGATGAATCGGAATTTCTTCATCATTGAAGGTGCAGGAAAAGAGGGCGGCTTCAGACTTCATGAAATCATCCGCGATGAAGGATCTGAAATGCCTTTATGGTTCAGGAGATCGGCAAGCAGAATGCTGAGCATTGAACTTCGATCTGCAGAGAGAGATTCTATGCAGGTCTTTTTGATGTGAAAACTCTGGAGCATTGGTGCAGATTCTTGTACTTTCGCAGAAGGAATTGCAGATCAGACGAAGATCAGAGGAATGGAATCATCCGTTTTGTCTGGCAGACCGGGTGATACAATGGTCAGGTATGCAGAAACGGGAAAATAGAGATCAGACACTGGAGCTATTCAGAACCTTCTTCAAGATCGGGGCGTTCACGTTCGGGGGCGGTTATGCCATGATCGAACTGATCAAGCAGGAGACCGTCTTCGAGCATCATTGGATCAGCGAGGAAGATATTCTGGATGTTGTGGCGATTGCAGAATCTACACCAGGACCGATTGCGATTAACAGTGCGACGTTTATCGGATATAAGGTTGCGGGAATCAGAGGAAGTCTGGCGGCTACGGCCGGGGTGGTGCTTCCTTCTTTTGTCATTATCTATGTGATTTCATTTGTGCTGAAGCAGTTTGAGCAGCTTCTGGCAGTCAGGTATGCGTTCTTCGGAATCCGTGCGGCAGTGCTTGCGCTGATTCTGCAGGCGCTTCTTTCGATGTATCGTGCATGTCCGAAAGGAAAGATGGAATACCTCGTGATGGCGGCTGCGTTTCTGGCGGTTGCGGTATTTGACGGGAATGTGCTGATTGTGATTGTATGTGCGGCATGTATCGGGCTTGCTTATACGCATCTTGTCCGGAGAAAGGAGCAGGCATGAATCTTTATCTGGATCTGTTTCTGACGTTTTTCCGGATCGGCGCATTCACCTTCGGAGGCGGTTATGCAATGCTGCCGATGGTGGAGCAGGAGGTCATGGCACATCAGTGGATGAGCTTGGATGAACTGGTCAATTTCATCGCGGTCAGTGAATCGACGCCTGGTTCTTTTGCAGTCAATGTCTCCACGTATATCGGAACGGTGACGGGTGGTATTGCCGGGGCAATCTGTGCGACGCTTGGGGTGGTCACGCCTTCGTTTCTGATTATTCTGATCGTTGCGAAGTCCTATGAAGCATTCCGGAAAAGCACTGCAGTGCAGGGCGTGATGGCAGGGCTGAGGCCGGCGGTGGTCGGATTGATCGGGGCTGCGCTGATCTCAGTCGGGAAGACGGTGTTCTTTCCGGATTCTTCGCTGAAGCTGGATTCGTTTCTGCTGTCTGCGGGGATCTTCGGATTAAGCGTTTATCTGATCCGGAAGAAGAAAGTGAGTCCGATTCCGGTGATTCTGATCGGTGCTGTGATCGGAATCATCGCCGGATATGGAGGACTTGTTTCATGAGCAGGCCGGAGAGGTATGAGAAATTCGGATCCGAGAAGATGGCTCCGCTTCTGTTCCGGATGGCAATGCCGATGGTGGCAGCGCAGCTTGTGAATCTGCTGTACAGCATTGTGGATCGGATCTATATCGGCCATCTGCCTGAGGTCGGCACGGCAGCCCTTGCCGGAGTCGGTCTCTGCAATACGATCATCATTCTGATTTCTTCGTTTGCCAATATTCCTGGCGGAGGAGGTGCTCCACTCTGCTCGATTGCCCTCGGAAAAGGCAGGAAAGAGGAAGCGGAAGCGATTCTGAATCATGGCATGTTTCTATTGATTGTGTTTTCGGCGGTGCTGATGGTTCTGTTCTACGGGACCATGGACCCGTTTCTGAAAGCCTGCGGGGCAAGCGAAGGAACGCTTCCTTATGCGCACCAGTACCTCAGCATCTATCTGCTTGGCACATTCTTTGTGATGGTTTCTGTCGGTCTGAATCCGTTCATCAGCAGCCAGGGATATCCGCGGGTTGCGATGCTTTCCGTCATTATCGGGGCAGTGATCAATATCGTGCTTGATCCGATTCTGATGTTTTCGCTTGAAATGGGAATCGCCGGTGCGGCAGCTGCAACGGTTGCGTCGCAGGCAGTCAGTGCATGGATCGTGCTGAAGTTTCTGACGAAGAAAGAGGCCGCCATCCGGCTGAGCCTGAAGCATTTTCGGCTGGATACGGGAGTCATCAGGGAAATGACTGCCCTTGGAATTTCTCCATTTGTCATGGGCAGCACGGAGGCGCTCATCGGGTTTGTGCTGAATGGCCAGCTTTCCCGCTATGGCGGAGATATCTTTGTCAGTGCGCTGACGATCATGCAGTCGGGCATGCAGTTCATCAGCATTCCTCTGCAGGGATTCGGCCAGGGGTGCATTCCGGTATTGAGCTACAACTACGGAAATGGAAAGACAGATCGTGTGAAAGAAGGGTTCCGGATTCTTCTTGCAGTTTCCTTCCTGTTCAATCTGGCAATGGTGCTGTGGATGGTGTTCTTCCCCGAGATGGAAGCAGGCATGTTCACGAATGATCCGGCCCTGATCGCTGCGGTGAAGAAGGCAATGCCGTTATTCATGAGCGGCTTCTGCATCTTCGGCCTGCAGAGAGCCTGCCAGAATCTGCTGGTGGCGCTGAATCAGCCGAAGACTTCGCTGTTTATTGCGTTTCTGAGAAAAGTATTCCTGCTGGTTCCGCTGGCATATATCCTGCCTCACTTCATCACGCCTGCTTATAATGGCGTGTATCTTGCGGAGTCATTTGCGGATGCGAGTGCTGCAATTGTCTGCACGTGCATCTGCATGCGCCTGTTTCCGAAAATTCTGAATCAGATTCAGGCCTGAGCTTCTTTCTTCCTGCTCAGCAGCATATTCAGGATCATGCCGGCTGCAATCAGCAGACCGCCGTATACGGAACGTATGTTGGCTGCAGTTCCGAAGGCAAGATCAATCAGAATGGAAGTTGCCATCTGGCCTAGGAAAGAAAGCAATGTGAAGTGAAAGGCGCTGATCTTCGGAACGACGACATTGTTGCAGGCAATGGCGACAACACCGATGGCACCGCCGAAGTAAGTCCACACCGGAGCGGAAAACAGAAGACTTGCCTGCTGCAGTTTCAGCCCGTCAAGCAGAAAGGCTAGCACGATCGTGATCGGCAGACCTGCCAGATGATTGATGAAAGATCCCTGCAGCGCACCGATTGAATTGCTCAGGACGGCATTGACCGTTCTGGAAATGACAATGACGACCCCGGCGGTCAGGGACAGGATTACCGGAATGACTGAGGATTTCTCATTGAAATCCATCATGACCAGAATGCCTGCGATGGAAAAGGCAAAGCCGATCAGTGTGGAACGGTTGAAGGGCCTTTTCTCCATGCCCATGAGACCGAAACTATCCAGAAACAGAGAAGCCATAGTTCCGCCGAGCAGGGTAAGGGAAGAGATGCTGATCATCGAAATCCTTCCGAAGGCCAGAGCCTGGAAGATTACCGTCAGAACGCCGATGCATCCGCCAAGATAAGCCCAGAAGGGAAGCGAACGGTCCAGCACCAGCTTCTTATGAGACGCTTTCAGGAAAAGCCATGCGAAGAACACTCCTACCGCATGGACGATCATTGCCTCATTATAGACGCCGATTGCATTTCCGAGACTTCCGTTGAACAGAACCTGAAAGGCAACCAGTGCTCCGATTCCGAATGCATAAAGCAGATACATATGCGCTTTCCCTCCGACTTGCTCAAGCATTATATACGCGCAATCAGAAAAGAAAAAGAATCGCAGACGGGAAGAACTGCGATTCTTTTCATACACTCCAGGCATTGTGCGAGATGCCTGTCATCAGAGAATCCAGACAAATGGAAGGGGTGAGATCTCAGTACAGGAGAACAATCAGGTGAAGGAGTGAATACTGAGATCTGGTTGTCTGTTTCTGAAGGTTAGAGTTAACTAACTGGTAATATAATACCATGTATTTTTTTCTTTGCAATAAGAAAATGCGAAAAACATGCGGAGTTTTTGGTTAGAGTTATCTAATCCGTTTCCCTGGCGATGTCGAGAAAAAAAGAGCTGCAGAAGGGTTGACAGATACCCTGCCCCGGTATATAACAAACGTGCAATACCCGGATGGGGTATGCGGAGGAAACAATGGAAGAAGAAAAGGAAACATGTCCTGCCTGTGCAAGGCATACGATGAGATCTGAAGAAACGAAGAAGGATCTGATGGTACGGCTGAAGCGGGCAGAAGGACAGATCCGCGGCATTGAGAAGATGGTCGAGGATGATCTCTACTGTCCGGATATCCTGATTCAGGTATCAGCGGTGACGAGTGCTCTGAACAGTTTCAACAAGGTGCTCATGGCAGAGCACATCAGGGGCTGCGTGGCGGAAGACCTGAAAGAAGGCAAGACGGAGTCCATTGATGAATTCGTGAAAGTAGTGCAGAAGCTGATGAAGTGATCAGCAATTGGAAAAGAGGCAAGGTTCAGCAATATGGAACAGTTTGTTGTGACAGGCATGAGCTGTGCAGCATGCCAGGCTCGGGTAGAGAAAGCAGTCTCAAAGGTGCCGGGAGTGACTTCATGCTCGGTATCCCTTCTGACCAATTCGATGGGAGTAGAAGGAACTGCAGATGAAAAAGCGATTATCCAGGCAGTTGAGCATGCCGGATACGGTGCTGCTCTGAAAGGAGAAGAAACTGCTGCGAAGAAGAGTGCAAGCAGCCGGCTTGCGGCAGAAGAAGATGCACTGAAAGACCGGGAGACGCCGAAGCTGAAGAAGCGGCTGAAGTATTCCGTGATCTTCCTGGTGCTGCTGATGTATATCACGATGGGGCATAACATGTGGAACTGGCCGCTGCCTTCGTTCCTCGTGCATAACCATCTCGGACTGGCGCTTACGCAGATGCTGCTGGCGTTAGTGGTGATGATGATCAACCGGAAGTTCTTCACGAGCGGTTTCCGTTCGCTGATTGAGGGCGCACCGAATATGGACACGCTGGTGGCGCTTGGTTCTTCCGTGAGCTTCGGCTGGTCTCTGGTGGTGCTCTATCAGATGACGGTGGCGGTGACGAATGGAGTTTCGAACATGGATCTGATGTCCATGTATCACAATGAGCTCTATTTCGAGAGTGCTGCGATGATTCCTGCACTGATCACGGTCGGCAAGATGCTTGAGGCAATGTCCAAGGGCAGAACGACGGATGCACTGAAGAGCCTGATGAAGCTGGCTCCGAAGACCGCGAATGTGATCCGGAATGGCAGAGAAGAAACCGTCGGAATTGATGAGGTGCGGACAGGGGATATCTTCGTGGTCCGTCCTGGCGAAAGCATTCCGGTAGATGGCGTGATTGAAGAGGGAACCAGTGCAGTGAATGAATCTGCTCTGACGGGCGAAAGCATTCCCGTAGATAAATCAGAAGGAGATGCGGTCTCTGCTGCTACGATCAATCAGAGCGGCTTCATCCGCTGCCGGGCGACCAGAGTCGGCGAGGATACGACGCTTTCTCAGATCATCCGGATGGTGAGCGATGCGGCAGCCACCAAGGCGCCGATTGCGAAGATTGCTGATCGGGTATCCGGGGTGTTTGTTCCGGCCGTCATCGTCATTGCGGCTATCACTACGGTCGGATGGCTGATTGCAGGTCAGTCGCTTGCGTTTGCCTTGGCAAGAGGAATTTCCGTGCTTGTGATTTCCTGCCCTTGTGCATTAGGACTTGCAACCCCGGTTGCGATCATGGTAGGCAATGGCTTAGGAGCGAAGAACGGGGTTCTGTTCAAGACCTCCGAGTCGCTTGAAGAGGCTGGCAAGGTGCAGATTGCTGCCCTGGATAAGACGGGCACGATCACGAGCGGTCAGCCGGTTGTCACGGATCTATTGCCATATGGAAGAAGTGAGGAAGAACTGCTGAAGCTGGCAGATTCTCTGGAACAGAAGTCTGAGCATCCGCTTGCGAAAGCAATTGTAGAAGAAGCTGAGAAGCGTTCCATGAAGGCAGAAGAGGTCACAGATTTCAAGGCTCTGCCTGGCAATGGGCTCAGTGCGGTATGGAATGGCAAGGTCATTCATGGCGGCAGCAGGAAGTTCATCAGTTCTCTGGTGGAGGTTCCTGAAGAGCTGCTTCAGAAGTCTGATGAACTGGCGAATGAAGGAAAAACGCCGCTCTTCTTTGAAGAGGATGGCAGGCTGGCTGGCATCATTGCGGTTGCAGATACCATCAAGGAAGACTCTGCAGACGCGGTAAGGCAATTGCAGAATATGGGCATTGAGGTCGTCATGTTAACGGGCGATAATGCCCGCACTGCGCAGGCAATCGGAAAACAGGCCGGGGTGGATCGGGTCATTGCCGGAGTATTGCCGGATGGCAAGGAGGCAGTGATCCGCAAGCTTCAGAAGCGCGGCAAGGTAGCGATGGTCGGCGATGGCATCAATGATGCGCCTGCTCTCACCGCTGCTGATACCGGAATCGCCATCGGAGCAGGAACGGATGTCGCCATCGATTCGGCAGATATCGTGCTGATGAACAGCCGGCTGAGCGATGTGGCTGCGGCGGTCCGCCTGAGCCGGGCAACCTTGCGCAATATTCATGAGAATCTGTTCTGGGCATTCTTTTATAACGCGATCTGCATTCCGCTGGCGGCTGGATTATTCAGCTGGAAGATGAATCCGATGATCGGAGCAGCAGCAATGTCCTTATCGAGTTTCACCGTATGCATGAACGCGCTGAGACTGAATCTGTTCCGTATGCATGATGCTTCAAAGGATCGGCCTCTGAAACATCGTGCCCTTGCGGAAACGGAAGAAGCTTCACCTGAAGCAGCAGAACCTGCAGCAGTCAGTACTGAGACTGCAGTGATCAGCGGCATGATGTGCGAGCATTGCGAGAACCGGATTCAGAAGGCGCTCGTAAGCCTTCCCGGGGTCATTTCCGTCAAGGCTGACCATGTGAAGGGAACGGCAGTGATGCAGGTTTCAGGACCGGTTTCGGAAGCAGAAGTAAAGAAAGCAGTAGAAGAACAGGACTATCAATTCATTCGTCTGGAAGAAAACAAGGAGGAGAATAGAACGATGAAGAAGATTCTGAATGTAGAAGGCATGATGTGCGAGCATTGCGAGGCAACGGTTCAGAAGGCACTGGAAAGCGTTGATGGAGTGGTTTCTGCCAAGGCAGATCATAATGCGAAGACAGCAGTGGTAGAACTGAGCAAGGATGTAGATGACGCGGTTCTGAAAAAGGCAGTCGAAGACAAGGATTACAAGGTCACTGGCGTGACTGCTGCCTGAACAGGAAGAACAGATGATCAGGGCTGCTGCGGACGAGGGGAAGTGATAGAACTGCCCCTTGCCGCTGCAGCTTTTTCTGTTGCAGAAGAATGCCGATCGGAAGCAGGCTGAGATCTAGGATGGCATTCGGGCATCGATATCGATTCCGCTATGGAGGCTGAAAAAGCAGTACTCAGTTCTTCTGGAAACGCTTCCTTCAGAAGAAATCATGAAAATTCATGAATTGTGCAGGGATATCACGCATCCGAACACATGTGCAGGGATATCACGCATCCGAAGAATTGAGTTTGGCAGAAAAAGGAATATAATTTGAACGCTTAAGAAAAAGAAGCAGGGAAGAACTTATGGAAATTGAAGCGATTCAGGATCTGATCAGCGATGATGAAGAGACAAGGAAACGCATTGCTGACCTTCACGAAAAGCGGTTCCGCATGAAGCAGGAAATCGAGGCTGAGAAGAAGCGGCTGACCGAGGAATCCAGGGCGGCAGTCAATGCCCAGGTAGAGGCGACCAGGAAGGAACTGGATGAGAAGATCCGGAAGGATGAAGAAGCCAGCAAGGCTTACTTCGACCGGGAATCGGAAAAGCTCCGTTCGTCCTTTGCCGGGAATAAAGAACGATGGAGAAAAGAACTGGTAGAACGGATCCTGTCCGGGGAGGGTGAATGAGCTCTGATATGGCAATGGCCGCAAAGGCCAGGGCAATGTTCGGGGAGCGCATGAAGGAACCGGATTATCTCGCGCTGATGCAGAAGAAGAGCGTGGCAGAGATTGCCGGGGCGCTGAAGCGGGGATCGGTATTTTCGGAAGCACTTGCAGGGGTCAATGAGAAAGCAGTCCATGCCGGACAGCTGGAAACATTGGTGCGGATGGATGTGTACCGGAGACTGCAGAAGCTTCTGAGATACAGCGAAGGTGATTACGGCAGATTCATCTATGCCGCCGTGGAGACGGAAGAGATCGATCTGATTCTCAGCAGTATCCGCTGGTTCACGCAGAAGGACAGCGAAGCCCGCAGCTCGATGATTGCGGACATGCCGATCTATATCGGCCATTACCTCTCCTTCGATGTGAAGAAGCTTCCTGAAGTCACGAACTTCAGCGATCTGATCAAGGTTCTGAAAGGAACCAGATATGAGCGGATCGTGCGGAAGTACGAGACGAAAGACATGGCCCAGATCAATTACATCGGCCTTGAGCATGAGCTGAGGCTGAACTACTACGAGACTGTCATGGAGGTTGTTTCCGGCTACGGGCGGGCTGGAAATGACATGATGGAGATTGTGAAGGCGCGGATCGAACTGGATAATATCGCGCTGATCTACCGTCTGAAGAAATATTTCCATGCCCCGCCTGATCAGATCCGGCCGTTAGTCACGCATACGACGAATCTGTTCAATGACCGGGAGATGGAAGATCTGATCAGTTCGAGCACGGCTGAGCAGGTCATTGAGAAACTGCAGAAGAAGTATCACCGGTATGTGAAGAATGTGAAGTTCACGAGCATTGAGCATTATACCGGGATGATTCGCTATCACATGAATTATCACTTCATGGAGCTGAGCACGGAGCCTAAGCTGGTTCTTCTGAGCTATCTGCTGCTGTCGCGCATCGAGATCCAGAATGTGGTGAATATCATCGAAGGCGTATCATATGGCATCGGCATTGATCACATGAAACCGATGCTGGTGTATTAGGAAAGGAGTTCGGCACAATGGCAATTGTACCAATGAAATTCGTCAGTGCCTGCACGGATCGGGAACATCTCGATGAGATGCTGATGAAGACAAGAACCTGCGGTCTTCTGCATCCGGTCAGTGCATCAGAGATCGTGACGGAAGACAACGGCGGCCAGCTGCTCAATGAGGACAATCCTTATTCCGGCTACCGGCAGACGATCCGCAATCTTGCCCACAGCATCGGCTGCGAGATCAGGGAGAATGCCGCCCCGTCCAAGGCATATGCAAAAGAAGAGATTGAGGCGTTCATCGCAGAGATCACAGACAAGTTCGGAATCAATTCAGATTCGAGCGAGGTGCTGCTGACTCCGGATGATGAAGCGGCACTGAAGGAACTGAGCAAGTGCGGGTTCGAGCGGATTCATGCATGCAGATATCTGAACTTCGGATTCGGAAGACTGCCGGCTGACAGCTTCCCGAAGCTGTCCATGTACGGGCAGGAGAACTTCGTGCATCATCGCTGCCATGCCACGGATCAGTACATCTGGATGGTATACGTGACTTCTGATTCCTATGCGCAGAAAGTCAGGAAGATCTTCCAGGATCTGTACTTCGAGCCGATTGAGATTCCAGCCGTTGATGTCCATCGGCTGATGGAGGAATACCGCGAGCGGATCAATGATGTGTATGCATACTGCGAACAGGAAGATGGAGTCTGCTCGATGTATCCGGATGTCGCGGTGCTCGATTCCAAGATGATTGTCTCCGGCTTCATCCAGGCGGATCAGCAGCAGAAATTCCAGAATGTGTTTACCGGAATGCCGGTGGACTTCCGGTTCAAGGAGCCTTCGGAAATGCCGCAGTGCAAATGCCCTACGGTACTCAGGAATAACTGGTTTGCAAGACCATTCGAACTGTTCGTGGAGATGTATTCCCTGCCGCAGTACGGAAACTTCGATCCGACCTTCTTCATGGCGCTGACATACTGTCTTCTGTTCGGCATCATGTTCGGAGATATGGGTCAGGGCCTGGCGCTGATGGTGATCGGCTTGGCGTTTGAAAAGAAAGGAAAGCTGTTCGGGGTGATCGGCAGGGTCGGCATTACTTCGACGATCTTCGGATTCCTGTTCGGCTCTCTGTTCGGCTATGAGGATGCGCTGAATCCGATTCATCAGAAGCTGTTCCATGTCAGAGAGAAGCTGTTTGATGTCATGGCAAACTCGAATACGATGTTCCTGCTGATCTCAGCAATTGCGATCGGCGCCGTGCTCATCATGATCACCCAGATCATCAACATCGTGAACAATGCAAAGAAGAAGAGATACGGAGAAGTGCTGTTCTCGCAGAATGGCGTGGCGGGTCTCCTGTTCTATGGCTCGATCATGTTTGCGATTGTATCCAGCCGGCTTAATGGTGTGAATCCAGCAAAGAATCCGCTGTATATCATCATCTGCTTCGTGCTTCCGGTCATCTGCTTCGTCATGAAAGAACCGTTCACGAATGCGGTGGAACATAAGCCGATGAAGCCGAAAGAGGGCTGGGGCGGCTATGTGACGCAGTCGATCTTCGAGATGATCGAGATCCTGCTGTCCTTCGTCACGAACTCGATGTCTTATCTGCGTGTCGGCGGCTTCGTGCTGTCGCATGCAGGCATGATGCTGGTTGTCATGACTCTGGTGAAGATGACTGGCAATGCTGGTCCGGTGGTGCTGATCATCGGCAACGCATTCGTCATGATTCTCGAGGGCCTGATCGTCGGCATTCAGACGCTGCGTCTGGAATATTATGAGATGTTCAGCCGGTACTATGCCGGCGGCGGTGTCCGCTTCAAGGCCCTGGAGGCTGACTGAACAGTCCAGTGAAGATAGACCGGAATATCCGGAAAAAATAAAGGAGAAAACTTATGCTTACATTGAAAGAAATGATTCTGCCGCTCATTGCCGTTGTACTGATTGTCGGACCGATTGCGCTGATCTTCAGCGGAAAGATTTCCGCAAAGAATGCCAGGACGAAGATGCTCGCTCAGATTTCGATCTTCGCGGGAGTATTTGCCGTCATGATGATTTTCCAGATGCATCAGTTCACGGTTCTTGCTGAAGATGGTGCTGCTGTGGATCCTTCGAAGTCCATGGGCTTCCTGTCTGCTGCCCTGGCTGTGGCTGCTTCCTCGCTTGGTGCAGCATGGGCTGTTGCAAAGGCTGCTCCGGCTGCTCTCGGCGCAATTTCCGAGAATCCTGATAACTTCGGTAAGGCAATCATCTTCGTCGCACTTGGTGAAGGTATTGCAATTTACGGACTGCTGATTTCCATCCTGATCCTGAACAACCTCTGAGTTATGAAGGCTTACGTCATCAGTGACAGTACGGATACCGTGACCGGCATGCGGCTTGCCGGTTTTGAGGGAGAAGTCATTTCCAGCCGCGATGCGGTTCTGAAACGGCTGAAAGAGCTGATTCAGGAACCGGACATCGCGATGATTCTGATGACGACTGGAGTGATCTCCTTATGCAGCGATGTGGTATCGGATTACAAGATGAATCTCGCAAAGCCGCTGATTGTTGAGATTCCGGACCGCGATGGAGGCGGAGAGATCGGCGAGTCGATCAACCGCAGCATCAGCGAGGCCATTGGCATCAAGTTGTAAGAAGAGGTAGTTCATGGAAGAAGAAGAGAAGAAAATCCTGGAAGCCATCAAAGCAGACGTTCGGGCCAATGCAGATCTGGTCGAAGAGCGTGTGAATGCGGAGACCAAGGCAATGCAGGAAGATCAGATCGAGTTCTTCCGGAAAGGTCTTGAGAAAGAGAACGAGACGTATCTGGAAGGGGAGCTGCAGGATCTGAGACAGTATGCGGCAACCAAGAGCTCGACGGACAGGATGAATACCAGAAAGCAGCTTCTTGAGCTGCGGCACCAGCTGGTTTCGGAGCTGTTTGATGAGGTGCGCAGCGATCTGAAAGCCTTCACGGAAACGCCTGCTTATGAAGAATATCTCCGGAAGAACATAAAGCAGCTGAAGACGACCGAGTCCGGCTATTTCGTTGTCCGGGTGCAGGATGAAGCTCTGATGAAGAAGATTCTGAAAGAAGAAGGGCTTTCCAATCCGCTGAAGGCGGTCTATATGCCGATCGGCGGTTTCCAGTATGTGGATGCGGATGCACGCATGGAATATACCTGCATGCTGAAGGATCGTCTTCAGGATGCTGAGCAGTGGTTCCGTGAACATTCCGGATTCAATCTGGACGAAAGCGAGGAACAGGCATGAGCGATGTCATCTATTCCATCAACGGACCAGTTGTGACCGTCCGCAATACGCAGTCCTTTTCCATGCGGGAAATGGTATACGTCGGAACGAAGCAGCTGCTTGGCGAAGTGATCCGGATCAATGATCAGGTGACGACGATCCAGGTTTATGAATCCACGACCGGTCTGATGCCGGGCGAAGAAGTAAAGGGGACCGGTTCGCTGCTGAATGCGGTGCTCGGCCCGGGCATGCTCAGAAATATCTATGATGGCATTGAGCGGCCGCTGGAAAAGATTCATGAGCAGCAGGGTGCGTTCATCTCAGAAGGAAAGTCTGTTCCTTCTCTTGATGAAGAGAAGAAATGGGACGTGCACATGGTCCTGAAGAAGGGCGATCAGGTCAATGGCGGGGAGATTTTTGCAACGTGTCAGGAAACTCCTGTCGTTGAGCATCGTTCGATGATTCCGGTTCATGTCAGAGGCACCATCACAGAAGCAGTACCGGATGGTTCCTATACCGTGGATGACGTTCTGCTGAAAGTCAGAAATGAAGAGACCGGCGAAGAGATTCCGGTAACCCTGGCTCAGAAGTGGCCGGTCCGGGTTCCGCGTCCGATCAAGGCAAGAGAACCGCTCTCGATTCCGCTGATTACCGGTCAGCGGGTTCTTGATACGATGTTCCCGATTGCCAAAGGCGGATCGGCTGCGATTCCAGGCGGATTCGGAGCTGGCAAGACGATGCTGCAGCATTCCATCGCAAAGTTCTGCGATGCGGACATCATCATTTATGTCGGCTGCGGAGAGCGCGGCAACGAGATGACGCAGGTGCTCGAAGAATTCAGTGAACTGAAGGATCCCAAGACCGGCAATTCCCTGCTGGACCGCACCGTGCTGATTGCCAATACCTCGAATATGCCGGTGGCGGCTCGTGAGGCATCCATCTATACCGGAGTCACGATTGCCGAATACTATCGTGACATGGGTTATCATGTGGCACTGATGGCAGACTCCACATCCCGCTGGGCGGAGGCTCTGAGAGAAATCTCCGGACGACTGGAAGAGATGCCGGCGGAAGAAGGCTTCCCGGCTTATCTGCCTTCCAGAATTGCCCAGTTCTATGAGCGGGCTGGCTATGCTGATACGCTGTCCGGAAATAAGGGCAGTGTCACGCTGATCGGTGCAGTATCTCCGCAGGGCGGCGATTTCTCGGAGCCGGTGACGCAGAATACGAGACGGTTCGTGCGCTGCTTCTGGGCACTGGATAAGTCTCTGGCTTATGCGCGTCATTATCCGGCAGTGAACTGGAATGAGAGCTCTTCCGACTATGCGGATGATCTGTCCCATTATTACGGGCAGAATGTCGCTCGTGATTTCATGAGTCTGCGGGCAGAGATGCGGGAAATCCTGCATGAGGAAGATACGCTGATGGAAGTCGTCAAGCTGATCGGCTCAGATGTGCTTCCGGAAGATCAGAAGCTGACGCTTGAGATTGCAAGAGTCGTAAGAGTCGGATATCTGCAGCAGAATGCATTCCATCCGGATGATGCGTCGGTTCCGCTAAGCAAGCAGTACAAGATGCTGAAAGTGATTTCGTATCTCAGAAGAGCCTGCCAGGATAAAGTCGCTAAGAAGATCCCGGTCTCTCTGATTGTGAAGACGGGCATCTTCGAGACGGTCATCAAGATGAAATATGATGTACCTAACAGCAACATCGAGCTTCTCGATTCCTATGATGCGAAGATCGATGAGGCACTGAATTCGATTCTGTAGAAAGGGAGGACCTGAAATGAGCTTGAAATATCTCGGACTCGATCGGATCGAGGGCTCACTAGTCGCCCTGGACCATGTGACAGGGGTTTCCAATGAAGAGATGGTGGAACTGACTCTGGAAGATGGATCGGTCAGAACCGGAAGAGTCACGATGATTGAAGGAGAGAGAGCCGTGATCCAGGTATTCCAGGGCACGGATGGCCTCTCGCTGACGAATACCAAGACCAGACTGCTCGGACACCCGATGGAACTTGGTCTGTCGAAGGAAATCCTCGGCCGTACGTTCAATGGCATCGGGGAGCCGATTGACGGCATGGGGCCGGTGTATGCCAGCAAGTTCGCCGATGTCAACGGCAGACCGCTGAATCCGGTTTCCAGAGAATATCCGCGCAACTATATTCAGACTGGCATTTCTGCCATCGATGGCCTGAATACGCTGATCCGCGGTCAGAAGCTTCCGATTTTCTCGGGCTCCGGTCTGCCGCATGATCAGCTGGCAGTGCAGATTGTGCGTCAGGCAAAGCTGACAGGCGAAGATGCAGGAATCTTCTGCATCGTGTTCGGCACAATGGGAGTCAAGAATGACGTTGCGGAGATGTTCCGCCGTTCGTTTGAAGAGACCGGTGTCATGGAGAAGGTTGCGATGTATGTCAATCTTTCTGATGATCCGATCATCGAGCGTATCCTGACGCCGCGGTGTGCTCTGACAGCTGCCGAATACCTTGCCTATGAATGCGGCATGAATGTGCTTGTGATCCTGACGGATATGACTGCGTATTGCGAAGCAGTCCGTGAGTTCTCTTCTTCCAACGGAGAGATTCCTTCCCGCAAGGGCTATCCGGGCTATCTGTATTCCGATCTGGCATCACTGTACGAAAGAGCCGGAATCGTCAAGGGCGGCAAGGGTTCTGTGACGCAGCTGCCGATTCTGACGATGCCGAATGATGACATCACGCATCCGGTTCCTGACCTGACGGGCTATATCACCGAAGGTCAGATCGTTCTGGATCGCGATCTGTTCATGAACGGCATCATGCCGCCGATCGGCGTGCTGTCTTCTCTGTCCCGTCTGATGAAAGACGGCATCGGCGAGGGCTATACGAGGAAGGATCACCAGGACGTTGCCAACCAGCTATTTGCCTGCTATGCAAAGGTGCAGGATGCACGCTCCCTGGCTTCTGTCATCGGTGAAGATGAATTGTCCGAAATGGACCAGCAGTATATGAAGTTCGGCCGTCGCTTTGAGCAGATCTTCATCGGCCAGGGCTTCCATACGAATCGTTCGATGCAGGAGACGCTGAATCTTGGCTGGGCGCTGCTTTCCACGCTCCCGGAGGCTGCTCTGGATCGCCTGGATCCGCAGCTGATCAAGGAGAATTATCATCCGGAACATGCGGAGGAAACGATTAAGCTCGTCTTGCAGGGAGAGCAGAGATGAGCACGCAGATTGCGGCTACCAAAGGAAATCTGATCCGCCTGAAGAGAGCTCTGAAGCTGTCTCAGAGCGGCTATGAGCTGATGGACCGCAAACGGAACATTCTGATCGGCGAGATGATGAAGCAGGCCGATCAGGTCAGACTGGTCCGTGACCAGATCTCAGAAGCGTACAGGCTTGGGTATTATCTGCTGGAGCAGGCGAATCTGTATACCGGTCAGCTGGGCAGCGTGCTGGATGAGATCCCGGTGGAAAACGGCATTCAGATGACGTACCGCTCGGTTATGGGGGTGGAAGTTCCGCATGTCATCTGGAAGAGCCCCGAAGAAGTAACGGTACCTTATGGTCTTGAGTCAACGAACTCCCGGATTGATGAAGCGTATCTTCAGTTTCAGAAAGTCAAAGAGCTCACCATGGTGCTGGCGGAAGTAGACAGCAGTGTCTACCGTCTGGCAGATGCGATCTCCAAGACCCAGAAACGGGCCAATGCGCTAAAGAATATTGTCATTCCGAGATACCAGGCACAGATCCGTGAGATCTCGGACCAGCTGGAAGAAAAGGAACGGGAAGAATTCTCCCGCATGAAGGTCATCAAGGCTTCCAAGAACGAAGCTCGTGCATCATAAAGCAGACCTTTATCAGGAGCTGTATTCTGACAAGAAGGCTTCTGAAAAATCCATGCATGAATCAGAACGGAAGGCAGCGGAATCGCTGTCTTTTTTCTGTATTCGGCGGCGGAAGGGGTGTTCGGTTTTCCCTAAGATACAGGCTGGCAGCAAGCTGCAGAAGTTTAAGAATTTACCAGTTTTGAGAAGAAACCATGATGTTTATCCGATAGACCTCATCTTCTCAATCAACTGCTCCGGTATCGCGGGAAAGATCTTGTAAAAATCCTGACTGGAATCCGAAGATGCAAGATTCATAGGCACTCTGCTATCGCTGATTCCAGGTCGTTTCAGAAAAAGGACCTGGAATTTTCATATGAATCAGCAGAAAATGTGCAGATTACATGGAAACTGATAAAAATTCAGTGGTTTCCAGTGAGCTTTATCGTGTATCATTATAATATCTTGTGAATTTAGCGCACAAATGGAGGGGTTATGGAAGATCGGGCTTTTGAGATCTTTGAAACAAAAGAACGAGTTCAGGCAGACAATGCGAAAGAGGCTGCTAAGGTCAGAGATCTGCTGAAGCAGCATCAGATATTCCTGGTAAATCTGATGTCTTCGCCTGGTGCCGGAAAGACCACGACTCTGGTCAGAACGATCCGGGAGCTGAAGAAAGACTATCGGATCGGAGTCATGGAAGCAGACGTGGACTCGGATGTTGATGCAAGGACGATCGCAGCAGAGGGTGTGAAGGTGATTCAGCTTCATACCGGCGGCAGCTGCCACATGGATGCTGACATGACGAAGCGCGGCCTGGAAGAAATGGGACTGGATGGACTGGATCTTGTATTTCTGGAGAATGTCGGAAATCTGGTCTGCCCGGCAGAGTTTGATGTCGGGGCGGATGTGAGAGTCATGATTCTGTCAATTCCGGAGGGAGATGACAAGCCGCTGAAGTATCCGCTGATGTTCACGGTCAGCGACTGCCTGTTAGTGAACAAGACCGATGCCATGGAAGTATTCGACTTTGACATGGGAGCTCTGGAAGAGCGGGTGAAGAAGCTGAATCCGAAAGAGGTGATCCTGCCGGTGTCTTCGCTGAACGGAACGGGCTTTGAGGCTTGGATTGCCTGGCTCAGAAATCAGATCAGGGAGGCAGGACATGAAGATCATTGAGCTGAAGGAGAGCGTGACGGCCTCCAATGACAGAGATGCAGAGGAGCTCAGAAAGGAACTGAATGAGAAGGGAGTACTGCTTCTCAATCTGATGTCTTCGCCAGGATCCGGCAAGACGACGCTGCTGAAGCGGACGGTCATGGACATGCCAGATCAGCGGATTGCAGTGCTGGAAGCAGATATTGATTCATCAGTGGATGCGGAGCGCATGGAGGCGGCTGGTGCGAAGTCGATCCAGGTCCATACGGATGGCATGTGCCATATGGATGCAGGCATGACCAGAAGAGGCCTGGAAGAGATGGGCATCGAAGACGTGGATCTGGCGTTCCTGGAGAATGTCGGCAATCTGATCTGCCCGGCAGAGTTTGATACCGGGGCGCAGAGAAATGTCATGATCCTGTCGGTTCCGGAAGGAGATGACAAGCCGCTGAAGTATCCGCTGATGTTTCAGAAGAGCGATGTGCTTCTGATCACGAAGATCGATACGATGGGATTCTTCACTTTCTCCATGGAGAAATGCATGGAAAGAGTGAAGAGGCTGAATCCGGAAATCAGGATCTTCCCGGTGAGTGCGAAGACCGGGGAAGGCATGAAGGAATGGGAAAGATGGCTGCGTGAGGAGACAGCAGGAATAAGGGAGGAGAACAGGAAATGAAGGACCAGAAGAATCGGATGACCAATGAACGGGATTACAAGCAGGATCCCAACTACGTCGCACCGGACAAGGAAAAGGAAAAGGCCATCAAGCGGCTTGGCGAGATGATCACGGATCGCTATGCGGTGAAGTTCACGCATACGATGAAGACGGATGATCCGGAGTACTGGGCGCTGGATGAAGTGCTGACCAAGGAAGAAGCGAAGTTCCTGCTCAGCTTCAAGAAGACCAGAGTCAACTATGATCTGGAACAGCTGGCTGAGATGAACCATATGAGCATCGAGGATACCCGCAAGATGATCGATCATCTGCTGTGGATCGGCGTGCTGGAGACGAATCGTGAGAATGCAGATCATCATCTGCAGTATGATGTGCCGGTATTTGTTCCGGGCTCGGCAGAGTTCATGATGATGCAGGATAAGCTGACGGAAGAACATCCGAACCTGGCTTCATTCTTCAACCTGATGACCCAGATGCCGCTGGAAGGTGTCACGCCGATGGTTCCGCTGGGCGGAGCTGGTGTCGGCATGCATGTGCTTCCGGTGGAAAAGGCAATTGATTCATGCAGCGAGAGTGTTTCGGTCGAGCATCTGAGCCACTGGCTGAACAAGTATGACAAGTATTCTGTCGGTCAGTGCACGTGCCGCAAGCAGCAGACGATGCGCGGAGAAGGTTCCGGCGAGATCAATGGCGAATTCTGCGTGGGTGTCGGCGACATGGCCGAATACTGCGTGGAACGCGGAACCGGACGCTATATCACCTATGATGAGGCAATGGAGATCTTCAAGCGCGCTGAGCGTCATGGCTTCGTGCACCAGATCACCAATATTGACGGAGAAGACAAGATCGTCGGCATCTGCAATTGCGCTCCGGGCGTCTGCAATGCGCTCCGTACCTCACAGCTGTATAACACCCCGAATATGAGCCGTTCGGCTTATCGTGCGCATGTTGAGAAAGACAAGTGCGTTGCCTGCGGCAAGTGCGTGGAAGTCTGCCCGGTCGGGGCTGCCAAGCTTGGTCAGAAGCTCTGCACGAAGCATGGTGCGATGACCTATCCGATGACGCTGCTTCCGGATGAGACGAAGTGGACTGCAGATAACTGGAATCCGAATTACCGGGAAGATGCGAAGATCAACTGCTATGAGACTGGTACTGCACCATGCAAGACTGCTTGTCCTGCCCATCTTGCAGTTCAGGGCTATGTGCACATGGCTGGCGAGGGCAGATATCTTGATGCGCTGAAGCTGATCAAGCAGGATAATCCGTTCCCGGCAGTCTGCGGTGCAATCTGCAACCGCCGGTGCGAAGATGAGTGCACCCGCGGCACGATTGATCAGCCGATTGCCATTGATGAAATCAAGAAGTTCATCGCTGCTCAGGAGCTCAAGGCAGAGAATCGCTTTGTGCCGATCTGTGAGAAGGATGATGGCGGCATGTGGGGTCCGGATTATAAGATGGCGGTCATCGGTGCCGGTCCTGCCGGTCTGTCCTGTGCATATTACCTCAGAACCAGAGGCTATGATGTCACCGTCTTCGAGAAGGAAGAGAACCTGGGCGGAATGCTGATGAACGGCATCCCGAGCTTCCGTCTTGAGAAAGATGTCATTGCTGCAGAAATCGATGTTCTGAAGCAGATGGGCGTGGAATTCCGTACTGGCGTGGAGGTCGGAAAAGATGTTACGATTCCGGAACTGAAGGCAGAAGGCTATAAGGCATTCTATCTTGCCATCGGTTGCCAGGGCGGCAGAAAGGCTGGCGTTCCGGGCGAAGATGCAGAGGGAGTTCAGACCGGTGTCGAGTTCCTTCGCAAAGAGAACCAGGGCCAGGGCAGCCGCCTTAGCGGTGACGTCGTTGTCGTAGGCGGCGGCAATGTCGCAGTGGACGTCGCCCGTACTGCATTAAGAGTCACGGATGGCAAGGTCACGATGGTCTGCCTGGAAGGTGCGCTGGAAATGCCTGCTGCACCGGATGAAGTAGCAGAAGCTAAGGGTGAAGGCATTGCGATCCGCAATGGCTGGGGACCTAAGGAAGTGCTGACGGAGAATGGCAAGGTGGCCGGAATCGTGTTCAAGAAGTGCACGCAGGTCAAGGATGCAAACGGCAGATTCAATCCTCAGTATGATGAGAATGAGACAATTACGATTTCCTGCAGCAATGTTCTGATGAGCATCGGCCAGTCGGTGGTGCTTGGCGATCTTCTGAAGGGAACAAAGGTAGAGACGAGAAAGAATGGCGGCATCCTTGCAGATCCGGTTACGTATCAGACCGCGGATCCGGATATCTTCACGGGCGGCGATGTCTATACTGGTCCGAAGTTTGCGATTGATGCGATTGCGGCTGGCAAGATGGCTTGCGAGTCCATGCATCGCCATGTTCATCCGGGTCAGTCTCAGACCATTGCCAGAGATCTGCGCAAGTTCATCGAGCTCAACAAGGAAGATATCGTGGTTGAGTCCTATGACAATGCGAAGCGTCAGGTTCCGCATAAGGTGAAGGAACTGGAAGGAACGTTCCATGATGAGCGTCTGCCGTTTACCGAAGAGCAGGTGCAGGCAGAGGCGAAGAGATGCCTTGGCTGCGGTGCGACCTATGTGGATCTGAATCGCTGCATCGGATGCGGTCTGTGCACGACGAGGTGCGAGTTCGATGCAATTCATCTGAGCAGAGATCTGCCGGATGCGTCGAAGATGTACAAGGCTGAAGACAAGTTCAAGGCGATTGCACCGTATGCGGCAAAGCGTGAGATGAAGATTCTCTTCGGCAAGAAGAAAGATGCATGAAATGGGCATTGTCACTCATCTGGCGAAGACGCTGGATGAGCTGGCAGAAGAACAGCATATCACCCGGATCGGTTCGGTGACGCTGCAGGTCGGAGAGGTATCCGGCATCATGACGGATTACTTTGTCGACTGCTGGAATTACTTCAAGGTGCGCCATCCGGTGCTGAAGGACTCTGAGCTGAAGCTGGAGATATTGCCGGCGGTGACGATCTGCGAGCATTGCGGAAAGACATACGAGACGGTGAAGTACGGAAGAACGTGTCCGTACTGCCAGAGTGAAGAAACCTATCTTCTGACTGGCAATGAGTGCATCATCAAGGAAATAGAAGCCGAGACGGAAGACGATCGGCAGGGAGAGGAGTCAGTTCCGATCAGGGACTGATTCTTTTCTTTTTCAGCCTGTAATTTAATACAGCAGCAGGAAATCCGGTCAAGTATATCGAGAAGTGTGACAAGGGGACCCGGAGGAAATACAGAAAACTGCGGACCGGAGGGAACTGCTTATGAGGACAGAGATGAGTTTGATGACCTTGATCAGCACCATACAAGAACCAATCAGCAGAAAATGCTGGCTGTTCTGCATGATCCGTCATCAGGTTCTTCTGAAAAGCGTTTGTTCAGATATCTCTGCTTCGGAATACAATAATGCTGAAAAGGGAGAACAGAATGGAGCAGACGGAATCATTGCGATTTGTATTTACTCCGGATGGCTTTCATCCGGATGCGTCCGGGTACAGTGAAGAGAACCGGAAATGGTTTGAGCAGGGAGGGATTTCTGCGCTTTATGCGTTCGGAGCGGGAAGGAGGCCGGAGAATCTTTCTCCTTCAGCTGCGTTTCTGTATCAGGTTTCTTCTTCTTTCTTTCAATGCCTGACCGATTCGCCGCAGCTGGAACTGGATCGTTCCAAGGCAAAAGTGAAGATCAGTGAGACACGGATGAATGCATTGCTGAATTCCGTTCCGTTCACGATCGGTGCAGAGAATGTCACTGCTTCATGGATCAAGGCAATTTATAAGGAACTGCTGAAGATTTTCCGAAGTGAGATAAAAAAGTATGATGGCACGGTGCAAATGTATCTAGCCGAGAAGAATCAGAATCTGCATGTGCCGGAGAGAATCTTCTTTCATCTGGTGGAAAACCGGAATGAGGAGGAAGGATATCCCTTTGCGTTCATGGCAACGTATGCTTCGGCAGGAGAAGATGGCAAGGTGCACCATTACCCATTGAAGTATGCATTGACGCAGTATAGGGATGACCGGAAGAAGCTGATCTCGCTGCTGTCATGTCTGAATCGTGCTTCTGAGGTGTCGCCTTCGGTGAAGGCTATGGTGGAGAGCGGAGAACTGTTTCATCCGCTTCGCTTTACTGCAGAAGAGGCGTTTTCGTTTCTGCAGCAGGTGGAAGAGATTGAGAAGTGCGGAATCTTATGCCGGATACCGGACTGGTGGCGCAAGAAGCTGATGAATGTGTCGCTGCAGATGGTGGTTGGTGAGAAGCAGCCTTCTCTGCTTGGCTTTGATTCGATCATGGAGACGACACCGGAACTGACCGTAGATGGCATGATGCTCAGCAAAGCGGATATCAAGAAACTGCTGGAACAGTCGGATGGGCTGGCGATGATCAAGGGAAGATGGGTTCATGTGGATCATGCCAGATTGAAGGAACTTCTGAAGAAGATGGATCAAGCCCAGGATACGGTCACCTTGATGCAGGCTCTGCGCATGCAGATGGAACAGGATGACCGGGATCCGGATAATGGTGAGATCATCACGAATGGCAGGTGGCTGAGCGGTCTGCTGAATCAGATGCGTCATCCGGAGAAGATCAGAGATCTGCCGGTTCCTGAAAGTGTTCATGCGGTTCTGCGGCCGTATCAGAAGACCGGCTATGAGTGGCTGAGCTATATGGGTGCATTAGGATTCGGGGCATGCCTGGCAGATGATATGGGGCTTGGCAAGACACTGCAGGTTCTGACGTATCTGGAACAGCTCAGGACGAGCAATGGCGAAGCGAAGGTATTGCTGGTGGTGCCTGCTTCGCTGATCGGCAACTGGGTCAAGGAGGCAGGCAAGTTCACTCCGGATATGGATGTGAATGTGCTGCATGGAAAGACAAAGAAGCAATTGGAGCAGGAGATCCGGGAGCCTCATTTTCTGAATCTTACGACTTATGGAATGGTGAATCGTCTGGAGGGTCTTGCAGATCGTACGTGGGATTGTCTGATTCTGGATGAAGCTCAGGCAATCAAGAATCCGCTGACGCGTCAGACCAAGGCGGTCAAGAAGATTCCATCAAAGATGCGGCTGGCACTCACGGGTACGCCGATTGAGAATGATCTTGGCAATCTCTGGAGTCTGTTTGATTTCCTGGACAAGGGTCTGCTTGGAAGTGCAGACAGTTTCCGGAAATTCTGCAGCAGCATGGATGCGTCAGATGGCATGGAATATGCAAAGCTCAAGGGCATGATCAGTCCGTTCCTGTTACGAAGGATGAAGACGGATAAGACGATCATCCATGATCTGCCGGATAAGATCGAGATGGTGGATTATGCTTCGCTTTCTGCCAAGCAGACGGTGCTGTACCGGCAGATCACGGATCATCTTGCCGAGAGTGTCAAAGGTCTTTCAGGCATGGAGCGCAGAGGTCTGGTGCTCGCTTCTCTGACGAAGCTGAAGCAAGTGTGCAATCATCCGGATCAGTATCTTGGCGACAGCGGGTTCAGCCCGGAAGAAAGCGGCAAGTTCCAGATGCTGAGAGATCTCTGCGAGACGATCCGGGATAAGCGGGAACGGGTTCTGGTGTTCACGCAGTTCCGGGAAATCACGGGTCCGCTGGCAGCGTATCTGTCGGAGATCTTCGGAGCAGAAGGATATGTGATTCATGGCGGAGTTCCGGCAAAGAAGAGAACGGAGATCGTCAATGCGTTCCAGTCTGATCTGTATGTGCCGTTTATTGTCTGCTCACTGAAGGCGGCTGGAACGGGATTGAATCTGACGAGGGCAAATCATGTGATTCACTTTGATCGCTGGTGGAACCCGGCAGTGGAGAATCAGGCAACCGACCGGGCGTTCCGGATCGGCCAGGATAAGAATGTCATGGTCCATAAGCTGGTCTCTAGGGGAACGATTGAAGAGAAGATTGATACCTTGATCAATTCCAAGAAGGAACTGGCTGAGAATGTGATCGGTGCTTCTGAGACAAGCTGGATCACGGAAATGAGCAATGAAGATCTGATGAATCTTCTGAGGCTGGAATAGCATGGCACGATATTATGACACAAAATACTATAGTCAGCCGACTGCAGAGGAACTGAAGAAGCGTGCAGACGAGAGCACAAAGAAGGCGAAGCGCAAGGGAGTGGTCTATCATCCGGTGCTGATCAGCGGCAGAAAGATCTGCACGTCCTGGTGGGGAATTGCCTGGTGCGAGAATCTGGAGCGCTATGCGGACTATGAAAATCGGATTGAACGGGGCAAGCGCTATGTGCGCAATGGCTCGGTCATCGATCTGCAGATTGAGAAGGGAAGGGTTCATGCCCGAGTGCAGGGCAGCCGCAAGGCTCCTTATAAGGTTGAGATCAAGGTGAGCCCGCTTTCCGAAGAGAAATGCCAGGCAATCCTGAATCGCTGCGGCAAGCTGGATGACCTTGAGACTCTTCTGTCCGGGAAGTTTCCGGATGACATGAAAGAACTGTTCTTCGAGAAGAACGGATTGTTCCCGAGTCCGGCTGAGATCAGTCTTTCGTGCAGCTGTCCGGATTATGCCATCATGTGCAAGCATGTGGCAGCAGTGCTGTATGGGGTCGGGGCGCGTTTCGATGAAGATCCGATGCTGTTCTTCGTGCTGAGAGGAGTAGAAGTGAGCCGCTTCATCGATGTCTCATTGAAGGATCATGTCGATACGCTTCTCGAACATGCCGATAACCATACTTCCAGAATGATGGATGATGCTGAGATCGATCAGGTATTCGGAAGGATCTGAGGCAGAAATGACTTTCTGATGTGTGTCAGAAGGTCTTTTTCTGATTCAGGGCAGGCTCCGGATCCGGACGAATGATCCGCCGATGAGCTGCAGAATCATCTCTATGCGCGGCATGACATGGAGCACATTGCACATGAACGTCTGCATGGGTAACAAACTTCTTTCTCATTATGAACGCCACATGCAAGGTTCAGATAGGAGGACAAGCACGGAAATACATGATTTTTCAGGAACAGACAATCAGAGACTGAATCAGCAGCTGAAGTTCACTGCCAGATCGATCAGATGACAGAAATCCACCGGCATACGTTTCTGATCAGCGGATCAAGGAGAGAGAATGATGCAGAGCATTCGTGGCACATTGCGGTCATGGCGATGCTGTCTGCCGAATATGCCGCAGAACCGGTCGATGTCGGAAGAGCGGTTCAGATGTGTCTGATTCATGATCTCATTGAGATCAGAGCAGGGGATACCTTTGCATATGATCCGGAAGGAATCCGGGCACAGGCGGAACGGGAGAAGAAAGCTGCGGATCTGGTGTTTGCACAGCTGCCCGAGGATCAGGGGAAGATGACGCGCAGGCTGTGGGAAGAGTTTGATGCAATGCAGACTGCTGATGCGAAATATGCCGCTTGCATGGATCGTCTTCAGCCATTTCTGAACAGCATTCTGCCGCATGGATCTTCCTGGGAACCAGGGAAAGTACATCGAAAAGATGTCGAAAGAAGAAATAGAATCATTCAGGAGTTAAGGCCGGAAGTCTATGACTGGAACATGAAAAACCTGGATCGTGCAGTCGAAGCAGGCTGGCTGGAACCTTAAGCAGAAACTGGAAACCTGAAACAGTTTCAGGAATAGATGGGATCACCTGGCTGAGAAACGGAAGAAATCATGTTCAGCAATAGATGGGATGAATTGTGAAATCAAAATAACGATTCAATCTGTAAAATGACTGAAAAAAGAGCATTGCGGTGCTTCTGTAAACGTTTCCGGCATAAGAGAAGGGTTTCAGCCGAAGACTGAAAACTTTTCGGGGAAGCTTTATTTTCATTGACAATGATGCGGAATATTGGCTCAGAATATGGATTCTCTGCCTGATTGTGCTACAATGTCAACGAAAGCTGACCAAAGGTTGATAAATGCATCGCAACCTTGAATAGATAGGATGACTTGGAATCAATTCAGGATCCTGTCTGGTTTTGCGGGATGACTGAGATCCCAGCGTATTCGGAAACTGATGGGGAAGAAAAACGTGCGAGTACCAGAGAAAAAGGAGTCTTCTGATCAGAGGCCTGAAGAGAAACAGAAGGTGTCCCGGAAGCAGTATCTTCGAGAACTGCGGAAGACGATTCTGATTCTGGCAGCCACGTTTGCCGGTGTGCTTCTGCTGGCATGGCTGGTGCTTCCGGTGTTCCGGATTACCGGGGATGCGATGGATCCGACCTTGCAGGAAGGAAACATCGTGCTGTCCATAAAAAGCAGGGATCTGAGGGAAGGCGATCTGGCAGCTATCAGATACAGTGACAAGATTCTCGTGCGGCGGATCATCGGTCTGCCGGGCGATCGGATCGAAATGGATGAGTCCGGAACAGTCCGTGTCAACGGAGAGGTTGTTCCGGAAGCATATGTGAGCAATCCGGGAACCGGACAGGCGGATATCGGATTTCCGCTTGAGGTACCGGAAGGAAAGTATTTTGTATTAGGAGACAATCGCAGCGTCTCCATCGATTCACGCAGTTCTGCAATCGGATGCATTCCGGAAGAAATGATTGCAGGAAAACTGGTATTGCGCATCTTCCCGCTGGATGAAATGGAAGCGCTGAGCTGACGCAGCAGCAAAGCGGTTCAGAAGCTTGAGGGGTAGCAGCATGAATAGAAATTTTGAACGTGGCGGAAGCCGGAAAACCGGAACACGCAGACTCAGAAAATTCTGGAAGGTCTGTGCCTGGGAATTGAGCATTTCGATGATCCTTGGTACGGGCAATATCGGCAGTTATATTGTTACCGCAGATGACGGGGAAGTTCAGGTTACAGAGATCCCTGCGGAAACATCAGAGCCGGAAACTGAGACTTCGGAAGAGCCGGTTTTTTCTGTATCTCCGGAGAGCACTCCTTCTCCTGAAGCAGCTGCTTATGCAGTGACTGAAATGACACCTGCTCCTTCTGAAAGCACGCAGCCTTCAGAATCTCCGGCTTGGACCGCTGCACCAGAGCCGTCCGCAATCAGCACTTTGATTCCCGAAACAGCAGCTCCGGAGCCATCTGCAGCAAGCACGGTTCTTCCTGAAACGGCGGAACCGGTTTCTTCGCCAGTCGCCGCCGAAGCACCTGCAAGCATGCCTGAGATGTCTTTCGAGCAGAAAGAAGAGACTACTGGCATCACCGTATCGGTGAAAGCAGAAGCAGGCACCTTCCCGGAAGGAACTACCATGAAGCTTTCTCAGGTAGAGGATCAGAGCATTCTGGAAGATGCCAAGCAGGCGTCTGAGCTGCAGAATCCTTCTGCAGTAGCAGTGGACATTACCTTCAGAGACCCTGATGGAAACATCATTGAACCTCAGAAGCAGATCCGTGTGACGATGACTTCTGATGTCATCCGCCAGGCCGAGAGTGTTGATGTCGTGCATGTGCCGGATCAGGCTGAAGATACCTCTACTGCAGTCGTAGATCAGGTTCCGGATCAGAATCTCTCAGAAGAAGAAAAGCCTGCTGAAGACCAGGTGGTATTTGATGCAGATCAGTTCTCAGTGTATGCGATTGTATATACGGTAGACTTCACCTTCAGCGGCTATACGTATTCCATGGAAGGCGGCAGCTCTATTCTGCTTTCTTCTCTGGCAAGTCAGCTTGGTCTGCATGACAGCGAACATGATAAAGACTTTGACATCAATGAAGTAGCTGGTGTCTCTTTCTCTGATCCAAGTCTTGTCAGCATTGAGCAGCGGGATAATGACTATATGCTGACAAGCCTTCAGCCTTTTACTTCTGATGAGACACTGACCATTGCTATGAATGATGGCAGCAAGTATCTGGTAGATGTGACAGATGCGCAAGTCAATCAGGGAACAACATGCGAAGCGTATTTTCTTGATGATAATGGAAACCGTGCTTCCAGCGCATCAACACTTTCTGGTAATGAATTAAATGCGAGAATCAGGCTGACCAATTCAAGTGCAAATACTGGCGAGTTTTCCTATGTTAAAGTTGGGATTGAAGGTTTAGGAACATTTGTCAAGCTTAAGAACCAAATCAGTAACGAACCCTGGGATACTATTACAATTGAAGATAGTAATACTCATCAGAGCATTGAAATTGGTGTTTACTTTAATCAATCTTCTCAGTCTATCATTTATCGTGTCCCTGCAGGTGCAACAGCGATTGTGCCCCTTGATTTCAGAACAGAAAATGGAACGACACCTAATGGCACAGCTGTGACACTGACACCTGCAAAATGTGATGAATCTGGCAACAATGTAACACCATCAAGTAATGATCAGATTGGTGGCCCGGCGAGTGGAACCTGGACATCGCAATTTAAATGGGACCCGATTGCTAAGACAGTAAACGGGAAAAAAAATAATACCATTTCTATTGATGATGGCGTGAAGGGAAAACCGATATTGACAGGGGACCTTCTGTATATATATTCGGCGGATTCAGGTAATCGTAAGACAAGCGGAACGCGGTGGACCGCATCGGCAACGGTGTCAGATCAGATCTCTTTGCCGGATGGCGTTACTCTGCCGGAAGGGTATCTTATCAATAAGGAAAATGGAAAGATAACGACCAGCAGTGAAGAGACAATCTGGCAGCTAGATCTGAAAGAGAATATGAAGGTTTCGGAGCTTCAGGTCTCTAGTGATAGGAAGACAATTTCATATAAGCTGGATATTACCAATCCCAACCAGGATACCAGCGGAAAACTGACAGGCGAAATGGAGAATCTCTCGTGGTCGGGAACACTCAGTGCGGACGAACTGGTCCTTGCTTCGGATTATATTGACAAAGTACAGAAGAACAATGGTGGTAAGATTGATAACCACGTTGTAATCGAAGAGCGTCCGGTTGTAGGAAATGAAGTTGAACAGTCGAATGCCGATGTTTATACAGAGCCGAAATACACCAGTTATCAGCTGGATAAGACGAGCGATAAAGTAGATAAAGTTCTGCATCCCGGTGATTCGATTGAGTATGAGATAAAAGTGACGAATAAGAGCTCAATGGATATTACGGGCGATGACTCGGTGATCAACGATACGCTTCCGAAGGCATTGACATTAAGTCAACAGGAGATTGATCGTCTGAAGTCAATCAGCGGCGTAACTGTCAATGAAAATAATGACGGAACCTATACGATCAGTTATAAGACAGGTATTACGGCGAATAGCTCAGTTAAGTTGAATATTAATGCTACAGTTAAAGATACAAAACAGCTTAAGAAAGATAATGTCATAACCGATCAGGTAACCAACACTGCTACTTATAAAGATGTCAGCAGCACAGTTATCAATCGTGTCGATTACGGTTATCTGACTGTAGAAAAAACAGGTGACAACTTGGAGGGGGGAAATCTGAAGCCCACGAAAAACGGAGAGACCGTTAACTTTACGGTCACCGTTAGAAACGATACGAATAATCCCGCTGACAAGGATTATACCTTGATAGACAAGCTTCCAGCTTATCTTCAGCTAAAGCTGTACAGTGATGCAGAATGCAAGAATCTAATCCCGATGAAAGAGCTATATGCTGGTAGTGCAGTTAATAAGGAAAAAGTCTATGTGAAGGATAAAAAGGGAACAGGACATTTAGTAGATGTATCGATAGATGCGAACGGAGAGGCAATACTAACAAAGATAATTCACTATGATGAAGGTTTCCGGGCTCATACATCAGAAGAACTTGGGTATGAAGTTGTTTTTAATGCATCCAAGGTGTCCAATCCAAATGGTGGCGAAGTTTATTATCAAAACATTGCAAAGCTCGATGATGGAACGCAGGATGAAAGTGGATTCAGAGGACAGATGGGGAATGTTTCTCTTTCCAAGGATGTGACTTCTGCAGAGCTAGGCGGGAAGATGGTTACGGAAGAACCCTATGACGACAAAACCATTGTATCCTACAAGATTACTGTGACGAATGACAAAGATAATCCGGCAGCCGGGGACATTATCGTCAATGATGATCTGCCGGCTGGTCTGATGCCCTATGGTCTGAAGGATAACTACGGACAAGAGGTTACAGATTTCAACAAGCTGGTTCAATTTGCGAATGGCAGCACGATACTAAAGGATGAAGCTGGGCGGGAAGTCAAGATATCGTATCCTGCCAGTGATGGAAGTAATCATTTCCGTCTGACATGGACAATTTCTAACGTTGATGAGAGTTTTGAAAGTACGGATATCAACTATCGCGCACAGGTGCTGTTATGTAAAAGCCAATGTCAAGTGTTAGTTTCAGATTGATTCAATATTTTTCCTTTGCTGTTGAAGGCATGAGGAAAGAGTCTCGGATTTTCAAC
>OMXA01000007.1 GCA_900314905.1 uncultured Erysipelotrichaceae bacterium
ATAAAGAGTGATTTTCTACGAATTGCTCTACGAATTTCGTAAGAGTAAAGAAAAACCGCATTGTTATGCGGTTTTCTGAAACCAAATGGTGAGCGCTAAGGGACTCGAACCCATGACCCCTTCCACGTCAAGGAAGTGCTCTCCCAACTGAGCTAAGCACTCAACTCACGATTGCCTGTTTATATTACCACAATGCAGGAAGAATGGAAAT
This sequence comes from uncultured Erysipelotrichaceae bacterium, assembly GCA_900314905.1. Lineage (GTDB taxonomy): Bacteria > Bacillota_I > Bacilli_A > Erysipelotrichales > Erysipelotrichaceae > Bulleidia. Next base: position 212 of record OMXA01000007.1, read on the forward strand.
AGGTTTTTTACCCTGTCAGATCCTGGAATGGCAAAATTTCAGAGCTATGCCCACCGATATTTGTGAAATATAATGGAACAAGTTATGAAAACGGATGAACCGCTGTTCCTGAATCAGTCACTGTTCATGAAACTGGGGAAGATCAGACTGAGTGATGGAACAGAGCTTGATGGAGAAGAAACTATCCTTGCCTTTGCGCAATGCTGTAGAGATAAGGGATCTGTCTGGATGGGGATTGATTCTCTTCGCCATGGCATGCAGGAGAAACGTGCTGCTCGTTTTCAGAGAGCACTGGAAGAAAAGCAGCGGATCAGAGTATATTTTGCGATTCATAATCAGCACTATGATAATGAGATCGCGTATACATCAATTCTGGAGAAACTGGTCAATATGAAGGAACCGGTACAGTGCCCGGATCATGACATGAGACCAGCAGTATTCCGGGATGATGGAAAAGCCTGCCTCTGGCTGAAGCTGAAGGAGATTCAGCCAAGCAAAGAAAAGGCAGAGCACTTCGTGATTGCAAGCACAGGCAGGAATCTGAAATGGACGATATGCAATTCAAGGTTCTTTTTCGGATATATTGAGGAGGGGTGAATCAGGATGAAAGTTCTTTTGGTAAACGGAAGCCCGCATCTGCATGGGTGCACAGATGTAGCATTGTCTGAAGTGGCAATGCGGCTGGAACAGCATGGAATTGAAACAGAAATGCTGTGGCTGGGCAATGAAGCACTGCACGGATGCATTGCGTGCGGAAAGTGCAGTAGGTCAGGAAAGTGCATCTTTGATGATGTGGTGAACCGGACTGCAGCGAAAGCAGATGAATATGACGGAATCATAGTCGGCAGCCCGGTATACTACGGGGGCCCTGACGCACAGATCTGTGCGTTCCTGGACCGGCTGTTCTACAGCGCAGGAAAGAAGTTTGCGCGCAAGCCAGCTGCAGCAGTCGTATCATGCCGAAGAGGCGGAGCGTCAGCTTCGTTTGAAAGGCTGAATAAATATTTCGAAATGTCGAATATGCCGCTGGTTACTTCCCAGTACTGGAATCAGATTCATGGGAATAATGCCGAAGAAGCAAGACAGGATGAAGAAGGTCTGCAGACGATGCGTACGCTTGCAGAGAATATGGCATGGCTCCTGAAGTGCATTGAAGCTGGCAGGAAGGCTGGAGTGGAAGAACCTGTTTATGAGCCATTCCATGCGACGAACTTCATCCGGTAATGATTCTTCTTGTTCTTGCACTTCTCTTATCAGTATACGGAACGGTGATTCTGATCGGAGAAAAGGGGAATCGATTCTGCATTGCATGGTATCTGACCGGAGGGTTCTTTCTGCTGAGCTGGTTTCTTCTGGAAAAGGGAATTCTGCGGGGAGGCCTGCTTGCGGTATGGGCGTCTGCGGTGTGCGCGTATACGGGAATGCTGATTGCAAACTGTCTGCTGATTATTCATGCATGCATGTATGAGCCTTCTGATGACTGCAGAGAAGTAATCGTTCTCGGAGCTCGGGTGATGCCGCATGGCGGTCCTTCCAATGCTTTGCGCTCCAGATGCAGAAGCGCTGCTGAGTATCTGAAGGATCATCCTGCCTGCGGGTGCATTGTTTCCGGAGGAAAAGGCGCAGATGAGCCTTGCTCAGAAGCATCCTGCATGAAGAGAGTGCTGACGCAGATGGGAATTGATCCGAAGCGGATCAGGATGGAAGACAAGTCCGAAAGCACCATTGAGAATCTCAGTTATTCGAAACAGATGCTGTCTTCAGAAGAGGAGCCGATCGCAATCGTGACGAGCAGCTATCACCTGTACAGAAGTCTGAGGATTGCAGAGAAGACTGGGTTGAAGAATGTTTCCGGAATCGGTGCAGAAACGAATATGCTCTATCTCCCTTCCTCAGTGTATCGGGAATGCCTCTGCATTGCGGCAGAAGTGGTCATTGAAAAGTTCAGATCAGTGAAAATGCGTTATACTTAGGGACATCAGAAGGAGAATCAGACGATGGAGCGCGATGGCAGCTATTATGTTCCGTATGAGGAACGGACAGGCAATGAATCGATTGTGTATTTTACCCGTGATCTTTCTGCTGCGGGAATGATGAAGGTTTATGACAAGGTTAAGGAAGGAGTCTTCGGAAAGATCGGAGTCAAGCTTCATACCGGTGAGAAACATGGACCGAATATCATTCCGCATGGATGGGTAAAAGAGTTCATGGAGAAAGAATGCCCGGATGCAAGCATCGTGGAAACGAATACCTATTATGAAGGAGATCGTTACACGACAGAACTTCACCGCGAGACACTGAAGGTAAATGGCTGGACGTTCTGCCCGGTGGACATCATGGATGAAGATGGCACTGTGGATCTTCCGGTAAAGGGCGGCAGGTGGTTTGATCATATGACGCATGGCAGCCATATGGTGAACTATGATTCCTTGATTATCCTGACCCATTTCAAAGGTCATACGCAGGGTGGCTTCGGCGGCTCGAACAAGAATATCGGCATCGGCTGCGCAGATGGAAGAATCGGCAAAGCGATGATTCATAAGAAGAATGGCGATCAGTGGGGCGTCAGTCAGGAAGAACTGATGGAGAAGATCACGGAGTCCACGAAGGCAACCATTGATTATTTCGGAAAGCATATCACGTATGTGAATGTGATGAGAAATATGTCTGTTTCCTGCGATTGCGAGGGAGTTCAGGCTGCCCCGGTTGTCACTCCGAATGTCGGCATTCTTGCCTCTGTGGATATTCTGGCTGCAGACCAGGCTTCTGTTGATCTCATTCATGCCATGAAGGGAAGCGACCGTCATGATCTCTGGGAGCGGATGTCTTCCCGCCATGGGTTCCGCCAGCTTTCCTATATGAAAGAGCTTGGGATGGGAAATGATCGGTATGTTCTGATCGATCTGGATCATGACGAAGAGCGCATCACACCGGAATATGCAGTGAAGGATGTTGTTCCGTTCAAGCTGATCGGCTGAGCTTTCAAGCGATTGTGAAGCGAGGAAAGCGGGTCCCTGCGGATCTGCTTTTTTCACGAAAAAAGTCTTTGCAATAAGAAAAAAAACATTTAATATGTCAGATGCAATATAGGAGAGTGTTCTGAGGGATGGCTTCAAGCAAGACGAAAAAGACAAAACCGGAAGTAAATCCGATTATCAATATTTACAGAGATCCGAAAAAGAAAGAGCTCAAGGATCTGGATGAACTGAAAGAAGAGCTTCGCTCGGTTTACCAGAAGGATGGGGAACTCAGACAGAAGGATATCACCGACGCAATTGCGGCGATGAAACTGAGCGATGAAGATACTGACCTGCTCTGGAACTGGCTCAATGAAGAAAATCTGATCGGCAGTTCTGAGGAAGACCTGGAAGAAGCAGAAGAAGTCATGGAAGAAGATGCTGCTTCTTATGACGGGGATGAAGAAAGTGACGAAGACAAAGAGGATGAAGAGGAAACGGAACTGGTTCCGGACTTCAATGGCCTCGAGAATGTGCGCTCCAGCGATCCGGTCCGCAGCTATCTGAAGCAGATCGGTCAGATTCCGCTGCTGACGGCAGAACAGGAACTGGATGTTGCCCATCGCATGAAGCAGGGTGATGAAGAAGCAAAGCAGCTGCTGGTTTCCTCTAATCTGCGTCTGGTTGTTTCCATTGCCAAGAAATATGTCGGCCGCGGCATGCAGTTTCTGGATCTGATTCAGGAGGGCAACATCGGTCTGATGAAGGCGGCTGATAAGTTTGACCCGGATAAGGGATTCAAGTTCAGCACGTATGCGACCTGGTGGATCCGTCAGGCAATCTCACGTGCGATTGCTGATCAGGCAAGAACGATCCGTCTTCCGGTTCATCTGGTTGAAGCAAATGGCAAGGTCGTGCGCATGCAGCGTCAGCTGGTGCAGGAACTCGGCAGAGATCCGACCCCGGAAGAGATTGCGGCAAGGCTGAAGGATATCACTCCGGAAAAAGTGAAGGAGCTTCAGCTGGTTACTATGGATCCGGTTTCGATGGAAACGCCGGTCGGCGACGAGAGCGATGCCCACCTGGGAGATTTCATTGAAGACAAGACCGGGCAGAGGCCGGAAGACTTTGCCGAAGGACAGCTTCTGAAAGAAGAAATCAACCGGGTTCTAAGTGAACTCACGGAACGGGAAGAGCAGGTCATCCGCCTGCGTTTCGGATTGGATGGATCCCGCCCGATGACGCTGGAAGAAGTCGGCAGAGAGTTCGGCGTGACGCGTGAACGGGTCCGCCAGATTGAGGCAAAAGCCCTCCGGAAGCTTTCTCATCCGGTTCGTTCCAGAAGACTCAAGGATTTCATGACAGACTGACAGCGGAAAAACCGCTGTTTTCTGTTTTCACATAATTTCACACGTTTCTGACAATGATCTGCGGGGATTTCTGGCTATATTATCAATGCAAGTAAAAGGAAGAGCTTGCGCGGAGATATGTTGCTGGAGTCCCCCTTTCACCAGCAATATGTCTGGAAACAGAAAGCCCGGAACTGTGAGCCGGACTTTTTTCATGAAGCCTGATGTAATTTGCAGTGAAGCACTTTATAATAATTCAAGTCATATGAAGAAAGAAGAACTGATTCCGTATCTGCAGAGCTTTGTGACCCTTGTCACGGAAGATGGTTCCCGCCATTCCGGGTATATTTCAAACCCTGAGGAAGTGAAGAATGCATCCGATGACTCCTTTTCCGTTGCCTTGCTCAATGGCTTCTTCTCTCAGAATATCCAGGCTTCCGAAATTGCTGCGGTGGAGATTCCTTCCCGGCAGGAAACGGTATCGATTCCGGTTGTGGATCTGAAGAAGGGATATGAAACCGAATCGCTTCTGAAACCGGAAGATTTCCGGAATTATCATGGACCGATTGACCAGGAGCTTTCTGATCTGTACCTGGAATACATTGAACGTTTTCATAAACACCCGGACGAGCGGGCAGATCTGGACTTTGACCTGATGAACCTGGATGAATTCAAGGAGTGCATCCGCAAGTGCCTGAAACAGAATGAGCCGGTCAATGTCGTGATGAATTCGTTCATGCAGGCGTTCTATCACGCATTCCACAAGGAATAAGATGAAGCGAATCTGCCTCGAAGACAGTTTTCTTCTCAATGCATGTTCTGCTATGCACTGCTGGCTGTGCTTCTGCTTTCTGGTCAGGCGCGATCCTGATCTGCCCTTTGCCTGATGGTGGTCTGATTCCACATCTGGATATTCAGAATTGCATACGAAAAAACGAAGAGATCCCGGTCTCTTCGTTTTCAGTGCGCCTAACAGGACTTGAACCTGCACGGTTTCCCAAAGGATCCTAAATCCTTCGCGTCTGCCAGTTCCGCCATAGGCGCGTGCCTATAGTTTAACACAACAGGCAGACAGAATGTTCAGCATACGAAATTCAGATAATACGGAAGCTGCTTGCGCCACCATGGCCAGTCATGGGCGACATCCGGTCCCCAGAAATCAACCCAGGCAGGAATATTCTTATACTCGAACAGTTCCTTCATCCGGGCACTGTCTTCCTGCATCGGGTGTTCCCAGGCTCCTCTGCCGCAGCATAGAATGATATCCCGATGGCGGTACATCTCTACATAGGGATGATCATAAGGCATCCCGTTGATGTAATCCACCGGTGAATTGGCATACACCAGATCGTCAAAGTAGTCCGGGAAGAACAGCCTTGCATTGTAAGCACCGGATAAAGCGATGCACCCGGAGAACAGATCCGGTCTGCGCAGCAGGAAATTCAGCGCATGTGTGCCGCCCATGGAACATCCGGTAGTCAGAATCCCCGATGGCTGCCTGCCTCCATTTGCAGAAGCGCTGAGTTCCCGGATGCGGGGAACAAGCTCTTCGGTGATATATCGCACATAGGCTTCCTGAGCCTCGATACGGGCCCGATTATCCCAGCTTCTGCTGGACCAGCTGTTCTGATCATTGGAATCACAGCAGAACATCTGGATTCTGCCAGCATCGATATATGGGGCAGCAGCCTCGATCATGCCCTGATTCTCATAATCGAAGAATCTGCCATCCTGACTCGGAAATACCAGAACCGGTTTTCCGGCATGGCCATATACCTTATATTCCATCTCTCTTCCGAGATGATTGCTGTACTCCTTGAAATATTCTGTCTTCATTCAGTCTTTCCGCTTTTTCTGTTTTGTGCTGGCTTTCTCTGCTTCCTGTTCGCTGACTTTCTCAGCCAGCTCATTTGCCGCTTCATCCGGAGAGACTACATTGCCCTTGCGGAGAAATACATACTTGGCAAACTGATTGACTTCTTCCATCGTGCGGAAGCGTGCAATATATGCGTCATCGCCCATCGCCGATCCTAAGATCCCTGGCATGCGTTCATGCATGCAGATGGCCTGGCCATACTGACGGTAAACAGAAGCACTGTCATGCTCGTAGGCAACTGAATCTCTTAGCCCGCAATAGACACAGTAATACGGCCGATCGGTTTTGTAGAGCCCTTCATTGAACATCGCCATATTGGCATAGATCCGGTAGACATTGATGTCATTGGCGTAGTCCATCATGTCAGGAGTATACCCTCCGGGCGGCCTCATGTTGACTTCCAGCCCAACGAGACTGCCCTTCGTTCCAAGTCCTGGTTTATCCTCCGTGAGGCGGAAATATTCAGTATGAAAGAATCTTCCTCTGATTCCGAAGGCATGGATGACTGCTGTTCCCATCTGATCCAGGTCTTCCGGAATATCCCTGACACTGTAATAGAAACATTCGCCCTTCGTATTCACGATATCCATGATGGCAACCGGGAATACATGACTGGTCTTGAAGATGATCTCATTATTCTGATCAGCAATGCCATCAAAACTCACAATATAACCAGGAACATATTCTTCCATGATGTACTGGCAATGCAGATTCTGGTGATAGAAGTCTTCCAGTTCCTCGTCATTGGAAATCTTCCAGGTCGCATTTGCGCCGACCCCATCATTCGGCTTCACGATAACCGGATAGCCGACTTGCGAAACGAACTTCTGGCCTTCCTGGATCGTCGTGACGAGATGCCAGCGAGCAGTCGGAACACCCGCCTTCTCATAGAATGCCTTCATGTTGGACTTGGTCTTGAAGCGCATGACGGTATCCGATTTATCTCCAGTCGTGATATTGAAGTCTGTGCGAAGTCTCGCGTCCTGTTCCAGCCAGAATTCGTTATTGGATTCCAGCCAGTCTATCTTGCCATGCTTGTGGGCAAACCATGCCACCGCACGGTACATCTGGTCATAATCCTTCATGGAGCTGACCTGATAATATTCATCCATGGATTCCTTCAATTCCGGAGAAAGGGAGTCATAGGGGTCTTCTCCGATGCAGAGGGACGTGCCTCCGATCTGCTTCCATGCTTTAGGAAACTGATAGTAGGTTTTCGGGAAGTTCGGAGAAATAAACACGAAGTTTTTCATATCGGCCTCCTGTACGGCAAATTTTAGCACAAATATGAACACCCGATCGATTTTCTGGAGGACATGATGCTATAATACCCGGGTATCCACATATCGTATATGCTTTCGGATTGGCGGGAGTGTCTCTACCCTGCAGCCATAACTGCGGGACTACGATTCATAGCAGACCATCTGCACTTCTTCAGGGGATAGGAAGAATGCAGACCGTTTTTCCTCGTTTCTGATATGTGGCCGGAAAGGGGATTTTTTATGTTTGAAAAGGTATTCAAGCTCAGCGCCAACCACACCAATGTGAAAACAGAACTGACCGCCGGAATCACGACCTTCATGACGATGGTCTATATTCTGGCTGTCAATCCGAGCATTCTGAGTGCATCCGGAATGGATGCCGGTGCAGTGCTCACGGCAACCGCAGTTGCTTCCGCAATTGCCTGCTTCGCCATGGCTGCATTCTCCAACAAACCATTCGCACTCTCAGCCGGTCTTGGCCTGAATGCCTATTTTGCCTATACGGTCTGCGGAGCAATGGTCTATTCCTGGCAGGTGGCTCTGACTGCAGTCCTGGTAGAAGGCATCATCTTCATTCTGATGTCTCTGGCAGACGTCCGCGAGAAGATTTTTGACGCTATTCCGTTTTCTCTGAAAACCGCAGTTTCTGTCGGCATCGGCTTATTCATCTGCTTTATCGGCCTGCAGAATGCCGGCATCATCGTCGATTCTGCCACGCTGGTGAGCCTGTTCTCCTTCAAATCTTCCATTGAATCCGGAACATTCTTTACTTCCGGAATCACTGTTATTCTGGCAATGATCGGTGTCGTCGTTACTGCCCTCCTTCTGATCAAGGGCAGGAAGGGATATATGCTGTATGGCATCCTGATCACCTGGGTCCTCGGAATCCTCTGCGAACTCATCGGTCTCTATCGCCCGGATGGTGTCACATTCTTCTCTGTGATTCCGACAGCAATCTTCTCTGCTCCAGCATCGATGTCGAGCACGTTCATGAAGTTTGACTTCGGCTTCATCGGCAGTCACTTCCTGGATTTCCTCGCTGTTGTGATTGCATTCCTGTTCGTTGATGTCTTCGATACGATCGGAACCGTCATCGGCTGTGCTTCTAAGGCTGATATGCTCGACAAGGATGGAAAGCTTCCGGAAATCAAGGGAGTTCTGCTCGCTGATGCGGTCGGCACCGTTGCCGGTGCTTGCTGCGGAACCTCTACCATCACAACCTTCGTTGAATCTTCTTCCGGTATTACCGAAGGCGGCAGAACCGGTCTGACAAGCTGCACGGTAGGAGTTCTGTTCCTTGCGGCTCTCTTCCTGTCTCCGCTGTTCCTGACCATTCCGAGCTTTGCTACTGCCCCTGCCCTGATCGTTGTCGGCTTCCTGATGGTTCAGCAGGTCACAAAGATCAACTGGTCTGATATGACAGATGCAATCCCGTGCTTCATCTGCATGACCATGATGGCATTCTCCTATTCCATCTCCGATGGTATTGCATTCGGCATCATCAGCTGCGCAGTCATCCATCTTCTGACTGGCAAGGGCAAAGATCTGTCACCGCTGATGTATGTGCTGGCAGTGCTCTTCGTTCTGAAGTATTTCCTGATCTGATCAGAACTGAATATCATGATTCATTCGGGCAGGTGGAAACACCTGCCTTTATCATAAAAAAAGACTGCATTGCGCAGTCTCAGTATTCAATCCTCTCCCCTGGAACATCGAGATCATTTCCTTTTTCATCTTCCTCAGAATCTTCAAGGCTCATCTCATCGTCCTCATCATCATTGTCATCATCGAGATCGAGATGATGCTGGGTATCTTCGAACTTCACCCGGTTCTTGAGGTCCCAGACGTTGCCTGGAAGGGAAACAAAACGGCTGTCATCATTCAGCTCTCCGTAAAGCTTGCGCTTCTTGACCTTCTTCAGGGATTCAGGAATTCCCGCAGCTTCTGCGGCAGCTTCGAACAGATCATTGAAGGCGGCAGACTTTCCGGCGGAAGACAGAATGTCGAACGCATAGTCCGTCAGGGTTTTCTTCGTGCTCATGTATCTGTACAGTATCCTCCTTAGTTCACAGCGACGTAAAATATATCTCCGAACATGTATGGAGTCAAGCATAATTTCCCGCATATTTATGTACAATTTTCCGGAAATGGCAAGCCTCTGACGAATTCTGATTTTCCTGCAGGGAAGTCCTTCCGGGAAGATCGCATGTATTATAATGAAGGCTGCGGGAGGGATCTGTCACATGAAGAATCAGGAAGCGATGAGATGTCTGCTCTGTCCGAAACCGAGATGTTCCGAATCATGTCCAGTTCATACACCAGTTCCTGAGTGCATGAGATATTACCGGGAAGACAGGCTGGAAGAAGCAGGCAGAGTACTGTTTCAGAATAACCCGATGACGGCAGTGACTTCCCAGGTGTGTGACTGGAAGAAGTTCTGCTATGGTCATTGCGTGCTCAATGCCAGAAATGTTCCGGTCCGCTGGTATGAGATTGAGCAGGAAATCAGCGAAGCATATCTCCTGAACCATCATGAAGATAAACCTGAGCAGAACGGAAAGAATGTCGCGGTGATCGGGGCAGGACCTGCCGGAATGACGGCTGCGATTCTGCTTGCCCAGAAGGGATATCTGATTGATCTCTATGATGATCACGAGCGCCCTGGCGGTGTATTGCGCTATGGCATTCCGCCATTCCGTCTGGATCGGAAGTATTCAGATGCCTATGAACGCATTATGAAGGAGCTAGGGGTGGTATTTCATCCGAACGTGAAAATCGGTTCAGAGGTGACAGCAGACAGCCTGGCCATGAGTCATGACGCAGTGCTTGCGGCAAGCGGTGCCGTGAAACCGAGAGCCTTGCGCATTCCAGGAGAGGAGCTTCCGCATGTAAAACATGCAATCACCTGGCTCAGTGATCCGAAAGCAGAAGACCTTGGCGAGCATGTAATCGTCATCGGCGGCGGCAACGTTGCGATGGATGCCTGCCGGACTGCAGAGAGGTTCGGAAAAGACACCTGGGTATACTACCGCAAGACCTTTGAAAACATGCCTGCTAATCCGCTTGAAGTGGAAGAAGCAAAGAAGGAAGGAGTCCGGTTTTCAGTATTCGAAGCACCGGTTGAGGTCAGAAGCCATTCAGTGATTTTCCGGAAATGTGAGAATGTCACAGATGAGAATGGGAAAATCGTGACGAAGATTCTGCCGGATACCGATCATGAGGTTCCGTGTGATACGCTTCTGATCGCAGCCGGAGAAACCATTGATCTGTCGGTATTCAGGGATCATACCCCGGAATTGAATGAATGGCATTATCTGAAGACAGATGAGGATGGAAAGACAAGCCTGGAAAACGTCTGGGTCGCAGGGGATCTGAGGCTTGGCGCCAGAACGGTTGTAGAAGCAGCAGCGACTGCTAAGAAGAGTGCATTGGCAATTGATTCCGCATTGATGGGGAAACTGCATGAAGCATTGAGAAAGAAGGAATAGAAATGGGAGAATTACTTACACAGCTTCGCAAAGAGAACATGATGGCAATGAAGAATCATGATACCCTGAAAAAGGGAGTCCTGAGTCTTCTGATCAGCAGCATTGCTCTGGCAGAGAAAGAAAGCGGCAAGACGCTGACAAAGGAAGAAGAGCTTGCCTATGTGCAGAAAGAACTCAAGCAGACCAGAGAGACTCTGGCAGAAACTCCGGCAGACCGCACGGATGTGCTGGAAGAGACCAGCCAGAAAATCGCGCTTCTCGAAAGCTATCTGCCGAAGCAGATGACCGAAGAAGAGATCAAAGCCGCGATTGAATCGATTCTGCAGGAAAAGGGACTTGAACCTGTGAAGAAGAACCAGGGACCGGTCATGAAGGAAATGATGGCGAAATACAAAGGCCAGACTGACGGAAAGACCGTGAATAAAGTTCTCGGAACAATTCTGAAATGAATAAAAGGGCGTGAGCCCTTTTATTTCGCTGGAGCAGTGCCCTTCTTCCAGAGTCTCGGGGCATCTCCTCTGCCGATTTCAACTTCATAGCCAAGACCATGGATTCTGCCGGACATGCAGCCGGCACACATCAGTGCATCATCGCTCAGACAGATCTTATTATCGTAAAGCAGATACTTCTTCCGATTCTCGACCGGAGAAAGATTCGGCATCACGACATTGGCACCCGCAAGAATGCCTTTCTCGCGGCCGCGCGGATCGGCGGTGCCGAGAGCAGTAGTAGCTGGCAGCAGGGCTTTGGGAAACATGAGTCTCAGAACACCGAGCATGAATAGCGTGAGTTCGGTGCTCCCTTCAGGTTCATCGCGGAAGGGAGTCTCCTTGTGAGGAAGGAAGGGACCGATTCCGATCATGTCCGGTTCCAGTTCCTTCAGAAAGAAGAGATCGTTCACAAGATCATCTGTCGTCTGGCCTGGCGCATCGATCATCATGCCTGCTCCGACCTGATATCCGATGTCTTTCAGATCCCAGAGGCAGCGGACACGGTTCAGCAGGGTCTGAGGTTCCGGGTGCAGCTTCCGGTAGAGTGAAGGAGAAGCAGTCTCGTGTCTCAGAAGATAGCGGTCAGCCCCAGCTTCGTAGTATTTCTCGAAGGAGGTCCTGCTTTTTTCGCCGATTGATAACGTGACCGCACTGTCCGGGAAGCGCTTCTTCAGCTCCCGGATGATGTCACAGAGAATCTCATCGGTATACCAGAGATCTTCCCCGCTCTGCAGAACAAACGTCCGGAACCCGACCTCATGGCCAAGAGCGGCACAGGAAATGATTTCTTCAGGACTCATGCGGTAGCGCTCAGCATGTTCATCTGAGCGGCGGATGCCGCAATAGCGGCAGTCGCACCGGCAGTAATTGCTGAATTCAATGATGCCGCGCAGATAGACTTTATTGCCGAATACTTCCTTTGCTCTATTGCGGGCAAGTGAAAAAAGGTGCTCTGCACTTTCCGGAGTTCTGCCTTCGATCAGTTCATGGAACTCTTCCCGGGTGAGCATGCCTTCTTCGCTGAGTTTCTCAATCAATATTGCCTGATGATCCATTGGATTTCCTTGCTTTCTATGATGATGTTCTTTTTGCTCTGGTTCGCTGTTCATTATCCTATGTTCCTCATCAGAAAACAAGAAACGTGAATCCCGGACGATTGCCTTCCCATACATGGCGGCAGGAAGAACTGCTATAATGATGCGCGTATCAGGAGATCGTATTATGGAAAAACACATGCAGTATATTCAGGAATTGCCGACGCCGGAAGAACTGAAGAAGCAGTTCCCGCTCAGCGATGCAATTCATGAGATCAAGAAAGAACGAGATCGGCAGATTGAAGAGATCTTCACCGGAAAAGATCACCGCCTGCTGCTGATCATCGGACCATGTTCGGCAGATCGTGAAGACGCAGTGCTGGACTATATGACGAGACTTGCTGCGGTGCAGGAGAAAGTAAAAGATAAGATCTTCATGATTCCCCGTGTTTATACGAACAAGCCGCGCACGAAGGGAATCGGCTATAAAGGCATGCTGCATCAGCCGGATCCGCATAAGAAAGAAGATATGCTGGCAGGCATTATTGCCATCCGTGAGCTTCATACCCGGGTGGTAAAGGAAACCGGGTTCACGACTGCAGAGGAGATGCTGTATCCTGAAAATCATCGGTATCTTTCTGACTTGCTAAGCTATGTTGCAGTAGGGGCTCGTTCCGTGGAAGATCAGCAGCATCGCATGACTGCTTCCGGCATCGGCATTCCTGCCGGAATGAAGAATCCGACTGGCGGAGATATCTCGGTCATGATGAATGCCATCACCGCGGCACAGTCTCCCCAGGGCTTTGTCTACCGCGGCTGGGCAGTGCGCACGACTGGCAACCTGATGGCGCATGCCATTCTGCGGGGATACGTGGACCGCTTCGGCCGGAATCTTCCGAATTATCATTACGAAGATATCATGAATCTGCTCGAGGAATATCAGAAGCGGGATCTTCAGAACCCGGCTCTGATCGTAGACTGCAATCATTCCAATTCCAACAAGAATTATCTGGAGCAGATCCGGATTGCAAAAGATGTTCTGCACAGCTGCAAAGTCTCAGAGGACATCCATAAGATCGTCAAAGGCCTGATGATTGAAAGCTATCTGGAAGACGGATGTCAGAAACCGGAAGACAGTGAATACGGGAAATCCATCACCGATCCCTGCCTTGGCTGGGAGAAGAGCGAGAAACTGATTTACGAACTTGCAGAACTGATTGATTAAGAGGCAGCAGAACAATGGAAATCAATCCGGCTGGTCAGATGCCTGCCGGATTTTTTCAGCATATTCGGAAGCTGTTTCGTTCTGGCTTCTGAGGTGATCTGCCGATCAGAATACGCCCTGTACCAGAAACATGTAGATGGCAGTTCCGGCTGCCATGGCGAGCATCATGCTGCGGGTTCTGCAGAAAATGACGGAAGTCATCAGAAGACCGGCAAGCTCCGGAAGGCCATGGGCTCCTCCATCAGCGAAGGAAGTCAGAAAATCTGTATTCCGGAAACAGTATACGACCAGAAGACCGAATACCGCCGGACCCAGAACCTTGCCCAGATAGAGAATAAAGGAAGGAATCTGTTTTCCTTCGGGAAAAGCAAGATAGGAAATGAAGCGCGTGAAGATCGTGCCGGCGACCACGATCGCTACCGTAATCACCGCCTGTGCTGCTGTCATGATCATGCCTGAATGCCTCCTTCCTGCAGGTGGCTGAGCTCATCTGCAATCGGTTCTGCACGCTTCCTGAAACATGCAAGAATGACAAGGATCAGAATCATCGAAGGGATGATGAAATGCTCGGATCCGAAGATCAGCAGGCAGAGCAGAGATCCAAGCACGCCAGTCAGCTCTCCGGCATGGGCCAGGAGCATCTGTTTCCATGGAACTTTCTTCCCGTATTTCTGAATCAAGAGATCGCGGTCGCGGAGCCACTGGCTTAAGAAGATGCAGATGAACATCGCGGTCATCACGAAGTCAAGTCCTTCGGTACTGACCGTGATATAGCTGCCGAAGAATGCTCCGAGCGCAGCCCCGGCAACCCAGTACATCTGATCGAGAAATGAGGTCCAGAAGTAATACTTTGACTTATCCATTCCTTCCGGAATCTTTGCGTTGCAATTCAGCGCAAAGGTTTCATCACTCGTCGTATAGATGAGATAGAACTTTGCTCTGCCCGTTCCGCGGTATTTCGTCAGCATTGCCAGTCCGTAGAAGATATGTCTTGCGCCGACCATCAGGGTGGTGGCAAGCACGGAAAATGGATTGAACGGCGCAAGCAGAATGCTGACGAGCAGGAATTCCATGGATCCGGTATAGACGATGAGTGCACTCAGAACCGGAACCCAGGCCGGCAAGCCGCTTGTTACAGCCAGAATCCCATAAGTCATGCCAAGAAACAGATATCCGGCAAGGACCGGAAGTGTTTTCGGAAATACTTCTTTCAGTTCACGCATGCGATCATTTTAGACTTTGCGGAAAAAAGAGTCTATGGAAAAAGAAAAGGCGCAGCCCGAAGCTGCGCCAGGAAGGAATTACAGAAGCTGGTGGGCGTTTCTTGCAATGACGTCGAGCTGCTGTTCCTTCGTCAGATCAATGAACTTGACGGCATAGCCAGATACCCGGATCGTGAAGTTGGCATATTCCGGCTTCTCCGGATGTTCCATTGCATCCTTGAGCTTCTCAATGCCGAAGACATTGACATTCAGATGGTGAGCGCCCTGATCGAAGTAGCCATCCAGAACATTCACGAGGTTGGCGGTGCGCTGATCCTCATCATTTCCTAATGCGGAAGGGCTGATGGTCTGCGTATTGGAGATGCCATCCAGAGCATATTCATACGGAAGCTTTGCAACACTGTTGAGGGAAGCAAGCAGACCGTTCTTCTCTGCACCATATGCAGGATTGGCACCAGGTGAGAATGGCTCGTAAGCTGCCCTGCCATCCGGCAGAGCTCCGGTTGCCTTGCCGTATACGACATTGCTGGTGATCGTGAGAATGGAAGTGGTGGCTTCGCTGTTGCGATAAGTGTGATGCTTTCTGATCTTCGTGATGAACGTCTTCAGCAGCCATACAGCAATTTCATCGGCACGCTCATCGTCATTGCCATAGCGTGGGAAATCACCTTCCACCTTATAATCTACTGCCAGTCCGGTTTCGTCGCGGATGACCTTGACTTTGGCGTAGCGGATGGCAGACAGGGAATCGACGACATGGGAGAAGCCGGCGATGCCGGTAGCGAACGTGCGGCGCACATCGGTATCGATGAGAGCCATCTCCGCTGCCTCATAGTAGTACTTGTCATGCATGTACTGAATCAGATTCAGAATATTGACATAGAGTCCTGCCAGCCAGTCCATCATCTGATCATACTTGTGCATCACTTCGTCATAGTTGAGATAGTCTGAGGTGATCGGCGCATATTCAGGTCCTACCTGCATATGATTTCCGTTCTTGTCGAGGAATTTCTCGTCCTTGCCGCCATTGATGGCATAGAGCAGGCACTTGGCAAGGTTTGCCCGGGCACCGAAGAACTGCATTTCCTTGCCGGTCTCAGTGGCACTGACGCAGCAGCAGATGCTGTAGTCGTCACCCCAGATCGGACGCATGACATCATCATTCTCATACTGGATCGAAGATGTGCGGATTGAGATCCGGGCAGCGTATTTCCGGAACGCTGCCGGAAGCCGTGAGCTGTAGAGCACGGTGAGATTCGGCTCTGGTGCGGGACCCATGTTTTCAAGGGTGTGCAGGAAGCGGAAGTCATTCTTCGTGACCATGGAACGACCGTCCATGCCAAGTCCGGCAACTTCCAGGGTTGCCCATACCGGGTCTCCGGAGAATAATGCGTTGTAGCTTGGAATGCGGGCGAACTTGACCATGCGGAACTTCAGGACAAGATGGTCGATCAGTTCCTGTGCTTCTTCTTCGGTGAGGGTGCCTTCCTCCAGATCTCTCTGGATATAAATGTCCAGGAAGGTGGAGATTCTTCCGACTGACATCGCAGCCCCATTCTGGGTCTTGATTGCGGCAAGATAGCCGAAATACAGCCACTGCACTGCTTCTTTTGCAGTTTCTGCCGGCTTTGAGATGTCATAGCCGTAGATCTCAGCCATCTTCTTCATGCCGTTCAGAGCACGGATCTGATCGGCAAGCTCTTCGCGCTGGCGGATGATGTCATCGGTCATTGTTCCGTCACCGCAGTTTGCAAAGTCATTCTGCTTTTCGCGGATCAGATAATCGATGCCATACAGGGCAATGCGGCGGTAGTCGCCGACAATTCTGCCTCTTCCGTAGGTGTCCGGAAGACCGGTGATGATATGGCTGTGACGGGCTGCTTTCATCTCCGGGGTATAGGCATCGAACACTCCCTGATTATGGGTCTTATGGTATTCTGTGAAGATCTTATGGAATTTGTCATTGACATGATATCCATATGTCTCAGCAGCTTCTTCTGCCATCTTGATGCCGCCGTATGGCATGAATGCACGCTTCAGCGGCTTATCGGTCTGCAGACCGACAACCTGTTCCAGGTCTTTCATGGATTCGTCGATATAGCCTGGCCCATAGGCGGTCAGACCGGATACTACTTCGGTCTCGCAATCGAGAACGCCGCCTTTTGCGCGTTCTTCTTTCTGCAGTTCCTGGACCTTTGCCCACAGCTGATCGGTCCGTTCCGTCGGTCCTTTCAGAAATGATTCATCGCCGTCATACGGTTTGTAGTTGTTCTGAATGAAGTCACGGACGTTGACGTCATTCTTCCAGTGTGTTCCTCTGAATGATCTCCATGCATTGCTCATAAGGTATGCCTTCTTTCTTGATAAACCAGATCAGGAGTGCTGAATGCCTGTTGGCCATTCAGGATTCTCCTGGCGTTTTCGATGCGTTCTGCGGATGGCGGGTTTACGCCGGCCAGCGAGTAAGGAATTCCAAGGGCTTCATACTTGTGGATGCCCAGGGTGTGATAGGGCAGCACATCAATCCGCTCTATGTTATGAAGAGAGGACAGGAATGCCCTTGTCTGATGCAGCCAGGTATCATCATCTGTGATCCCGGGAACCAGCACATGCCTGATCCAGACTGGCTGATGGATCTCATCGAGATACTTCAGCATATCCAGAATGTTCTCATTGGACTTTCCGGTTAAAAGACGATGCTGGTGCGGATCGATGTGCTTGATATCCACCAGCAGGAGATCGGTATATTCCATCAGTTCCTCAAACTTGCTGAAGAATGGTTCCGTTCTGGAAAATGGCTGTCCGGCAGTATCGATGCAGGTCGAGATATTCCGCTGCTTTGCCTTGCGGAAAAGATCAATCAGAAAATCAATCTGCAGCAGCGGTTCCCCGCCGCTGACCGTGATGCCGCCATCTTTTCCCCAGTAGGGACGGTAGCGTTCCGCCTGATTGAGCAGTTCGTCTGCGGTACGAAGATCCTTGCTTTCAGGATTCCAGGTATCCGGATTGTGACAGTACCGGCACCGGAGATTGCAGCCTTTCAGAAAAATCAGAAAGCGGACGCCTGGTCCGTCTGCAGAACCGAAGCTTTCAACGGAGTGTATTCTTCCCTGAATCATGTCATCTCTCCGAAAGAAACCCGCTGGGGTTTCTTCTCACAAGAGAGAGAATACCTTCAGCGGGCTGGATGTTCCTTGATCAGGATCAAATTGTGTGGGATTTTACTCAATCTGCGGAAGCACTCTGAAACAGAAGCTGAAGCGTCGGCCGGTCGATGACCTGGATCTTTCCCTGGCCGATCCTTCGGATCAGTCCTTTTTTCTCCAGCTTTGTGAGGTTTCTGGATACGGTTTCCGGCCGCAGGCTGATGGAAGCGGCAATATCATCAAGGCGCATGCTGATAAAGGGGCCGATGCAGCGCGTGTCGCGGTCCAGCAGAAAGCCTGCCAGCCGGACCTCAGGATCCCGGATCGATAGCAGGAGCGTCTTTTCCTTTGCTTCAGAAAGTTCCGTGCTCAGCATCTGAATCAGGCTCATTGCAGTCTCGGGCTGCTGTTTCAGAAGGTCTAGAAATTCCTCTCTGCGGATCTCGCAGATCGAAACATCGGTCACGCATACAACCGAATAGTGATAGACCGGATCTTTGAGAAACATGTCATGCCAGATTGCCTGGCCGTCATGAAGGATATCAAGCACATGCTCTTCCCCGTTCGGGTCCAGGCGGCAGGTTTTCAGCCGTCCTTTCCGGATAATGATGATGGAATCGATGCGCTGTCCTTCATGAATCAGTATCTGGTCTTTCGGGTGCCTGCTCATGATTGCATGCGCAACGAGTTTCTCCTGAGCCTGTTCCGGAAGATCGCGGAATAAGCGGATCTTTGAGGTACATAGTGTTTTCTCCTGGCAATAGCGGCAGGAAGTTTCATCACAGGCGGCGGTCATAGGTCCATGGTAGCAGAGATTCCGGGAATCCTCCAGATGGGTTCCCTCAGATTGATTGGCAGAGAAAAGAAGCCTTTCGGCTTCTGGAGGTTTATTCAGCGAATTCCCAGGCAGTATCCAGGGCAATCTCCATCATATCCGTGAAGGAATCGCGGATCTGCTCAGAGGTAAGTGCCTGCTGCTTGAACAGATGATCGCTGATCGAGAGAATCGTCAGCGCACGCTTGCGGTTGACTGCGGCTTCCCAATAAAGGCCTGCAGATTCCATTTCAATGGCCAGATGTCCGTAGTCTCTGAGCTTTTCATTGATTTCTCCTGCTTTCGGATTGTAGAAGAAGTCAGAGCTGAAGATCTTTCCGACCTTGAAATTGCAGCCCTTTGCCCGGGCTTTATTGACAGCAGTTTCCAGGAGATCGAAGTCTGCGCATGGAGCGAACTGACCGATGCCGTACTGATTCCCGTAATTGGAATTGGTTGTGCACGCTTCGGCGATGACGATATCGGAAGTGTTGACATCCATCGCCAGCGCTCCGGCAGAACCGATGCGGATAATGGATTCTACCCCGAACTGCGTGAACAGCTCATGCGTATAGAGACCGACTGAAGGAATTCCCATGCCGTGGCCCATGACGGAAATCTTCTTTCCTTTATAGATTCCGGTATAGCCGAGCATATTGCGGACATCATTGAAGCAGACCACATCGCTGAGATAGGTGTCTGCCACCTTCTTGGCACGGAGCGGATCTCCAGGCATCAGGACAACCTTGGCAATCTCTGCCTTCTGTCCGATGCAGGCACTGATACTTTCCTTGTAAACTGTCATTTCATTCTCCTCTTCTATTTCAGTCCTGGAACAGTTTCTTCATATTCTCATCAAATGGCGGATAGACAATCCCGCGTTCAGTGATGATAGCGGTGAGCAGTTCATGATCCGTGACATCAAACGCTGGGTTATAGCATTTCACTTCCGGCAGAATCATCGGTTCCTTGTACCACATGGAACGGACCTCGTCCGGATCCCGCTGTTCGATCCGGATCTCTTCGCCAGTCGGAGTATTGAAGTCGATCGTCGAGGAAGGAGCCACCGTATAGAACGGAATCCCGTAATGCTTTGCGAGAATCGCTACACCGCTGGTGCCGATCTTGTTAGCGAAGTCGCCATTTGCGGCAACCCGGTCGCAGCCGACGAATACTGCATTGATCTTTCCCTGCTTCATGACAATGCTCGCCATGTTATCGCAGATTGCTGTCACATCTACACCGGCTCTGGCAAGCTCATAGGAGGTCAGCCGGGCACCCTGCAGCAGCGGCCTTGTCTCGTCAGAATAGACATGGATATTCCAGCCTTTCTCATGGGCGAGATACATCGGAGCGGTCGCGGTTCCGTAGCCAAGGCAGGCAAGCCGGCCAGCGTTGCAGTGGGTGAGCAGACCATCTCCGTCTTTGATCAGAGAAAGGCTGTATTCGGCCAGCTTCTTCGTGATATCCAGCTGTTCCTGATGAATTGTCAGCGCTTCCTGCTTCAGCAGCTCGACAATCTCAGAAACCGGCAGATTGCATTTTTCTTTAACCAGCGTTTCCTGGCGGTTCAGCGCCCAGGAAAGATTGACTGCAGTCGGACGGGAAGTATTCAGATATTCTTTCTGACGGTGAAATTCCCTGAAGAATGATTCATAGCTGTCAGAGGGATCATTCAGAGCCAGCACATACATTGCATATCCGGCAAAGACCCCGATGACCGGAGCGCCTCTGACCTGCAGGAGCTTGATGGCATCCCACATCTCCTGTTCCTTGTTCAGCGTGAGGTCAATGGTGCGGTTAGGGAGCTGCGTCTGATCCAGTATGATTACGCTGCGTTCATCTTCCGAGAGTCTGACGACCTCATCTTTCCGCACAGCATCACTGATTTTCATGTTCAATTCTCCTTTTTCTCAATTTATTCTAGGACCCGGACCAGAAAGGGTCAATGAAGGAAACCGTCCAGAACTGTGAGAATCTCAGCAGAAAACAGTTTCTGATGATATAAGCTTGTGAAGAAAGATTAATGAAAAATATTTCAGATCTATGCTGAAAAATCAAAGCAGAATCTGAAAAAAGAAGAAAACGCAGTTGACTTCGGGACATCGGATGCGGAGAATACAGGTATACCAGAAAACCGAAGACGGAGACGAGTAGCTCAGACTGAAACTTCAAAGAGAGTTCCGGGCGGTGGAATCGGAACAGGCGGATGCTGAAGGAATGGACTCCATGAGGGCTGACTGAACGGAACGGATGTTCCAAGTACGAAGGCCGGGATTCGATCCCGTTATCAATCAGATGCGTATGATGGTACGTAAGCGAGAGGATGTCAGGTATAGACATCAAGTTGGGTGGTATCGCAGAAGTTATCAAAGACTCCTGTCCCATATATGGGATAGGAGTCTTTTTTCCTGAAACAGCTGCTCTGGCAAAGCAGCTGCACATCTGCCGCTCAGACGAAGGAAAGATGAGGAAAGAAACATGAAGTACACAGCAATGATGAAATCTGCACTTACAGCACTGATGGCAGGAAGCCTTGCTGCATGCAGCAGCGGATCCGCCGCTGCCGCTGCAGGCACTGCGTCTGCGACTGCCGCCGCTTCTGCAGAATCGAAAACGTATAAGGTTGCGGTCGTCAAACAGCTTGATCATGCATCGCTCGATGAGATTGCCGATGCCATTACTGCTGAGCTGGACAAGCTTGCTGAAGAAAACGGTGTGACGATTCAATATGGCGATGTGTATTCCGGTCAGAATGATCAGACCACGCTGCAGCAGATCGGCTCTCAGGTCATCGCTGATGGCGCTGACTGCATCATTCCGATTGCGACGCTGGCTGCTCAGACGATGACGGCAGCAGCAGAAGAAACCAGGACTCCGGTCATCTTTGCGGCAATCTCTGATCCGGACAGCGCAGAACTCACCGGAATTGATTATGTTTCAGGGACTTCCGATGCGCTGAACACGACTCAGATCATGGATATGATCTTTGCCCAGAACCCGGATGCGAAGAAGATCGGTCTCCTCTATTCGAAATCGGAAACCAACTCCGTCAAGCCGATCGAGGATGCAAAGGCATATCTGGATCAGAAGGGAATTGAATATGTCGAAGCAACCGGAAATACGAATGATGAAGTCATCCAGGCAGCTTCTTCGCTTGTCGCAGATGGCGTGGATGCGGTCTTCACTCCGACGGATAATGTCGTCATGGCAGCAGAACTTGCCATCGCTCCGACGCTTGCAGAAGCTGGAATCCCGCATTATGCAGGGGCTGATTCCTTTGTCCGCAATGGTGCATTCGCAACCTGCGGCGTGAACTATACTGATCTTGGAACAGAAACAGCTGATCTTGCCTTCAAGGCGATGACGGAAGGAATGGAATCTCTTGGCGATTATTATGAATCCTATGAAGTGATGCCAGGCGGAATCATCACGGTCAACACGGAGACCGCAGCTGCTCTGAACGCAGATTATTCCATGTTCAATGATTTCGGAAAAATCGTCGAGGTAACTACAACAGAAGACTGACGGAGGATAAGACATGCTTCACATCATTCAGACTGCACTGGAACTCGGGTGCATCTACTCACTGGTAGCCCTGGCCCTGTTCCTGAGCTATCGCATTCTGAATATTGCGGATCTTACAACGGATGGCTGCTTCGTGCTCGGGATGGCGGTTTGCGTCAGCTCGGCTGCGAACGGGCATCCGTTTGCTGGTCTCTTTCTTGCGCTTGCGGCAGGAGCGTGTGCCGGATTCGTGACGGCATTCCTGCAGACCAGGCTGGGAGTCCCATCGATTCTTGCCGGCATTGTGACCAATACCGGACTGTACACGATCAATCTGATGGCCATGGGCTGGTCGAGCAATGTCAGCCTGCTGAAGTCGGATACGGTATTTACGCTTTTCCGCAAGACCGGCATCGGCGGCAGCTGGTACACGATCCTCTTCAGCGGCATGATTGCATTTCTGTGCATGGCGATCCTGCGCTGGTTTCTGACGACAAGACTTGGTCTCAGCATCCGTGCAACCGGCGATAATCCGGATATGGTGCGGGCTAGTTCGATCAATCCCCGCTTTACCATTACCGTGGGTCTCTGCATCGCAAACAGCCTGACGGCACTTTCCGGAGGCCTGGCCGGACAGCTGCAGCGCAGTGCCGATATCAATGCCGGTACCGGCATTGTGACGATCGGCCTTGCCTGCCTGATCATCGGCGAAGGCATCATCAAAGGAAGAAAGTCCCTGACAGGAAACATTTTCGCATGTCTTATCGGCAATCTTGTCTATCGGTTCATCTATGCCATTGTCCTGCAGACCAGAATCATTCCGATTGAGGGTCTGAAGCTGATGACTGCAATCATCGTGGCCCTCGCCATCGCTGCTCCGGCAATCAAGGACAATATGGCAGTCTCGGCAAGAGCGAGAAAGGAAGGACACAGATCATGCTGAAGATCGATCGGATCTCAAAAACCTTCAATCCTGGTACCGTCAATGAGAAGAAGGCGCTGGACCAGTTCAGCCTGACGGTAGAAGACGGTGATTTCATTACGATCGTCGGATCTAACGGAGCTGGCAAGTCCACCTTGTTCAATGCTATCTGCGGTACGTTTCTCGTTGACTCCGGTTCCATTATTCTGGATGGAGAGAATATCACGTTCCTGCCGGAATACAGAAGATCAAAATATATCGGAAGGCTGTTCCAGGATCCCCTGAAGGGAACTGCTCCGAATATGACGATTGAAGAGAACCTGGCCCTTGCTTATCTCCGCGCTGGCGAACATACCAGGGCATTTTCGAGAATCTCGAAGAAAGATGAAGCAGAATTCCGAAAACAGCTGAAGCTGTTAGGCAATGGCCTGGAAGAACGCATGAATGCGCCAGTCGGGACCCTGTCAGGAGGTCAGAGGCAATCTCTGACTCTGTTAATGGCGACCATTGTTCCGCCGAAGCTGCTGCTGCTGGATGAGCATACTGCGGCACTGGATCCGCAGGCTGCAGAGCAGATCATGAAGCTGACGGAAGAAACAGTCGCGAAGAATCATACGACCTGCATGATGGTGACCCATAACATGCATCAGGCACTGTCAGTCGGAAACCGGACGCTGATGATGAAGGATGGAAAGATTGTGCTGGACCTGAGGGGAGAAGAACGGACCCACCTCACAGTTGAAAAACTGGTTCGCATGTTCCATGAAAAATCCGGCAGCGATCTGGACAATGATCGTATTCTGCTTTCCGATTGAACCAGAGAGAGGCATAATCATTTCCGGAGGCTGATATGGCAAAGGATAAAAAAGTGAAAACCAATGTGATGCGCATTCTGGACGCGGAGCACATTGCATATACCGAGCATACCTATGATGCCGAAGATGGCAGGATCGATGGAGTTTCAGTCGCTGAAAAATGCGGAGAGGATCCGGACCAGGTGTTCAAGACCCTGGTGACGGAAGGAAATGATAAGAACTTTTATGTGTTCGTGGTTCCGGTGAAGCAGAAGCTTGATCTCAAAGCGTGTGCTGCAGCAGCTGGCGTCAAGAGCGTAGAGATGATTCCCCAGAAAGATCTTCTGAAGACCACCGGCTATATTCATGGCGGCTGCAGCCCGATCGGAATGAAGAAGCAGTTCAGAACTTTCTATGATGAGACGATCATCCTGTTTGATACGGTACTGGTATCCGGAGGGAAGATCGGCACCCAGGTGGAACTCGCTCCGGATGATCTGATCCGGATTACCTCCGGAACGACGGAAGCAATTGCAAGAGAAGATTGATTGGTATTACCGGCTAATTGCGGCAGACAGGACCATCTGGTCAAACTGCTCTGCTTTCAGCATTGGCCTGTAGATCGCATCCTCCAGAGAGTTTGCATGCCCCGAAAGACGCTTGTCTTTCTGAATGAAAATACCGGAATGAACTGTTATCTTACTATTGAACCAGAATGTCTCGCAGTACCACGTCGAATCATAATCATCAATTGCTTCGCTTGTTTTCTGCATTCCATCTTTTCCGATCGAAAGTACGTATGACGGTGATGTAAGCAGAATTACGTCTTGTGCCTGATCATAAACCATTGCATAATAGCGGTCATCGAGCTTATATTTCTTTGCAATTCCTCCGTCTTCATCTGCTGTGATCAGCAAAGAATCACTTCCAGACTGTGCAAGCACTGCGGTTTTCCACTCCGCTAGTTCTGAACAGGAAGAATCGGTCAACCTGGGCGTACTGAAATCGGGACCAATCAAATTCATCATTGCAAGAATTACATTGCATATGATCGAAATGAACAGGATGATAGTCTGCTTATTGTTTTTCATTCTCGTCAGAAGACCTCCGATGTTCTTTCTCGTTATCTATATTATATATTATTGGAGTTATCTAGTTTCAGCTTCCTGACCTTCATGCATGCATATAATGCTTATGCTCTTGAAGCATTCCGGTAGGCTTTTGGTGTTACTCCGTATTCTCTTAAGAACATCCGGTTGAAGTAGCTCTGCTGGCTGAAGCCGCAGGAAAAAGCAATCGAAGAGATTGAATCATTGGTATTCTTCAGCATAGCTGCTGACATCTCGAGACGATAGGAATTCAGAAAGTCAATGGGAGAAGTTTCCGTATACTTGCTGAAGACGGCGGCACACTTGGAACGGCTGATGCCAGCGGAGGAAGCGATGTCATTCAGACCGATGCGGTCTGCGTAGTGCTCATAGATATAAGTAGTCATCTTCTTCTGAAGACGGAGATCTTCATCGTGATCCTGTTCCATAGGCTCGTTCATATGGACGAGATAGACCTGTCTCAGAATCATGGAGACATATGCCAATGCCTGCAGCTCATAGCCTGCAGGTTTTTCTTCTGCGAGCTGCCTCAGCTCGTCCATGAGATCTGAGATCATCCGGGCATGACTGTTTCTTCCGTTCATGCGGATATGCGTGAAGTCGCCATCGCTGATGACCGGCAGGATCAGTTCGTTATACAGATCGTGAATCGATGACAGCATCATCGGATTCACGGTCAGAGTATGAGCAGAACAGGGCTTCTCTTGTTCTGTGCTGTAGACTCGATGGACTTGTTCCTGATTGATGATGCAGATATCTCCTTTCTTCAGAAGAAAGTCCGAGTCATTGACGTGGCAGTGCATTTCGCCGCTCTCTACCTGGATCAGTTCCAGCATATCGTGCCAGTGGGCTAATTCCTGATGCGGATCGGCTGAACATATTTCCTTGTTTTCCAGATAAACCGGAAGGTTTCCGAAGGAATAGTTTTCTTCTGTGTTCTTTTTCATGCCTTTATTCTGACATGAAAGTCATGAATTAGGAAAGAAAATGCAACTATCTTTTCAAAATAATCTAAAAAGTGCTGATATTCCGGATGATCGTATTATTATTCACAATAAAAAATTAATAGAACGGAAAATAATGCAATAAAATGCGTTCAAAATTGCTATAAACAGGTGATGGCAAAGAATATTATATCAATGTCAAAAGACAGTAAAGGAACGGAAACAGTTCCTGGAAGGAGATATAAGAAATGAAAAAAGAATTGAATGGATCCATGAATGAACTGCTCAGCAGTCTCGAAGTGTTTTACCACAAGCTTCAGTCTTATCACTGGTATGTGAAAGGAAGTGCATTCTTCACGGTTCATGCGCAGCTGGAATCTTATTACGATGAAGTCAGCGAAGAGATTGATGAAGTTGCGGAGACACTGCTGATGATCGGCGGGGCTCCGGCATCTACCCTGAAGGAATTCCTGAAGCTTTCGAAGATTTCAGAGTCTGAGGGTGTGTATGTGAAGGCAGATGAACTTCTTCCGAAGGTCAGAGATGACTTCGCATTGCTGGAAAAGCTTGCTGAAGAAGTGAAGACTGCTGCTGAAGAAGAAGGATCCGCTCTGGTCTCTGCAAAGATGGATGACCTGATTGAGTCTTTCAGCAAGGCAATCTGGATGATTTCCCAGTCTCTGATGGACTGAGAAATCGGTGTGACGATAGAAAGAGAGAAGAAAACATGTCTTTAATCAACAAGGAAGTATCCCCGTTCAGCGTACAGGCCTATGCCGATGAAACCTTCAAGACCGTGACCAAGGATGATCTGCTCGGCAAGTGGAGCGTATTCTTCTTCTATCCGGCTGACTTTACCTTTGTCTGCCCGACAGAGCTCGAAGATCTCCAGAATAACTATGAGAGCTTCAAGAAGATCGGATGCGAAATCTATTCCGTATCCTGCGATACGCACTTCGTGCACAAGGCATGGCATGATCATTCGGAAGCGATTTCCAAGATCACATTCCCGATGATCGGCGATCCGACGCAGGCCCTGGCAAAGGACTTCGATGTGCTGATCGAATCTGATGGTCTTGCAGAACGCGGAACATTCATCATCGATCCGGATGGAAAGATCGTGTCTTATGAAGTCAGTTCCGGCAGTGTCGGCAGAAATGCTGACGAACTGCTCCGCAAGGTAGAGGCTTGCCAGTTTGTCCGTGAGAATGGCAATGAAGTATGCCCTGCTAAGTGGAGACCGGGTGCCAAGACGCTGAAGCCGGGCATCGATCTCGTCGGAGCGATCTGAGTTTCTTCCAAGATCCGCTTCCCTATCAGAAAAGGAATGCAGAATCCTGTATCAGGACCATGCATTCCTTTTCATGCTGTCAGGATGGAGTCTTCGGGTGACAGAACAGATCTTTCAGGATCAGAAACAGCACATAGCAGAGAAAGCCACCCAAAAGACAGCCGCTGCAGTCAATCAGCATATCTGTGAACTGGCTGCTTCGCCCCGCAACGTGAAGCTGGATCTTCTCGTCCGCAAACGGGACACTGAACAGAAACAGCAGAAAGTTCAGCGATCGGTGATAAAACAGCGGACAGATATGCATGGCCAGCACGACCAGAAAGCCAAGTCCGGCAAACTCCGTGAAATGGGCAAGCTTGCGGACATAGTGATGGAAGGTGCTGAAATCCGCATACAGGCCGAAATGCTGAAGAATATTCATCAGGTAATGCGTGACTCTGGAAGAAAGCGCATCGCTTGCCGAAGCGACCATCAGAGAATTGCGGAAGATCAGCCAGATATAGAAGCCGACCAGAATCCAGATCCACCAGTGTTTTCTAGGTTTCAAATGGCACCTCCTTCAAGTGTTCCCGTATGATACCACAGTTTGCAGGGGCATGTTATAATCTGAAGTCGTGAAGAAACCGGCTCGCAAGGAAATCAAGGATATTGTTCTGGTGATTGCAGGGACGTTTCTGCTGTGTCTTTCGGTAGAGATGTTCATCCTGCCTTTTCATGTGCTTTCCGGCGGTGTTGCGGGAATTGCAGTTGCTGTGCAGCCGCTGACCAGAATGTCGCCGACGCTGATTGCCAATATTCTGACGCTGGTGCTGCTGGAGGTCGGGTCATTGACGCTCGGACGCCAGTTCTTTCTGAAAACAGCTCTGTCTTCTCTGTGCTATCCGGTCTTCAACAGCCTGCTGGCAAGAACTGTGCCGATTCCGGATATCGATCCGGTCCTGGCTTCGTTCTATGCGGGTCTGCTCGGAGGCGTCGGTGTCGGTCTGGTCATGCGGACCGGGGCAAGCACTGGCGGAATGGATGTGCCGCCGCTGATCGTGCATAAATATACCGGGATTCAAGTCAGCACGCTGGTCCTGATCACGGATGGACTGACAGTTCTGCTTGGCTGGTTCACGTATGGCTTGAGTGCGGTTCTGATCGGTCTCATCTCCGTGTTTGCGACGTCCTGGGCAATCAATCAGGTGCTGAGTTATGGAGAAGGTGCGGTTTCCAAGTCTGTGCAGATCATCAGCGGTCAATGGAAAGAAATTTCCCAGGCAATTTCGGATGAACTCGAGAGAGGCTCCACCGTTTTCAATGCCAGAGGGACATATCAGGGAGAGGAACGCGTCGTGCTCTTATGCGTAGTTTCTCATCAGCAGTATTCAAAATTGCTGGAAATCATCAATCGGTATGACAAGAAAGCATTCGTGATCACAACGGATGCCACGGACATGCATGGAGAGGGGTTTACCTACCCGAGTTTCCATCTGTGATTCTTTTGCAGAGAACATGGTCCTGCCTTATAATGAATTGACATCTGACGACAGGAGGAGGACGGATGATCGAGTGCTCGCATGTCTACAAGAAATACAGAAACGGCGTCAACGCGCTTTATGATATCAATCTGAAAGTTGATCAGGGCGAATTCGTCTATATCATCGGGCCGACTGGCTCCGGCAAGTCCACATTGATCAAGCTGCTGGATGGGGAAGAAATCCCGACGAAGGGAACTGTTCGTGTGGTCGGAATCGATGTCGGCAAGCTCAGGCATTCGAAGGTGCCGATCTATCGGCGCAATATCGGAGTCGTGTTCCAGGATTTCCGGCTGCTGCCGACGAAGACGGTTTTCGAGAATATTTCGTATGCTCTGGAAGTGATCAACATGGATAAAAGACTGATCCGCCGCAGAGTGCGTTCCGTGATGAATCTGGTCGGACTGGATGATAAAGGAAACAGTTTTCCGCATGAACTGTCCGGCGGTCAGCAGCAGCGTGTGGCGATTGCCAGAGCGATTGCAAACCGCCCGAAGGTGCTGATTGCGGATGAACCGACCGGAAACCTGGACCCGGCAATGTCGGATGAAATCATGGGTCTGCTTGCCAAGATCAACCGGGAATACGGGACGACGATTCTGATGGTCACGCATGATCTCACTATCGTGAATAAGTATCGCAAGCGCACGGTGGTTCTGGAACATGGGCATATTGTCGCAGACCTTGCGGAAGGAGGATATGTTCAGCATGATCAGTAGAATCTTCCGCCCGATCCGGGAAGGATTCCGCGGGGTAGGCCGGCATGGTGCAATGTCTTTCTCGGCTGCTTCTGCGGTTACGATTACGCTGGTGATCATCAGCCTGTTCATGCTGTTCACCATGAATATGAACCAGGTGACATCCGGTCTGGAACAGTCGATTCAGATTTCTGTCATGGTCGACTATGACTATGAGTCAGCAGAACAGGAAGACCGGATCAGTCTGGCGATTCAGGATATTCCGGAAGTCACGAATGTGACCTATTACACCAAGGATCAGGAATACCAGTATTACATGGACAGCTTCACGGATGAGGCGACCAGAAAAGTCATGACTCCCTTTGAAGGGGATGAGAATCCGTTCCATGATTCGTTTTATGTGGAAATCAGCGATGGCACGAAACTGAAGCAGGTTGCGGATCAGATTTCTGAGATTGAAGGGGTATCTGCCGTCAACTTCGGCGGCATGAGTGCGACCGAGCTGGTCAGCGTGCTGAGGACGATCCGCTATGGCGGGCTGATTCTGGCACTGTCGCTGTCGATTCTGGCGATTTTCCTGATTCAGAATACGATCAAGCTCACGATTCTTGCCCGGGCTGATGAGATTGCGATCATGCGCAATGTCGGCGCAACGAATAACTTCATCCGTTCTCCGTTTGTCGTGGAAGGCATCATCATCGGAGCCCTCGGCTCGATTGTTCCGATGGTGCTGACCTATTATGGCTACCGCTATCTTTATCAGTATACCGGGGGCTATGTGATCACGCAGATGTTCTCGCTGATTCCGCCGGAAACGCTTGTGTGGAAAGTCAATGGAGTGCTGTTATTGACCGGAATGATTGTCGGTCTGATCGGTTCGTTCTTCTCGGTGACAAAATACCTGAGGTGGAAGCGCTGATGAGAAAACTGTTCAGAATACTGCTTTCGGCATGGCTGGCAGTCAATATGCCGCTGACAGTTCTGGCAGAGGGGGAAGACAGCGGAGATCCGGATCATCCTTATTCAGATACGGAATACTGGGGAAATCTATGCACGAGTTCCGGTTCTGCAAATCAGGCGGCCTGCACGGCGTACCTGCAGTATCAGTCCGGACATAGTTCAGATCTTTCGCAGAAGCTCAAGGACATCGAAAGTCAGCGGGCTGAGATTGCTGAGAATATCACTTATTATGCTTCTCTGGTTCAGGATTATCAGAATCAGGCAGACGCATTGAATGGTGATATTGCAAGTCTGAATGCGCAGATCGCAGAGATGAATGGCAGGATTTCGGTCAAGGAAGCAGAGATCTCAAGTCTGGAAGCAGAGATCGAAGCGAATCAGAAAGAAATCGATCAGGCGGAAAGCAAGATCAAGGCACGCATGGCCTATCAGCAGCAGACGATGCGGCTGAATCAGTATCTGGATGTGCTGATGGGGGCAAAGACGTTTGATGAGCTGATCCGGATTGCAAATGGACTCAGCGCAATTACGGAATATGACAATAAAACGATGGAAGACCTGGCGGATCAGATCAGCAAGCTGAATGCAGATAAAGAAAAACTGGATTCGGATAAGGCGGATCTGGAGCAGCAGAAGGCACAGCTGGATACGGCCAAGCAGGAAGTCGTGGACAAGCAGAATCAGATCCTGACCCTGAAGTATCAGGCTCAGGTAATCGAAGAAGAATATCAGCAGAAGAGTGCCGATCTCGAAGCAGAAGGCAACCGGATTGCGGCAGATATTGAGTCCATCCGTGCGCAGATGGCTGAGATCAGCGAAGCACTCAATGAAGTTGCTGCGACGTCAGGATGGACGTATCCGGTACCAGGTGTTTCGATCAACCCGAATGCCGGAACGTGGCATTATGCCAGCGGCGGTGTTCACCTGGGAGCCGATTTCTCGGGTGCGCTTGGTTCTTCGGTCGTGGCAGTCGGCAATGGCGTTGTGATCAACAGTGCCAATGGCTGCGGATACGGAAATCTCGGCAATGGCTGCGGCTCGCAATACGGCGGAAGCTGGGGCGGCGGCAACCAGGTATATCTTCTGACGAAGATCAACGGAAATCTGTATGCAGTCAAGTATCTGCACCTGCTGGCAGGCTCTCCGCTTGCCAAGGGGACGATTGTCACTGCCGGTCAGCAGATCGGGCTGCTTGGTTCTTCCGGCAACAGCACGGGACCGCATTGCCATATCGAGGTGTTCTACCTTGGCAGTGCCGATCAGTTTGCAAGCTATGCCCAGAGCTGGAATGGCGATCTGGCCTTCGGCTGCGGCTGGGGTTCGGCAGCACTGAATCGCCTATGCGAAAATGGTGTGGGTGCACCGTGCCGAGTCAAGCCGGAATCCGTGTTCGGCGGATGAATTCATCAGGGTACCGGAGCTTCCGGTACTTTGTTTTTGGAAGGGATTCATTCTGCTTTCTGCATCTAGCGCAAGAGTATAGAATAGGAGCAGTGCGAGGATAGCCATGGAAGAAGAAAAGAATGAGAAAGAGCCTGAGATCATGCACCTGTCGACGGATCAGCATCCGAAGAATGATCAGTCAGAAACAAAGAAGCTCCGCCGGCAGAACAGAACTCTGAAGACCTGGCTGGCGGTGCTTTCGATTGCGGTATTTCTGGTCGGCTGGCTGCTGGGCAGTCTGATCCCGCTTCCGAATATGACTGGCGTGAGGTCCTTGCTTTCAACGGCTGGCAAGGCTTCTTCATCTGACAAGATCAATGTGGTCATGAACCTGATGGAGAACAGCTGGTTCTTTGCGGATTCGATTGAGGATCTTGATACCAGACTGACGGATCAGGCCCTGAAAGGCATTACCGCAAATCAGGAAGATCTTCATACCGAATACATGTCTGCCGATGAGATCACGCAATTCACGCAATCGATCAACCGGAACTTTGTCGGCATCGGCGTGCAGTTCACCAACAGCGATGGCATTCCGCTGGTCACGAAGGTCATCCGCAGCTCACCGGCGGAGGCTGCTGGCGTTCAGGCAGGGGATATCATCTATTCCGTAGATGGCACAAAAGTGGAAGGGATGACTTCTGATGAAATCCGGGGACTGGTGCAGGGAGAAGAGGGCACCAAGGTTACCGTGGTTTTCAAGCGCGGGGATGAACTGGTCACGATGGAGATCACCAGAGCGGAGGTTTCCAATACGATTGATGGCCGGATCACGGAGGAAGGAGATGGCTACCTGCAGATTCTGCAGTTCGGAGAAGGAACCGCAGGCCAGCTGAAGTCCTATCTCGATGAGTTTGAAGAAAAAGGAGTCACCAGGCTGATCATCGACTTGCGGGATGACGGCGGCGGATACCTGGATGCGCTGAAGGGGGTTCTCAGCTATTTTCTGAAGGAGAACACGCTGATTCTGCAGCGGGAATACTCAGATGGAACCCTGATGAAAACCTATACAGATAAAGGCCAGTACACCTCCTTCGGACCGATTGTGCTGCTGGTGAATGGAAATACTGCTTCGGCAGCGGAAGCGTTCACGCTGGCCATGAAAGAACAGAGAGATGATGTGACCATCGTCGGAGAGACGACGTATGGAAAAGGAACGGTTCAGATCACGAAGTATTTCGATGATGGCAGTGCACTGAAATATACCGATTCGAAATGGATGTCTCCGGAAGGAGTATGGGTCAATGGCACCGGCATTGTTCCGGATGAAGAAGTGAAGCTCCCGGAGGTGCTCTATACGAGCTATACCGCAATGGAGGAAGGCGATTCCTATGCGCTGGATTCGGTTTCTGATTATACGAAGGAAGCACAGATGCTGCTGCAGTATCTTGGCTATGAGGCGGATCGCACCGATGGGTATTTTGATGAATCGACGCAGAATGCAATTCTGAAGTATCAGCAGGATCATGAAATGGAAGAGACCGGAATCCTGAACAAAGATGTCTATGAGAGACTGATTTCAGCAGTGGTGCTGGACTGGCAGACGAATGAGGATCATGATCCGCAGCTTGCAAAGGCAAAGGAGATTCTACATGGCTGATCATTTTGAACTGGTTTCGCCGTTTTCTCCGACTGGCGATCAGCCGCAGGCAATTGATCAGCTGGTCGAAGGACTGAAAGAAGGAAAAAAAGAACAGGTGCTGGAAGGTGCTACCGGCACTGGAAAGACCTTCACCATGGCAAATGTCATAGCCAGAGTCAATCGGCCTACTCTGGTCTTTTCTCATAACAAGACCCTGGCCGGACAGCTTTACAGCGAATTCAAGGAACTGTTTCCGCACAACCGGGTCGAATACTTTGTCTCGAACTTCGACTACTATCAGCCTGAGGCTTATATGCCGAAAACCGACATGTATATCGAGAAGACGGCGGCGATCAATGAAGAGCTGGATATGTTCCGCGAGTCTGCTCTGAATTCGCTGCTCGAGCGCAGAGATACGATTGTGGTGGCATCGGTCGCCTGCATCTATGCTGCTTCGGATCCGAAGCAGTACAAGGATATGTTCTTCACGATCCGGGTAGGAGAAACCTATGATCGCAATACGCTGCTGCGCAAGTTCATCAGTCTGCAGTACCGCCGCAATGATCAGGACCAGCTGCGCGGAACGCTGCGGGTGCGCGGAGATGTGATTGAAGTCACGCCGAGCTATACCGATCAGTTCAATATCCGCATCGAGATGTTCGGCGATGAGATCGACCGGATTTCGGAAGTGGATCCGGTAACCGGACATACCCAGCAGGCTTATCAGTTCTACAATATCTTTCCTGCTTCCGGATATGCGCGCTCTAAGGAAACGATGGAACGGGCATGCAATGATATCGAAGCAGAGCTCGAGGACAGACTGAAATATTTCCGCTCAGAGGGGAAGCTGCTGGAAGCCGAACGTCTGGAGCAGAGAACCAGATTTGACCTGGAAGCACTCCGGGAGAATGGCTACTGTTCCGGCATCGAGAACTATTCCATGCATATTGACGGAAGAGTTCCGGGACAGAGGCCATGGAATCTGTTTGATTATTTTCCGAAGGACTTCCTGCTGTTTGTGGATGAGTCGCATGTTTCTCTGCCGCAGGTCAGAGGAATGTACAATGGCGATCATCAGCGCAAGCAGGTACTGGTGGATTACGGGTTCCGCCTGCCTTCTGCTCTGGAAAACAGACCGATGAAGTTTGATGAATGGGAGTCCATGATCAACCAGGTAGTCTACTGCAGTGCTACCCCAGGAGATTATGAGCTGGATCATGTGAATCATGAAGTCGTGGAGCAGATCATCCGTCCGACCGGACTGCTCGATCCGAAAATCACCGTCAAGCCGACAAAAGGACAGGTGGATGATATCTGCGATCAGATTGATGCCCGCATTGCCCGCAATGAACGGGTGCTGATCACGACGCTGACCGTACGCATGGCCGAGGATCTGACCCAGTATCTGAAGGATCGTTCTTATAAAGTTGCTTATCTGCATCATGAGACCAAGACGCTGGAACGTTCGGAAGTGATCCGGAATCTGAGACTTGGCAAGATTGATGTCATCGTCGGCATCAACCTGCTTAGAGAAGGCCTGGACATTCCGGAGGTTTCTCTGGTCTGCATCCTGGATGCAGATAAGGAAGGATTCCTGCGTTCGGAACGTTCGCTGATTCAGACAATCGGCCGGGCAGCCCGCAATGCCAATGGTGAAGTCATCATGTATGCGGATGTCATGACGGATTCGATGAAGCATGCGATTGATGAAACCAATCGCAGACGGACTATTCAGGAAGCATATAACAGAGAACATGGCATCACGCCGAAAACGGTCATCAAGCCGGTCGAGGAAGCGATCCGCGGCAAGGAAACCAAGGAGATGGCCGCAAAGTATCTGAAAAAGAAGAACAAGCTCGGAAAGAAGGACAAGGAATCTCTGATTGCTGATATGGAAGCAGAGATGAAAGAAGCAGCTAAGTCTCTCGACTTTGAACGGGCAGCGGAGCTGCGCGATATGATTTTCGAGCTGAAAGCAGAAGATTGAGCAATTGCTTTCTTAAATTTCATTTAAGATCCATCAGCCGAATTCCATGAAAAGCGCATGGTTATGCACTTTTCTGAAGAATTCAGCTTTTCTTTCCTGACTTGGTTCGGTTGCGGCAGAATCGTCCGCATTTTAAAATGAAGCAGATACGGGGGAAGTGCGCATGGCAGAGAAAAAGGATTTCATGGCTGAGCTTGCCAAGGAAGTAGACGCAAAGAAGCATGGCCGGAATGTGAAAATTGATACGGTTGATGATTTTGTCCCGAAAAAGCGTCTCGTCAGAGAAACTGAATATGACCGGGAAGAAGATTATACGGCACCAGTGAAAAAGAAGCCGGGAACCGATCTGGATGAGATGGTCCGGATGGAGGAACCGAAGAAGCTGAAGACGTTTTCGGATGAGCTGAAAGACAATTCCGGATTTGATGAAAAAGAGGCGTATGGAGATCCGGATTCCCCGGATTCGTTTGCAGAAGAAGAACGGGTGAAGATTGAGAAGCCGAAGCGGCATCTGTCAGCAGGAGGAAAGATTCTGATTGCGGCAGCTGCAGCGGCTGCGGCTTTCCTGATCTACTGGTTCGGATTTGCTCCGCATATCGTGATGCAGGACTTTGTCGGAAAGGATCTCAATTCTGTCTCTGCCTGGGCAAAGCAGAATAAGATGGATGCCGGCGTGGTCGCAACGGCTACGCCCGAATACAGCATGGAGATCGATAAAGACCTGATTCTTTCGCAGAGTGTTTCTGCCGGGACAAAGATCAGGAAGGATACTCCGGTGACCTTCACGCTCTCGCTTGGACCGGATCCGGATGAGGCTGTGACGTTTCCGGATATCAGGAATATGACTCAGAGCGAGATCACGGACTGGATCAATGAAAATAAGCTTCTGAAGACCAAGGTTACCACACAATACAGCACGACAGTGGAAAGCGGTGCAGTGATTTCCTATGATCTGAAGAATGCGGATGAATCTTCCTTTACCAGGGGAACGACCTTGAATATCATCTGTTCCAAAGGTGCTGCGCCGGCTGGACAGGTTACGGTCGAGAGCTGGGTGAATAAGGAATTCGCAGGGGCAAACGGCTGGGCTGCGTCCAAGAAGCTGACTGTCAACAAGCAGGAGACTTATTCTGACAAGGTGGATTCCGGATTAGTCATTTCCCAGTCTCCGGAGGCTGGTCAGACCCTGGAAGAAGGCGGGACGATCACCTTTGTGGTTTCCAAAGGCAAAGGGGTGACCGTTCCGAATCTGGTCGGCTATACCAAGGAACAGCTGGACGCCTGGACGGCGGATAAGAACAATGATGTCACGGTAGTCACCAAGTCTATCTATAATGAGGCGCCCGCAGGTTCTGTCATTTCCCAGTCCATCAATGCCGGTACTGTCGTAGACAGCGGAACAGTTCTGGAGCTGACGGTTTCTCTGTATCTTCCGATCCTGCAGACGAACAGCCGCCAGTGGCTTGGCAAGGATTATCTGGAACTGAAAGCATGGGTGGATGATGTGAATTCCAAAGGAGCGAATATCCAGGCTGGCGAATATGGTGCAGATTATCAGCCGACGACCAGCGATGAATATCCGACGCCGGGCCAGATCACAAAATATGCCTGCAGCTATGGAACAAGTGATGTCGGCAATGGCTGTGAACGCCCGCTGTCTCTGAATGCACGCATTGCATATCAGGTATCGACAGGACCGAAGACCGCTGCCACCCCGACGCCTGCGCCGACGGCAGAACCGACGACCGCTCCGAGCAGCTCAGGCTCTAATAATCCTGATGCTGTACCGGTCTCGCCGGGATCCAGTTCTTCGCCGGAAGCATCTGCTTCTCCGACGGCAGAAACTCATTGAGAACAGAATCAGATCAAGATAGAAATGAAGGGAGGGTCTGAACTTTGAATGCTCTGAAACGCGCCTGGGCTTATGTAAGACGCAAGCCAACCAAAACCATACTTCTGATGATCACGTTCTTCCTGATCGGGAATCTGGTGATTCTCGGCCTTGGCATTTCTGAAGCGGCTGAAAATGCGAAGATCCTTACCAGGAAGTCCATGCGGGCCGTCGTGAGTTATGAAGTGGATTACAACTCGTATTACAACTACGTGAATACTCTGACGGATGAAGATGAGATCAATCAGGCGTATCAGAATTCACCGACCATTGACGCTTCACTTGCTCAGGAACTGTCCAGGGATGAGCGGGTCATTGCGTTCAACTACATGGTTAATACAACTGCCTACAGCGTCGGATTTGACAATGTGCCGGTCGGCAATGAGGAGAACCGGGGAACTTCTACGTATACCGATGAGAATGGCAATACGGTAGAGTACCGGGATCCGAATATCATGATCTATGCGAACATGTATCCGAATATGATTGAATTTGCGGAAGGAACCTTCAATGTGGTTTCCGGAAACATGTTCACGCAGAGCGATATCGATGACGCAAAGAATGTTGTCCTGATCACGCAGGAACTTGCCGATCAGAATAATCTGAAGGTCGGCGATACCATCACCCTGACGACTCTGGATACCTATTCCCAGCAGGATTATCTCAATGGCGGTGCGACTGCAGATGAGCTGAACCTCGAACTGGAAATCTGCGGCATCTACACGACCAAGAACGATGTGGATCCGAGCTCAGAGAATTATAAATGGATGTCCCCCTATGAATCGCCGAAGAATATCGTGCTCATGCCGATGACATCTTATGCAGAATACATGAAGAAGCAGATCGAGGTTGCGGTTAAGGTTCATCCGGAATATTACGAGGGAGTGAACCTGGAAGATATCGAAGCGGCAGTGAGTGTTCCGACCAAGGTTGTGTATCTGCTCGATGATCCGCTCCATGTCGACCAGTTCGTGGCAGATCATAGCAGCAGCCTGGCACCTTATACGATTCTCAATGCGAACAATGAGACCTTCAAGAAGATGGCCAGACCCCTTGATACGCTGAGCTTCTTTGCCAATATCGTGGTCTGGATCGTGGTCGTCAATGCGGTAGTGATCATTTCTCTGGTGACTGCGCTGACGCTCAAGACCAGAGAATACGAGATCGGTGTACTGCTTTCGATCGGCGTGTCCAAGGCAAAAATCGTGCTGCAGCTGTTCGCGGAGCTGTTCGTGATTGCAGTCATCGGATTCGGGCTTGCTTCGATATCCGGTTCTCTGCTTGC
Source organism: uncultured Erysipelotrichaceae bacterium (assembly GCA_900314905.1). Taxonomy (GTDB): domain Bacteria; phylum Bacillota_I; class Bacilli_A; order Erysipelotrichales; family Erysipelotrichaceae; genus Bulleidia. The sequence goes on from OMXA01000007.1 coordinate 39,007, forward strand.
CGGCAAGGTTGGCGAGACTGTGCTGAATTATCAGACAGCTTCGGATGCCCAGTATGAGACGGATGACAATGATGGCGGCTATTACTTCAGCGACAGCACCGATTATTTCACGGAGGTGACGCAGGAAGATCTGCTTTCTCAGTACCATGTGTCTGTTTCGCCGCTGCTGATCGGGAAGATCTATCTGCTCGGAACGGGAGTCGTGCTGATTGCAATCATTATTCCTTCCTTCATGATCATGCGTCTGAATCCGAAGCAGATTCTTCTGGAGCAGAACTGAGGAGGACACTATGGGAACGATACTGAAACTGGAAGATCTCTGCTATGGCTATATTGACGGCGGCTACAAGCGCGAGATCCTGAAGCATCTCTCCTACAGCTTTGAAGAAGGAACGTTCTATACGATCCTGGGCCCTTCCGGATCAGGCAAGACGACCTTGCTGTCGATCATGGCAGGCCTGGATAAGCAGGAAAGCGGACATGTTTATTATCAGGAGGAAGATATCGATCAGATGGGGCTGTATAAATACCGCCGCAACAAGATCGGGGTGGTCTTCCAGTCTTATAACCTGATCACCTATCTCACCGGCCTGGAGAATATCCTGGTGGCGATGACGGAAACGGACAATGATATTCCTGGGAACCATAAGGACATGGCATATGCACTGCTGAATATGGTGGGCATTGCCAATACGAAGGCAGATCGGCTTGTCACGCATCTTTCCGGCGGAGAACAGCAGAGAATTGCGATTGCCAGAGCAATTGCCGGAAACGTTGATCTGATCTTCGCGGATGAGCCGACTGGCAATCTGGATACGGAGACGGAGCAGGAGATCATCAAGCTGTTCCAGATGCTGAGCGAGAAGTTCGGCAAGACCATCATTGCCGTTACACACTCGAATGAAGTCTCCAAGCTCAGCGATCACCGAGTGCTGCTGAAGAACGGTGTGCTGCAGGATCTGTAAACCGAAAAGAAGCCTTGTGTCCTGAATGGAGGATTCTCCATCCGGATGCAAAGCTTCTTTTTCGATCAGAATATCCGGGATTCAGAGATTCAGAAATGCGGGGATCTTTTCTGCTTCCTTCTGCCCTTTGTGATAGAGATCAATGATCTTCTGCCGGTCTTTGGTCAGCGTGTCCATGCCTTCAATGCTGTCCGGAGCAAGGATCAGAATTTTCCCCTGCCGTTCGAGACTGATTGCTTCATCCAGCTCACGGTTGTAAGTCTCTGCCCGTTTCTTCAGCGCTTCAGCAGCCATCGGCCATTTCTTCAAGAACCATGCGAACTTCTGATCCTTTGAGGAATTGCGGTAATAGTGCCGCGGTCTTGTGAGGATGACGATGACCTTCTCGCAGCCGGCATCGAATGCCTTCTGAAATGGAATGGGGTCAGAGAGTCCCCCATCGAAATAGATACCGCCTTTCCATGCATAAGGCTTGGAAGCAACCGGTACGCAGCTGCTGGCTTTGATTGCGCCATAGTCATCCTGCACCATATCATGAGAATCAAAGTATACTGGCTTGCCTGTCACAGCGTCTGTCGCAACGATGCGGAAAGTTCTGCCGCTTTTCATGATCTGTTCGAAGTTCAGCGGGTTCTCGCCCCCTGAATTCGTCAGCGCATCCCCATAGATATATTCCAGATCAATATAGTTTCCTTTGGTGATCATGTTGCGGAAGCTCATGTAGTCTTTCCGGAAACTGTAATTGGTGTAGAACTGATAGTTCCTTCCCTTCTGACCTGCCAGGAAAGATGCTTCATTTGCGCTGCCGGCAGAAACACCGATGAGATAATCAAATGAGACTCCATGATCCAGGCACCAGTCAAAGATGCCTGCTCCGAAGATGCCGCGTTCTCCGCCTCCTACGTCCACGATTCCATTCATGAAAATGTCCCCTCTTTACGCAAGGATTCTATCATCTGGAAGAGGATCATGAAAACTTCATTCGAGGCAATCTGTATAGACTTCCTGGCAGTTCAATTCTCCTGTTTCTTTCAGGAACAGGGATGCTAGAATAAAGGCATTATCCGGATGGAGGGTTTATTATGGATGAACTGGCAATGCTGCACCTGCTTGAAAATGACCCGCAGATTTCAGCTGAAGATCTGGCAGATGCACTGAATGAGAAGGAAGCGGATGTCCTGCGTGCAAAAGAGCGGCTGGAAAAGGACAAAGTAATCTGCGGCTATCATACGGTGATCAACTGGGACAAGACCAATGATGAGCGCTGCAGCGCGGTCATTGAAGTCAGCGCGAAGCCGGAACGTGACGTAGGCTACGATGCCATTGCAGAGCGTATCGCGCGCTTTGATGAGGTGACCAGCCTGTATCTCATGAGCGGGAAGTCGGAATTCCTGGTGACGATTGAAGGCAAAACGATGAGGGAGATCGGCGATTTCGTCGGGCAGAAACTGGCGCCGATTGAAGGCGTCACTTCCACTGTGACCTGCTTCATGCTGAAAAAATACAAAGTAGAAGGCATGATGCTGGAAGAAGAGCCGCTTAAGGATGAAAGGCAGATTGTCCATGAGTGAAAGCTATCTGAGCGATCGCGTCAAAGACATGCCGGAATCTCTGCTCTGGAAATTCTTTTCCCTGGCAAGGCAGACTCCGGGTGTCATTTCGCTGTCAGTCGGCGAACCGGATTTTCCGACGCCCTGGCATATCAGCGAAGAAGGAATCTATGCCATTGAAAAGGGACGTACGTATTACCCGCCTTCCAAGGGCCTGGAGCAGTTAAGAAAAGGAGTTCCGGAATACTACCGCAGAAGATTCGGCGTCGAAGGCTATGAAACCGAGAATGTTCTGGTGACATGCGGTGCTTCGGAAGCGATTGATCTGGCTTGCCGCTGTGTGCTGAATCCGGGCGATGAGTGCATCGTTCTGGATCCTGGCTATATTGCATATGAGCCTGCAGTTCTTCTGGCTGGGGCTGTTCCGGTCTATCTGAAGCTGAAGGAGAGCGAAGGCTTCAAGGTTACTCCGGAGGCACTGGAAGCCTGCATCACCGATAAGACGAAGATGATCATCCTGAACTATCCGTGCAATCCGACCGGCGGAATCATGGAGAAAACGGACTATGAGAAGATCATCCCGATTCTGAAGAAGCATCATATCTATACGCTGAATGATGAGATCTATCTGGAACTGACCTATGGCGGCGAGCGGTATTCCATGGCAAGATTTGAAGACATGCGTGATCAGATGATGATCGTCTCAGGGTTCTCCAAGGCATATTCCATGACCGGATGGAGACTTGGCTATGTGCTGGCCAGCAAAGAGATGATCAATGCCATGACGACCATCCATCAGTACACGACAATGGGTCCGGCTACGCCGGCTCAGTTTGCGGCAATCGAAGCGATTTCGAAGCGCTCGGATCATGACATTGATCTGCATTGTGAGTCGTTCAAAGCCAGAAGAAACTTCCTGGTCAGCCAACTGAATAAGATGGGCCTTCATACACCGATGCCGGAAGGTGCATTCTATGTGTTTGCTAACATCACGCCGACCGGACTTTCCAGCTATGACTTCTGCGTGCGCCTGCTGCAGGAAGAAAAGGTGTGCGTGATTCCAGGTAATGCGTTCGGTCCAAGCGGTGAGGGGTTTGTCCGGATTTCCTATGCATACAGCCTGGAAGAACTGAAGTCGGCCTGTGCCCATATTCAGAATTTCCTGAAGCAGTTCGGCTTATGAGCGACCGTAGTTTTGTTCCGGGAGAAATCGTGAAGCATTTCAAGCGGGAACTCCATCCGGAAGGATCGACTTATCTGTACCGGATCATGGGCGTTGCAGAGCAGACTGAAACCGGAGAACAGCTGATGGTCTACCAGGCCCTTTACGGAGACTGCAGGCTTTATGCAAGGCCCCTTGAGATGTTTCTGAGCGAAGTGGATCATAAGAAATATCCGGAGATTGTCCAGAAGTACCGGTTTGAGAAATATACTGGCAGATAAGGATGGAGAGCTGGATAGACGCAAAAGGCATTTTCAAGTAACCGGCGAGAAAGCCTAAGTGCTTCAGCTTTGGGATGAAAGCCGGAACATGTTCAGCAGAAACACTCTTTCTGCTGCGTATCCGATAATAGGAGCACAGTGGTAAAAGGATACAAGTTCAGATTAGAACCGAATGAAACTCAGAAGAAGCAGATCCAGGAAACACTTGATTCTGCTTGTTTTGTGTCGAAAAGTATATGGTGCTATTTTCGAAAGACGGGCGATTTCATTTGACTCCATCAGGGAAAATGTGCAGGCCTGCTCAATCATTGATAGCAAAATCGCAGATGCAGGAAAATTAAGATTGCAGAAGTTCTTTGAACCTGTTATGATTCTCTCCGTGAGTTAGATTTTTTAATCTGCTCCTTGCCTGTATAGGCCATTAGTCCAGAAGGAGGTGCTAGAATGAGCAAGTACGAAGTCATGTACATCATCAATGCGGGTGTCGAGGACGACAAGCGCGCTGCTCTCATCGAAAGCCTTAACGGAATTATCACCAGAGAAGGTGGCAAGGTCGTTAATGTCAACGAATGGGGCATGCGGGATTTCGCCTACCGTATTGACGATATGACCAAAGGTTACTACGTCGTAGTGAACTTTGAGGCAGACAATGCCGGCGTCAAGGAATTTGATCGTCTGATGCGTATCAATCCGAACGTTGTGCGTTTCCTGATCGTCAACATGGATGAAGTAAAAGAAAACAAACCTGCTGCCAAGGAGGCTAAGTAATGGCCGGCAGCATCAACAGTGTCGTTCTGGTCGGAAGACTGACCAGAGATGCGGAAGTGCGCAAGACCCAGTCAGGTCTTTCTGTCGCTACGTTCACGGTTGCCTGCGATCGCAGGTTCTCTTCCCAGAATGGGAATCAGAGCCAGAATGGTCAGCAGCCGACAGCTGATTTCATCAGCTGCGTGGCATGGAGACAGCAGGCTGATTTCCTGGGAAGCTATGCTCACAAGGGCTCGCTCGTAGGAGTCCAGGGTTCTATTCAGACGCGGAATTACACCGCTCAGGATGGAAGAAAGGTATACGTTACAGAAGTAATCTGCGATCGTGTGCAGCTCCTGGAATCAAAGAATGCAAGCCAGTCCAGAAGTGATACCGGCAGCTACGGATACGGAAACTACGGCAACGAGCCGCAGGATCCGTACGCTGGCGGGATGAACCATGGATCTGCCGATACTGGTGCGCAGCCGTCCGCTTCGGATGGCTTCAACACAGGTCCGAGTCTCGATATCTCGAGCGACGATCTGCCTTTCTGAAAAAAAGAAGGAGAGTAAACCATGGCATTCAAGAAACAGAGAATGGGTGGCCGCAAGGTATGCTATTTCACCAAGAATAACATCACCTATATCGACTATAAGGATGTTGAGCTGCTGAAGAAGTTCGTTTCCGCCAACGGCAAGATCATTCCGCGCCGTGTCACGGGGACCAGCGCTAAGTACCAGCGTCAGCTTGCTGTCGCTGTAAAGCGTGCTCGTCAGATGGCTCTGCTGCCATACGTCGGAGACTGACCAATCAATCGCCAGGCCTGAACAAGGTCTGGTTTTTTTGTGTTTTCGTAGATTTACACAAGTAGACCTTGACATAGAACGCATAGTTATTTATTCTAAGTTTGAGCTACTTAAGTAAACCTGAAGGGGTATCGCCATGAATCATTCATTAAGCAATGCAGAGATCAAGATTGCGGAGATTGTCTGGGAACATCCGGGGATTTCTTCTATGGAGACTGTTCGTCTATGCGCTGAAAAGTTTGGATGGAAGAAGTCTACCGTATTCACCCTGATCCGCAGAATGAGTCAGAAGAAACTGCTCTTGTCTCTGGATCACTGTCTGGAGATGACAATTTCCAGACAGAAGTATCTGGATGAGATGGCTTCGGAAGTGATCCAGGATGATTTTTCCGGTTCTCTGCCGTTGTTTCTGACTTCCTTCATGCGGGCAAATACGCTTTCGGAAGCGGAAGTGAAGGAACTGAAGAAACTGATTTCCGATTATCCGGGGAAGGAGGAACATGATGGTTGATGTGCTGTTTCGCTGCATCCTCAATATGTCTATTACTGCTTCATTGACGATTGCTGTGGTGATTGGCGCAAGAGCTCTGCTCAGAAAATCACGCCGGGTCTGGTCGGTTTTCCTCTGGGTTCCGGTATTATTCCGGCTGCTCTGTCCGTTTTCCTGGAAGAGCCCGGTTTCTGCGGTTGCTTTCACGCCTGCAGAAACCATGACGCTTCCCTCCGGGAGCGGGAATACTTCGATGGTCAACTATGTAGATCTTCCGGAGTCTGCGGTTTCTTCCCAGGGAATCTCCTTTTTCCGGATTGTCAGCATCATCTGGATCGTCGGGGTAGTATTGCTGCTTTGTTATTCGATTCTTTCTGAAGTGAAACTGGTGAGCAGACTGCCGCCTGCAGATCAGGAGAATGTCGTGGAAGATCTGACAATTTCTTCTCCTTTCCTGCATGGCATCCTCAAGCCGGTGATTTATATTCCTTCCGGGCTTACGGAAGAAGAGAAGGGAACCATCCTTCTGCATGAGCGCTGTCATATCCGGAATCTGGATCCATTGTTTAAACTTCTCTTCTGGCTGGCAGTGATTCTGCACTGGTTCAATCCGATGGTATGGATCGCTTTCCGGCTGATGAGCGAAGATCTGGAGAGCCGCTGCGATGAGTATGTTCTTTCGCATAGTACTGTTACGCCGCCGGCTTATGCAGAGCTTCTGCTTCGCTTTGCGGCTGGAAATGAAACATCTGCAGGCCAGGGAAGAACTTCCTTCTCCATGGAAGATTCAAAGAACAGAATTATTCATGTTCTGAAGTATGAACACCGTTCTGAAAAATGGATTGCAGTTTCCGCCGCATTGATCGTGGTGCTCTGCACTGCGGCATGTGCTTCTAATCCTGCTGCTTCAGTTCCTGCCGGGACTGCAGATATGTCTGCATATCGGGAAATCGGGGCCAGAAGAAATCAGTTCAATGAAGTGGATATCAACGGGCTGCTCGAGTTCTTTGAGAATCAGGAAACTGGCTTGATTTACATCGGAAGACCGGATCTGGAATATTGCCAGGGGACGGTACCGGTTCTCAATCAGGTTGCCGCAGACCAGGGACTCACAGTTCTATATCTGGATGATAAGAAACTCATTGACCTAGCCCCGGATGATTCTTATTTCATGCAGAATTGGTATCAGCTCTGTAATGACCTCGGGCCGGCTGGAGATCCCAGAGGCCTTATCTCCATGCCGGTGGCCGCATGGGTAGAGAATGGAGAATTGGTCCGATATGAATCGGTTGCCCCGGATTCCTATGGAAAGAAACTGACTGCGTTGGAAAAGCAGACAGTCTATGATTCCTATCGGAATCTGATTCCGGCTTCATGACTAAGTGGATAGAAAAATAGAATGTTGCTAGTTTTCGGAACTGCTTACTAGGAAAATGATTTGTAAATTGTCGGTTTTGTTGGAGAAACTTATGAAATAATTGTTGACAATAGTTATTTCCCTCTTTGCGTGTATTATTACTGTCACTCCGGTTAGGGCTTCGGAAAATATATCTGATGAGCCAGGAGACCCAATAGACAACAATGATTATGCTATTCGGATGATTTCGGGGTCTACGTACTTCACGTTTATGATGCCGAACTCCCGCCCACAAGGAATGGTAGGTATTAGTGCATCTGGAACGATTACGTTGGATGCAAATAACCAAGGAGTTTCAGCAGATATTACCATTGAATATGGGCCGAAAGAGTTTTATACGGTTTCAACTTCTCATTACATTAGTGGCTCTCAAGTAATTGTGAACTATACAGCTACAGCAAAAGCTTGGTACTACGATCCTTACACTACAAGTGGCTCATTTGTGGTCAGTTAATTAACCCTCTTGTGATATTATCTTTCAGCACTGGTTCAGATGCAATCTTCTGTATCTGAACCTTTTTCTGTGCTGCTTTGTGCACCAAATGCAGGCCTGCTTTCAGCATGTTATAATAACAGGCAGTCCTGAAGTCTTTTTATCGTACGTTTGAGAGGTGTCTTCTTATGAATCACAGTGTTCGGAAATTGACAGATGGGGCAATGATGATCGCGATCGTCGGCGTATTCCTGCTGATTGACCGCCAGCTTGGCGGGGCGCTCAGCAGTATGCTGATGTTTCTTCTGCCGCTGCCGATAGTATTCTATTCAGCTAAATATGGCATGAAGGATAGCTGGGTCGTTCTGATTGCAATGGTGCTGCTTTCCTTTATTGTCAGCACACCTGCCTCAATCTTCTATGTTGCTTCAGAGTCTCTGGTCGGTATGCTTTATGGCTCCGGCACCAAGGCGCATATGCCGATGCGACGGCTGGTGCTATTGACGATGCTTGCTGGCATCTTCATCAATATCATCGATCTGGTCGTGATCGGGGCAATGCTCGGCTATGGCCTGGCAGAGAATGTAAAGGATCTGATGACAATGGTGGATCAGTTTTTTGCAACAGCCAATGTTGCAGTTCCCGCAACCGTAGACATGACGTCATTTGTGACGAATATCATCTTCATCGGTACAGCCTTGACTGGTGTGCTGCAGGGGCTGGTCACGCATCTGCTGAGCAGGCTTCTGCTGAAGCGGCTGCGGTTTCCGGTGGAAATGCCTAAGCCGCTTGGCTCGTATTATCCGCCGAAGTGGAGCGGGTATCTCGGGCTTGCCGGGTTCATGCTCTATTACTATACGCTGGTGCGGCCGCTTTCATCGGCTCTGCTGCAGAATTTCTCGCAGGCGTTCGGAATGTGCGGGTATCTGTATCTGGTGGTCTATGGCTGCATTGCGGTGGTGCTTCAGGTATCGCTGTTTCATCCGAAGGCAAAGGTGCTGGCAGGGGTCCTGACGTTCTTCTTGATTTTCTCGTTTCCGATGTTTCTGTTGATTCTCGGGTTCCTGTATATCACGACGGACTTCCATAAGCGGATGCTGGAAGGAGCTGGAGTTCATGCAAAAGAAGATGAGTGATCTGAAACGGTTCCTGATCATTGTGGTAGGGATTCAGGCGGTTCTGCTGTTTGTTTTCCGAACGGGCCTGGAACAGGGCATCATGACTGCGACGCTGATCCTGATCCTGGAAGCAGTGCTGTTCTACTATCTGACGGACCGGTTTGAGGCGATGAGCGAAGAGCGCTCAACGGGAATCAGCGAAGTGCTCGGCAATGCTGCCAATGATGCATTCCTGTTTGCAGAGACCGGCATGATCATGTATGACGATGATCATGTGATCACGTGGATGAGCGAACTATTCGAAAAGCGTGGCATCAACCGGGTCGGGCGAAAAGTGCTTTCCTGGCTGCCGGAAGCGGAGACGCTGCTGGATGGAACGTCTGACCGGATCAGCGTGCAGCTGGATGATCGGGTTTATGAGATTACCCGCAAGGAAGACGAGCCGGTACTGTTCTTCAAGGATGTGACGGACCTTTCCCGTACGAAAGAATCTCTGGAAGAGGGGCGTACCGTCATCGGCATGGCTTCGCTGGACAACTATGAGGAATCCACCCAGTATGAAGATGACAGCGTGGCGACAGCAATCTCGGTTGCGGTCAGAACTCCGATCACGGAATACTGCAAGGAACATGGCATCCTGGTCAAGCGGGTCAATAACTACCGGTACTTCATGGTGCTGAACGAGAAGATCTTCAGCGACCTGGCTGCGGATCATTTCAGCGTTCTGACTTCGGTTCGCAAAGCTGCGCAGAAACAGGATGTTTCCATCACGCTCTCGCTTGCCTTTGCAAGAGGAGAAGTGTCTTATGAAGAACTGGATGATATGGTATCCAGGCTCATGGACCTTGCTCAGAGCAGAGGCGGGGACCAGGTGGCAGTGCAGAAGGTCGGCGAAGAAGTGAAATACTTCGGCGGTTCTTCTGAAGCGACGGAAAAGCGCAGCAGAGTCCGGGTGCGGGTGATGGCGCATACCTTGAGAGAACTGATTTCCCGTTCCTCCAATGTCATCATCTGCGGCCATAAGGTCATGGATTTTGACTGCATGGGGGCGGCGATCGGAATCTCGAGAATTGCCCAGGCGCTTCATAAGCCTGCGGTCATTATTGAAAAGACCGGCGGCGTGGAGGACAAGCTGAAATCCGTTATCACGAAGAATCTGGACGAGCTGAATCAGGAAGTGAAGTTCGTCACCGAAAGCGAAGCCCTCAACCAGCTGCAGGAGAAGACGCTTGTAGTCATGGTAGATCACCATAATGTGCGGACTTCGAATGGTGCGGCTGTATTGGAGCGGGCAAAGAATGTTGCGGTCATCGATCATCATCGCCGCAGCACGGAAATGGGCGTGAAACCGGTTCTGGTCTACATTGAAGCCGGGGCCAGCTCAGCATGCGAACTGATTACGGAACTGTTCCCGTATATTTCCAACCGGATTGAGATCAGCGAGCTGGATGCGGATATCATGCTTGCAGGCATGACGATCGATACTGGACATTTCCATGTCCGCACAGGATCCAGAACGTTCGATGCGGCTTCGAATCTGAGAAGACTTGGGGCAGATCCGCAGGAAGTCGATGAGTTTCTGAAAGATACCTATGAGGAGTTTGCAATCAAGGCAGCCGTGACCGCGGTCAGCGAGCGCTATGAACATGGAGTGATCATCACGCCATACAAAGGGAAATCGCTCAGCCGGACACTGCTTTCGCAGACAGCGGATGATCTGCTGGAAATACAGGATGTCGATGCAGTCTTTGTGATTGCAAAAGATACGGAAGGGCTCACCTGCATCAGTGCCCGTTCCAACGGGAAAGTCAATGTGCAGGTGATTATGGAAGCGATGAAGGGCGGCGGTCATATGACGGCTGCGGCAGTTCAGCGGACGAACAGTTCAGTGGACGATATGAAGAAAGAACTGATTCAGGTTCTGAATGGATATTTCAAGGAGGCACAGGATGAAGGTAATACTGAAAAGTGATGTGAAGAAGGTTGGAAAGAAAGGCGAAATTGTCGAAGTAGCGGATGGATATGCACGCAACTTTCTGATTGCCAGAGGGCTGGCAGTGCCCTCCACGGAAAAGAGCAGAGAGATTCTTGCAGAGCAGAAAGAACTGGAAAAAGAAGAAGATGCCAGAAAGAAGGCAGAAGCCGAAGAGCTTGCTAAGAAGCTTGAAAGCATCATGCTGGAATTCAGAGTGAATGCGAATAAGGATGGCCGGGTGTTTGGCTCTGTTTCGACGAAGCAGATTGTCGAAGAACTTGCAAAGAAAGGGATCCGGGTTGATAAGCGCAAGATTCTGGATACGTATCCGATCAGTGCGCTCGGCGTCACGAAGGTCCGGGTGGAACTGTATAAAGGTATGATCGGCACCATCAGCTGCCAGGTTAAGGGAACGGAATAAACTATGCCGATGCGGACCATGCCATCAGCTCCTGAAGCGGAAGCGAGTCTGCTCGGAACGATGATGCTGTATGATCGCTCTGCTCGTGATGCGATCGAAGAAGGCTTGTCGGAAGAGGATTTCTACGTCGATGTGAATCGGCGTATTTACCATGCGGCACTGAGTCTGTACCGGGAAGGAAAGCAGGTAGACCTGACCTCAGTTTCCACGCGTCTCAAGGACACCGGGGAACTGGATACTGTAGGCGGGATTGCATATCTTGCAAATCTGACGAATGCAGCGGTTACCAGCTACAACACGAAGAGCTATGTTCAGATGATCCGGGATAAGGCACTGACCCGCAACATGATTCTGGCTTGCCAGAAGATTGCGGAAGAAGGCCTGGAAGGCCAGACCGATGTCAATGCCTACATGGATGAAGCGGAAAAAGCGATCACGGATGTTTCCCGCAACCGCCGCACGACGGAATTCAAGAGCACGCCGGAACTGATGACCGGAGTTCTGGATCAGATTCACCGGATGTCTGATAATCGTTCTGATGTGACCGGAATCCGGACAGGGTTCCGGGATCTGGATCATCTGACGCATGGCTTTCAGCCAGGCGATCTGATTATTCTGGCTGCACGTCCTTCTATGGGAAAGACGGCGGTGGCATTGAACCTTGCCATGAACATTGCTGCTTATCAGCCGGACCGTGCCGTTGCGATCTTCTCGCTCGAAATGAGCGCAGAATCGCTGGCAATGCGTCTGTTATCAGGAAGAAGCCGGGTTCCGGGTGACAATCTCAAGACGGGAAGACTCGATAATGATCAATGGAACCGAGTCAATGAAGGTGCTGCCAGCCTGAGAAAGAACAAGATCTATATCGATGATACTTCCGGGATCAAGACGGCAGAGATTTTCTCGAAGTGCCGGAAGCTGCAGGCTGAGCAAGGTCTGAGCATGGTGCTCATCGACTATATTCAGCTGATCACCGGTTCTTCCAATGGCCGCGGCGGTGATTTCAATCGTCAGCAGGAGGTATCGGAGATTTCACGTCAGCTCAAAGCTCTGGCAAGAGAACTGAAAGTTCCGGTCATTGCCTTGTCGCAGCTTTCCCGCTCGGTAGAATCGCGTGAAGACAAGAAGCCTCAGCTTTCTGATCTGCGTGAATCCGGCGCTATTGAACAGGATGCCGATCTGGTGATGCTGCTGTTCCGCAAGTCGTACTATGACGAAGAAGCGAAAGCACAGGCAGAGAAGACCGGAACTGAAGAACTGGAAATCAATGTGGCCAAGCACCGTAATGGTGCTACCCGCAAGGTATTCCTGATGTTCGAACCGAATACGAATGCCTTGATGAATCTTGACCGCAGACCGGATGGGGGCGGACAGTGATGAAGCGGATTCTTCAGATTCTCGGATGTCTTGCGGCATCCATTGCGATCGTGGTTTTTCTGCCGCGCATCATGCCTTCTCCTTCCGAAGAAAATGCGGCTGTCTCTGCAGAGGAAACAAGCATTCTTCCGCAGCAGGTGGAGAGCATCAATTCTTCTCCTGCGGAAATCTATCGGATTTACAGCAGCGGAAAGCTGATCGGGGTTCTGAAGAATCGTTCGAAGCTTGATGCGCTGCTGGATTCCATCTATGCAGAGGAGTATGCAGAAGAGTTTCCGCATTCAGAAGCTGCTCTTGGAAAAGATGTCTATCTGGTCAGCGAGCAGAGCTATTTCACGTATACCGATATTGATGATGATATCTGCAATTATCTCCGGGAGAACAATCTCTTTACTCTGAAGGCTGCTGAAGTCGAGTTCTCTGACAGCAATGGCATTTATGCAAAAATCTATGTGGGTAATCAGTCCATGTATGAAGCGGCGATGAATACCTATCTGTCCTACTTCATCAGTTCTTCAGATCTTGCCCTGCTCAACAGCGGGCAGACCGTCCCGGAGCTGAGAGATTACGGCAGCCGGGCAACAAGTGTGAGCATTTCCCAGACCATCACGGTCCGGGATTCATATGCGCCTGCGTCTGAGATCCTCAATACCGAAGCAGATATTCTGGAATATCTCGAATACGGAAATGATACGGAAAAGGAATATTACACGGTTCAGAAGTACGATACGGTTGCCGGTGTCGGAGCGAAGAATCATGGCCTTTCAGCTACGCAGATCATGAATATCAATCGTGACAAGATCAGAAGCACGGACCAGGTTCTCAGCGAAGGCGAGCAGCTCTGCGTTACGTATTTCAATTCTCCGATTGATATTGTCGTGAACCAGGAATCCATGCGCAAAGAAGTAGTCTATTTTGAAACCGTCTATCAGGAAGATCCGGATCTCAAGGAAGGCGAAGTGGAAACCTCGCAGGCTGGTTCCAATGGGTCCAGAAATGCACTGTATGGCGAGAAATGGATCAATGGAGTTCTGGTTTCCGGTTCTCTGATTTCCTATGCGGATACGCTGCAGCCGGTGAATGAAGTGGTTTCGATCGGAACAATGCAGATTCCGGGAGTCGGTACCGGACAGTTCCGCTGGCCGGTGGACAATCCATCAATTACCTGCCATTGGGGCTGCTATTATGGTCATCGGGCGATTGATATCCAGAATGCCTATGATCATTACGGAAATATCTATGCCGCCGATCGCGGTGTCATTTCTGAGAATTCCTATAACTCGATCAACGGAAACTACGTGATCATCAATCATAACAATGGCTACTATACCTACTATGGTCATATGAATGTTCCAAGTCCGCTTGCTGTCGGAACGATTGTCGACAAGGGCGATGTGATTGGGCAGATCGGCATGACCGGCGTTGCGGCGGGACCGCATACGCACTTCTTCATTTTCTCATTGACGCAGAATGCGGACGGTACGACAACTGCAGAGCGATATGATCCGTGTTCGCTCAGCAGCTTCCCGAGCTGTGACGGCGTATGATGAAGTTTGCAATGCTGGCATCCGGCTCCAGAGGAAACTGCTTTCTGCTGCAGGATGAGAATACGTTTCTGATGATTGACTGCGGCACGACAAAGAAATATCTCTCTGAAGCGTTTTCTGCTTCTGGGTTTTCCAGAGAAGATCTGGATGCGGTGCTGATCACGCACACGCATACGGACCATATCTCATGCCTGCGAATGTTTGAGGACTATCCGATCTATGCTGCAGCAGATCTCGGGGAGGTTCCGTATACCCGGCTTAAGCCGATGGAGAAGTTCGCCCTGGAACATCTGACAATCCTGCCGCTTCCATTGAGCCATGATGCACAGGATACAGTCGGGTATGTCATTGAAAGCTGGCAGGAGAAGCTGGTGTATATCACGGATACCGGGTATGTGAAGGATTCCTACCTGCCGCTTCTGAAAGGAGCAGACTACATCATTCTCGAAAGCAATCATGATGTGGAGATGCTCATGCAGACGAGAAGACCGCAGTATCTGAAAATGAGAATTGCTTCAGATTCCGGCCATCTCTGCAATGAAGACTGTGCTGCAATTCTGGATCAGATCGTGACGGAGCGCACGAAGCAGATCATCCTGGCCCATATCAGCCGGGAAGCAAATACGAGAGAACGTGCCCTGGAAGTGAACAGACAGGTTCTGGAACATCATCCGAACAGAAATCCGAACCTGCTGCTCTGTGCGGCAGGACAGTATGAAGTGATCAGAGGAGGAGCATGGAAAGATGAAGAAATGGATCCTGGCAGCTGCAGCTGCATTATTGATCTGGAACATCTATCTGACCGTATCAATCAGAAATCTATCTGAAAAAAGCCATTCTGCTTCTCCGGAAGCTACCTCGGATTCGCATGGAGCTTCTGTGGTATATAACACGACGATTGAAGGATATACGACGGATATCACGGAGACCGCTGCCTCGGTGCAGCCGATGATCGTGCAGATCACTGTCAGATCAGAAGACAGCGAGGCGGCAGACCGCGTTTCCTCCGGTGTGATCTATTCAAGTTCGGATGATGAGTGCTGGATTCTGACTACTGCAGAGAATATTGCCGATGGCAATACGTACTTGATCACGTTCGACAGCGGTATCACAATCCAGGCGGATTCTGCCGTCAGCGATCCATCTGCAGATATTGCGCTATTGCTCTGTCATCCTTCTTTCCCCACGACGCCGATCGAGATCGGGGATTCCTCTGCAGTCAAAGAAGGAGAATACGTGATTGCCGTCGGTTCTCATCCGATTGAAAACCAGAGCGGCAGTGTCTCTTTCGGGGTCGTTTCTCTGCCCGGACAGGTGTTCAGGGCAGGCACCGAAGAACGGCAGCCATGGATTACCGAAGTATTCACGACAGATGCCGAGGTTTCAAGAACCGGCAGCGGCGGTCCGCTGATCAATTTGTCCGGTCAGCTGATCGGCATGGTTTCATCTTCCATGACTTCTGCTAATTCGGCTGGCTTTTCGACTGCGATCACCTCTTCAGAGATTCTGTCTTCCGCGAAAGAACTGCAGAAAGAAGGAGCTGTTACCAGAGGCTATCTCGGAGCTGCTGCAGCGGATGTCGGCAGTCTTGCACTGTATCAGAAGAGTGCCTGGAATCTTTCGCTGGATTTAGTGGATGGAGTGCTTGTGACGGTCGTGGAACCTGGATCTCCAGCGGAGGAAGCAGGCATTCAGACAGGAGATGTGATCATGAGTATCAATGAAACAGCGGTCCACAGTGCTGACGATCTGAAGGAGTTTCTCTACAATTCCGCTCCTGGAGATACCGTAACCGTTTCTCTGAGCCGGCAGTCGGCTGCGATCACGACGACTGCGACACTGCAATGATCCGCGTCATCGCGTGCGGCAGAGTGAGAGACCGCTGGCTGCAGGACGGCATTGCTGAGTATGCAAAACGCATTCGTCCCTATGATCGTCTGGAACTCATTGAAGTTCAGGATGAGATGGCACCGGAGAAGAACTCTGCCGCAGAAAATGAACAGGTCAAGAAGATCGAAGGACAGCGTCTGCTGAAGCAGATTCATCCGCAGGAATTTGTGATTCTCCTGGATCTTGCAGGAAAAGAACTGGATTCTGAGAAGCTTGCTGCAAAGATCGATCAGCTGAATATTTCCGGAAAGAGCAGAATTGACTTCGTCATCGGCGGCTCGCTCGGCGTATCAGAGGAACTGATTCAGAGAGCAGATTTCCGCTGGAAGCTTTCTGCAAATACCTTTCCGCATCAGCTATGCAGACTGATCGTGCTGGAGCAGATCTACCGGAGTTTCAGGATTCTGCATCATGAGCCATACCATAAGTGAAAAGAAGAATTAACCTGATACCAGCCGGCAATGCGACGCAGATGGATTTCTGCAATGCTTGTGATTGCGTATATGGATCCTGTCCTCTTGTCAGCACAGCAGAACCCCTCGCAGCATCCTGCGAGGGGTTCCTTCATTCTTCAGCAGATGCAGGTCATTCCGGAGCAGTGATTCGCTCTGCATTTTCGATGACCGCAAAGGTATCCAGTGATTCCGCTGAAGTAGAAACGCGGATGGTATCCCCAGCCTGAATTTCAGAAGGATACAGATTTTCTACTTCAGAAAGATTCAGTTTCATCGGCTTATCTTCGACAAGAACTGTGAGCTCCTCACCGTTCTTTTCCGTTACTGCTGCGTCGATATAGTATTGCAGCGCTCCGGTATCTGAAGAAGCAGAGGCGACTTCGGTATTCTCCATAGAAGATGCTGTCGTCTGTGAAGTGGGAGAGACTGCTTGAGAATTGCTTCCGGAAGAAGCACATCCGACGATCAGAAAACAAGGAACAGCAGTCAGAAAAATGATCTTTTGAAATTTCATAATGAATTCCTCCATTAACAGTGCAGATTTGTATGACTAAATGCTGGAAAAGAGAAGCGGGTACAGGTCTCTGAGATTTTCCCAGACCTGTGAGTCCTGTACAAGATGATTACCTCGAATACTCGGACGCATAAGGATAGAAACACAATATGTCCAGTCAATCCTTTTTTCTGAGATATCAGATTCCCCCCGATCATTGGCATCATTCCCTCTTCATAAAAGCTCAGTTCCTTTTTTCAATCATGATCGATCCTGTGATGATCAGTGCTCTGCAGCTGATCCCTCTTTGGCTGCACTCGCCAGGAAGCATTGTTTATTGTCTTCTCTTTTTCGTTCAATCACGCTTCAGCATGTCTTTCTGATATTCCTTAGACACTTCCATGGTGTACTGATACCATTCTTCGAAGTACTTCCTGAGTTTCTGGTCTTCAAGCTTGGCAGAATTCTTCTCAATGTTTTCTTTCTCCCGATAGGAGTCAGATACAGGCATATTGTTTTCTGCTTTGTATTTTGCGACATTCTCAACCGCATGCATGCGTTCCTCGAAGAGTCTGACAAGCTGGTCATCGATTTCATTGATTCTGATACGGCTTTCCTGGAGTAAGTTCATGGTAGTTTTCCTTTTTCTTTATTATAAGTGGTTTGCGTATCAAACATCCATCCTTTCTGAAGCTCGGCAATGAATGCAGTCTGCTGTTCCGAATGAACTGAAATCTCATCCTCATCTGAAACGCAGCCATATCATTTCTGATCCGATCAGGATCATGCACCGCCTGGATCGAGTGAGGGAGATGCATCATCCGCTGTAATGCAGCTATTTCCTTCTGGTTTCCATGAATAGCCAGCAGACAATCTGCAAATTCCCTGTATGCAGTTTTGTACCTTCTCTCTGAAAAAACTGCGAAGTGAAAGACTATCTGATCATTTTTCCAGAATCATATCAGGCCGCAGGAATGTCTGATTTCTCTCTAGAAGAGAGCTTCCGCGTCTTAAAGACAGGAATCAGGTCTGGACAGAAATGGCTTTTCAGTCCAGGTGCAGGTTTGCGAAACGCAATTAAGCAGGTTTGCGAAACGCAAGTAAGCGCTTGTAGTTTGGCGGGGTCTGAAGTAAAATGATCCTAGAATTGACCAGGAGGAGATAAAAACTATGAAGCAGATATCTGTAACTGTTGTGGATCCGGTAGGACTTCACGCACGCCCTGCTACTGTTGCAGTCAACGCAGCCAGCAAGTTCAAGAGCGAAGTCAAGGTTGCTTACAAGGGACGTACCGTTAACATGAAGTCCATCATGGGCGTGATGTCACTGGGCATTCCGACACAGTCTGAGATCACCGTTACCTGCGATGGCGACGATGAAGACGTTGCGATCAAGACGATTGAAGAAGTGCTTCGTGCTCAGAAAGTCATTGCTTGATTGACTGAAGCAATCCGAACAGGAAGATGCCGCTGAGCATCTTCCTTTTTTAGAAAAAAGGAGATAATTGGTATGTATCAGGAGGAGTATGAGCGCTGGTGTTCTGCAGATCTGGAGGATATCGATCTTTCGAATGAGCTTCGTGAAATCCGCGGAGATGAGAATGCGATCAAAGATCGGTTTGCTGCAGCCCTGAAGTTCGGCACCGCCGGCTTACGCGGAACGCTCGGAGCGGGCACAAACAGGATGAATATCTGGGTGGTCCGTCAGGCAACGCAGGGAGTGGCGGACTGGGTGAAGACCCAGGGCGGAACGCAGACCGTCGCCATCAGCTATGATTCCCGGCTCAAGGGATGGACCTTTGCCAGAGATGCGGCTGGAGTTCTGGCTGCCAATGGCATCCATGTAAGGATTTATGATGAGCTGATGCCGGTTCCGGCACTGAGCTTTGCTACGAGGTATTATCACTGCAATGCCGGCATCATGATCACGGCTTCCCATAACCCAGCCCAGTATAATGGCTATAAGGCTTATGGACCGGATGGCTGCCAGATGACGGATGATGCGGCTGGCGTGGTCTATGCGCAGATTCAGAAGACGGATGTGCTGACTGGCGCGAAGTATATGCCATTCCGGGAGGGCGTTGAGAAGGGATTGATCAGATTTGTCCAGGATGACTGCATCCAGGCGCTCTATGAGGCAATTGAATCCCGTCAGGTCCGGCCGGGTCTCTGCCGGACTGCCGGACTGAAGCTGGTATATTCTCCGCTGAACGGAACCGGTCTGGTCCCGGTAACCCATGTGCTGAGAGATATCGGCATCACGGATATTACAATTGTTCCGGAACAGGAATACCCGAATGGCTATTTCACAACCTGCCCGTATCCGAATCCGGAAATCCGCGAGGCTTTGCAGAAAGGCCTGGAGCTTGCCGAAAAAACCGGGGCAGATCTGATGCTGGCAACGGATCCGGATGCGGATCGCGTCGGCATTGCGATGAAGTGCCCGGATGGTTCTTATGAGCTGGTCTCCGGCAATGAGATGGGCGTGCTGCTGCTGGACTATATCTGTGCTGGCAGAATTGAAAAGGGAACAATGCCTGAGAAACCGGTTGCGGTCATGTCAATTGTCAGCACGCCGCTAGCAGATAAGGTTGCAGAGCATTATGGCGTAGAGCTTCGTCATACGCTGACAGGCTTCAAGTGGATCGGCGATCAGATTGCACAGCTGGAAGCTGCTGGCGAAACGGATCGCTTCATCTTCGGATTTGAAGAGAGCTATGGCTATCTGGCCGGACCGTATGTCCGCGATAAGGATGCAGTGGTCGGAAGTATGCTGATCTGCGAGATGGCGGCGTATTATCGTTCGATCGGTTCTTCGATCAAGCAGCGGCTGGAAGAGATCTATCAGCAGTATGGTCGCTATCTGAACAAGGTTGACAGCTATTCGTTCCCGGGTCTTTCCGGCATGGATAAGATGGCTGGCATCATGGAAGATCTGCGGAAGAACCCGCCAGCAGAGTTTGCAGGGGATAAGGTCGTCAAGGCAATCGATTACGAAAAGCCGGAAGAAACCGGTCTGCCGAAGGCAAATGTGCTGACGTATCATCTGGAAGATGGTGCGACGGTAGTGGTTCGTCCTTCCGGAACGGAACCGAAGATCAAGACCTACTTCACGACACTTGGCAGAACGCTTGCGGAAGCAGAGGCAGAAAAAGAAAGGCTTGCAGAGGCACTGAAGCCGATTCTGAAATAGATTCCTGAGGAACTGTGTAGAGCAGTTCCTTTTTGGTACAATAATCAGGAAAGAATTGGCGGGGACAAGATGAACAAGGTACTGGCAGCCATCGCAGGGACTTTTTTTCTGCTGGCAGGAGTTTACGACTGCTTTGATTCAGCACATCATGGAAAGCGCAGGCTGAAGCCATTTCTGATGCCGCTCCTGACGGTGTTCTACGTAACTTCTGCGGATGAGATTTCCTGGCTTGTGACAGCAGGACTTCTGCTGGGCGGAATCGGCGATACGCTGCTGATTCATAAGCAGAATGGAAAAGCTCTGCTTGGCGGAACGGCTGCGTTTCTTGGCGGTCATCTATGCTATGCGCTGCGGTTCCTGCAGGATTGCAGATGGGGCATCATTCCGGAATGGTCGGTTCTGGTACTGCTTGGATATGCCGGGTATGCAGCAGTATTTGCACCGCGCCTGCTCAGGCATGTGGAAAAGAAGCTTCTTGCCCCGGTGGCTGCCTATATGATCGGTCTTCTTGCGATGAGCATCCTTGCATTTGGGAGGTTCAGCAGCGGTGCCGATTCCGGCAGGCTTCTGGTCTGGCTGGGGTCTGTATGCTTTCTGCTTTCAGATACGATTCTTTCTTTTTCTATTTTTGCCAGAGGGAGTCATCGCGGAGTCATGGAAACATATCTTGCTGCACAGACTCTGATCGCGATTGGCTTTCTTCATGCTTGAATTCCTGCGATATACTTGAATGTACAGAACATCATCAGAAACGGGAGGGTGCGTAATCATGGATCAGGCACAGATCATTGAAGAATTCCATCAAGGCCGATGCATCAGAGCTTATCAGCTGTTCGGTGCGCATTTTGCCTATGAAGGTGGAGAGGGGGTGCGCTTCACGGTCTATGCGCCTCATGCGCATTCCGTCAGTGTGATCGGCAGCTTCAATGACTGGGATGGAAATGCGGATCGCATGACCAGGACAGACTTCAAGGGGGTCTGGTCGGTTTTCGTGAAAGGTGTGAAGGAGTGGGATTCCTATAAATATCATATCGAAGACAAGAATGGAGCATTTCTCGATAAGTCGGATCCGTATGCCTTCTACAGTGAGACTCCTCCGGAAACTGCATCAAAGGTCTACAGCCTGCATGATCTCTGCTGGAGCGATCAGGACTGGATGAAGCAGAGATCAGTGAATTTCGATCGTCCGGTTTCGATCTATGAAGTCTATGCCGGGGGCTGGAAGAAAAATGGAAAATACCCGTATACTTACCCGATGATGCAGCAGAATCTGATTCCGTATGTGAAAGAACATGGCTTTACGCATATCGAGATGATGCCGCTGACCGAGTATCCGTTTGATGGCTCCTGGGGCTATCAGGCAAGCGGCTATTTCAGCGTGACGTCCAGATATGGAAACCCGACGGAGTTTGCGGCGTTTGTCAATGCATGCCACCAGGCGGGCATCGGGGTGATCATCGATATGGTTCCGGTTCATTTCGTCAGAGATGCATATGGCCTCAGAAACTTTGATGGACAGCCTCTGTATGAGTATCAGAAGCGCAGTGATGCCGAGAGCCAGTGGGGTACCCTGAACTTCGATCTCTGGAACGAAGAAGTGCGTTCCTTTCTGATCTCTTCGATGATCTTCTGGTGTGAGACCTATCATGTGGATGGCATTCGCATGGATGCAGTTTCCAACATGATCTACTGGGGAGGAAATCGGGACAGGGGTGAGAATTCCGGGGCGATTGATTTCATGAAGCGCATGAATTACTACGTGAAGAAGGAATTCCCTCAGGTCATGATGATTGCAGAGGATTCTTCTGATTATCCCAGCGTGACCGCAAGTACGCTGGATGGTGGACTTGGGTTTGATTACAAGTGGGATCTCGGCTGGATGAATGATACGCTGAGGTATTATTCCGAAGATCCGATCTACCGATCTTATGATCATTCAAAGCTGACGTTCTCGATGGCCTATTTCTACAGCGAGAAGTTTCTGATGCCCTTGAGCCATGACGAGAATGTGCATGGCAAGAAGACGATCATCGACCGGATGTGGGGAAACTATGATCAGAAGTTCTCGCAGGTAAGAAATCTTTATGCGTATATGTATGCACACCCTGGCAAGAAGCTGAATTTCATGGGCAATGAGATTGCGAGCTTCCGGGAGTTTGATGAGAAACGGGAACTCGACTGGCTATTGCTGAAGTATCCGAGGCACCAGGCTTTTCAGAGATATTTCACTGATCTGAACCGGATATATCTGGCACATTCGTGTCTGAGCAGGTATGATTATGACTACTGCGGATTCCGCTGGATTGATGCCGATGATGCGGCGCATTCGGTATTCTCGTTCTATCGGGAAGATGAGAAGGAGATTCTGGTATGCGTGCTGAACATGACACCGGTCTCATATGAGCGTTTCACGATCGGGGTTCCGCAGCAGGGATCTTATTCGGAAATACTGAATTCTGAAAAAGATATTTATGATGGCTGCAACATGTGCAACTTCCGGCCTTTGAAGTCCGCAAAGTCTGAGAACCGGAAATGGAGCAGTCAGATCACCATCCGGCTGGCTCCATTTGCGGCAGTCTGGCTGGTTCATGAAAAGAAGAATAGAAGCGAGGGGCAAGATGTTCAGAAATAAGCAGGAGTTCAAGAAAGAGTTCAGTCAGAGACTGATTGAAGCGTATGGCACGACCGTAGATCAGACGCATCCGACCGAGAAGTATCTGGTCTTAGGCGAAATGGTCCGTGATTATGCAAGCGTCAACTGGAAGGATACCAAAGTGGCAGTATCCGAAAAGCAGGCGAAGCAGGTGTATTACTTTTCCATGGAGTTTCTGCTCGGGAGGATGCTGACGAGCAATCTGAGAAATCTCGGGATCTATGACATTGTCACCGAAGGACTGGAAGAACTTGGCATTGATTATGAAAATCTGGCTTCCATGGAACGAGATGCGGGGCTTGGAAATGGCGGCCTCGGCAGACTTGCCGCATGTTTCATGGATAGTGCTGCGACGGAGAATCTGCCGGTGAACGGAAACTGCATCCGCTATCAGTGCGGTCTGTTCCGTCAGAAGATCGATAACCAGGGCAATCAGGTTGAGGTTCCGGATATGTGGATGCGGATCGGCAACCCATGGGAAGTGCGCAAGCTGAAGCATTCCGTGGATGTGAAGTTCTGGGGAAATGTGGAAGTTCATGGCGATGAGAATGGAAATCTGCATTTCAATCATGTGAATGCAGAGCATATCCTCGCAGTTCCGTATGACATGCCCATGATCGGGGCAGGCACGAAGATGACCAACACGCTGCGCTTATGGAGTGCGGAAGCAGCAGATGAGTCGCCTTCGTGGATGGATTACCGGGAATATCTCTCTGAAGTCAATCAGATCTGCCTGAATGTGTATCCGGATGATTCGACGGAAGAAGGAAAGTATCTCCGTCTGAAGCAGCAGTATTTCTTTGTCAGTGCAGGCATTGATTCGATCATCAACACGCATCTGAAGCAGTATGATACGCTGGACAATCTCGGCGAGAAGGTCAGTGTTCAGCTGAATGATACGCATCCGGTGCTGGCTATCCCGGAACTGATGCGGGTGCTGATGGATAACTACGGATATTCCTGGGATAAGGCTCAGGAAATCACGATGTCGGTGATGTCCTATACCAACCACACGGTCATGAGCGAAGCACTGGAGAAGTGGCCGGTGGAATATGTTCAGAAGCTGCTTCCGAGAATCTATATGATCATCGATGAGCTCAACAGCAGATACGGACGTTTCCTGAATGAA
Organism: uncultured Erysipelotrichaceae bacterium; assembly: GCA_900314905.1. Classification (GTDB taxonomy): domain Bacteria; phylum Bacillota_I; class Bacilli_A; order Erysipelotrichales; family Erysipelotrichaceae; genus Bulleidia. The sequence goes on from OMXA01000007.1 coordinate 63,108, forward strand.
CGCTATCCGAATCGTCAGGATCTCTGGTACAGCACGCGCATCATTGACAATGGCATGATTCATATGGCTCGGCTTGCGGTCATCATGTCGCACGCAGTCAATGGTGTGGCAGAGATTCATACCGGACTGCTTGAGAGCGAGCTGTTCCATGAGTATTACTCCATGTGGCCTGAGAAGTTCACGAACAAGACCAACGGCATCACCCCGCGCAGATGGATGCTATACAGCAACCCGGAACTCAGGGAACTGCTGAAGAGCCATATCGGCAGAGGATTCGAGACTGATTTCTCGAAGATCGAAAAGCTCATGAATCATGTCGATGAGCCGAAGCTTCAGGAAGAGTTCCTTAAGGTGAAGCAGCAGCGCAAGGAGATTCTTGCGGCATATATTCAGAGATCAACCGGAATCATCGTGGATCCCTCTTCGATCTTTGACAGCCAGGCAAAGCGCCTGCATGCATATAAGCGTCAGCTGCTGAACATCATGCATGTGATCTATCTCTACCAGAGAATCAAAAGCGATCCTGGTTTCAGAATCTATCCGCATACGTTCATTTTCGCTGCCAAGGCAGCTCCTTCCTATGTATTTGCCAAGAAGGTCATCAAGCTGATCAGCTGTGTATCGAAGGTCGTCAACAGTGATCCTGATGTCAATGGGATGCTGAAGGTGGTATTCCTCCCGAACTACAGTGTCTCGATGAGCGAGGTGCTGATGAACGGTTCTGATGTCAGTGAGCAGATCAGCACGGCAGGCAAGGAAGCAAGCGGCACCGGCAATATGAAATTCATGATGAATGGTGCAATTACCCTTGGCACCCTGGATGGTGCTACGGTCGAGATCGATCGTCTGGTGGGACGTGAGAATGATGTGATCTTCGGAATGACGGTCGAGGAAATCGAGAGCTTCCGGCAGACGTACCGGGCAATGGACTATGTCAATGGCGATGAGCGGATCAGAAAGGTTCTGAATACATTCATTGACGGAACCTGGAATGGCGACCGGGATGATTTCCGGACGATCTATGATGAACTGCTCATGAAGAATGATGAGTACTTTGTCCTGGCAGATTTCGATTCATACGTGCAGGCGCAGGAGCAGATCTCGGCGCGCTATCAGGATCGCTATGCGTGGGCAAGAAGCTGCCTGGTCAATATTGCAAAGTCCGGCTACTTCTCCAGCGATCGCACGATCTGCCAGTATGCGGATGAAATCTGGAATGTGAAGCCGCTGAAATTCTGATTGCCTAAGCGAATAAATGCATTTATGATAGGGACGCAGAAACTGCGTCCTTTTTTCAGCTTTCTGAGTACGGGAAAAGGGCGCTGGAAAGAGAAAAATATGAGTGTGATCGAAGCGTTCCTGGATGATTATGGAAAGGTGCTGGTGACTGTCAGCAAGATTTTCTATAACGGGAGTGCAGGCGGATTCTATATCACGGATGACTTCGGGCTCTATTCTGAATGCGTGATCAGGGGAGTGGAAGAGCACGAACGGGAAGTGCGCTATCACCTGACCATCCCGGCAGATCTGCCGTTCGGAAGGAACTATTACATCCATGAAGAGCAGGGACAGTGCGTTGTGCTTCAGAATCGCTTCATTGTCCGTACTGCGCAGTTTGATAAAGAGTTCAATTACAGCGGCGATGATCTTGGCGCAAGATGGACCAGAAGCGGGACCTCATTTGGATTATGGGCACCAACCTCGGTCCGGGTATTCGTGCGTATCCAGCATGGCGGAGTGCTGCGGATGGTTCCGATGAAGCGGACGGATCATGGCGTGTTCCGCGCCTACGTATCGGGAGATCTGTCCGAGGCGCTTTACCGCTATGTGCTGGAACGGGATGGAAAGACCGCGGAGTCGCTGGATCCCTATGGATTCAGCACCTCGGCAAATGGCAGGGATTCCGCGGTCATCAATCTTGCCAGAGTGCTTGATATCCCTGATCCCGGTGTTAAGAAACCCCTGGAAAGTCCTGCTGATGCGGTGATCTATGAGTGCAGTGTCAGAGATGTGACCAGCTCGATTCTGACGGGCACCAGGGAACATGGAAACTTTGAGGCATTATGCCAGAGCGGCACGTCTTACCGCAATCAGCCGACCGGGTTTGATTATCTGTGCAGCCTCGGCATCACGCATATTCAGCTGCAGCCGGTGATTGATTTCTCAACGGTGGATGAAGAACATCCTGACCGCAATTACAACTGGGGCTATGACCCTGCGCAGATCATCGGCCTGGAAGGCTCGTATTCCAGAAATCCGGAAGATCCGTATTCCAGAATGATGGGACTGCGGAAAGTGACAGCAGCGTTCCATGAACATGGCATCCGGGTAATTCTTGATGTCGTGTACAACCATATGTATGATATGGAGCAGAGTGCGCTGAACTGTACCGTACCGTATTATTTCTTCCGGTATACGGATTCGGGCTACCTGTCCAATGGTAGCTATTGCGGCAATGATCTGGACAGCGAACGCCCGATGATGAGAAAGCTGCTGATCTATGCGGTGAAGTTCCTGATGAACACCTACGGAGTGGATGGGTTCCGGTTTGATCTGATGGGCATCCTGGATGTCAGCACGATGAATCAGCTGAACCGCGCAGCGCATGCGATCCGCAGCGATGCGATGATCTATGGCGAAGGCTGGGATATGCCCACTGCGCTCAGCGAAGAGCGCAAGGCAAAGATCTACAACCAGCATCAGATGCCGGGAATCGGCCATTTCAATGATACGTTCCGGGATGTGGCAAAAGGCCCGACCAGCGATGATCGCAAATACGATACCGGCTACCTGACCGGGAATACGGGGCTGGCGTTTGAGATGTGCAGTGCCCTGACTGGCAATACTCTGGATCAGCCCTATTTCATGCGCTTTGATTCGCCGATTCAGTCGGTGAATGCCATGGAGACACATGATAATGCGACAGCCTGGGATAAGATGCATTTCTGCTGTGCGGAGGAGCCGCGTGAAATCCGCATGATGCGCCAGAAGATGATGATCCTTGCGACCATGTGTGCCCAGGGCATTCCATTCCTGCATGCAGGCATGGAATTCTGCGGCACGAAGAAAGACTGCTCGAATTCCTATAATGCCGGCGATGAGATCAATGGTATGAACTGGGAACGCATGATCTTCAATGAAGATCTAGTGGAATATACGAAGAAAGCAATTTCCCTGAGGCGAAGCTGGAAGGCATTCAGGCTCTGTACCCGTCAGCAGATTGAGCAGTATGTGCATTTCTCGATCGCAGATGATTCTGTGATCTTCTATGATATCGATCTTGCGGATGAGGCCCATCATTCCTCAGGCGTGCGGGTGATTCTGAATCCTTCTGCGGTGAATCGGGAGTATCGGTTTGATGAGCCATGGCAGGTCGTATTCGGGGCAGATGGGGAATGCCTTTCGGTGTATTCCAATGAGGTCTCTGTTCCGGCTTACACGATCTTTGTGTGCTCCAGGAGGCACTGATGTTCTCTTGCGGAGATATGGCTGGGGTATAATGGTTCAGTAAGGAGTTTACTATGAAACAGATGCTGAAACAGATACTTCATGCAGTATGTGCTGCAGCTGTCATGGCGACAGTGATTTCTCCTGCCAGAGTCATGGCTGAGGAAAACACCGGGAATGCGGAGTTTGATGAATTTCTGAATCAGGAATTCATTGACGCAATGGAGAAGGATTACCTGACAATGCACTATCAGATCCGGGACTATGAAAAGGCCGGGATCACGAAGCCGGATCCGGTCATGCCGGATCAGTCTCTGCAGTCGTATCAGGATGCGGTACAGGAAGCTGATGCATCGCTTGAAAAGCTGAAGGCATTTGATTTCGATTCGCTGAGTGAAGAACAGCAGGTGGATTATCAGGTTTATGAGAATTATCTTGAGAATATCGCTGCCCTGAATTCTTATCCGATGCTGGACCAGCTGTTCAATCCTTCTTACGGAATCCAGGAAAATCTGCTGACGAACTTCACGGAATTCATCTTTTATGACAAGCAGGACGTTGAAGATTATCTGAGCGTGCTGAAGACGGTTCCGGATTGCCTGGATCAGTGCCTGGACCTTACGAAGCAGCAGGCGGCGGCTGGCTATTTCCTGACGGATTCCCAGCTGGATGACACCGAGGATTCGATTGCCAAATTCACCGAGAAGAAAGAGAATAATCAGCTGATTGTCATCTTCGAAGAAGAGATCGATGCGCTCGATTTCCTGAGTGAGGAGGAGAAGACTTCCTTTAAGGAACAGAATCGTGAGATCATTCTGAATCAGTTCATTCCGGCTTATGAACATGTCAGCGAAGAACTGGAGAAGCTGCGCGGTTCTGCAGACTATGAAGGCGGATTATGCAATTACAAGGAGGGCGGCAGTGATTATTACGAGGCGCTGGTCCGCTACAAGACCAGCAGCTCTGACAGCATCCAGGATCTTCTGGATCAGTGCACGGATTTCCTGAATCAGGTCATCTATCAGTATATCGATCTGATGCGCAGCAGCGATCTGGACTCGGCTGAGCAGGAAACAGTAGGCATGGATACCCCGGAAGAGATTCTTTCCTATCTGGAGAGCATTCTGGATCAGTCTTATCCGGAAGGACCGGAGGTTGCTTATACTGCCAGCTATCTCGATCCGTCGGTCGCAAATGATTCTGTGGTTGCATATTACATGCAGCCGCCGATTGACGATATCAAGGATAATGTCATCAAGATCAATGGTGATAATGTCAGCGATGAAAATGAACTGTATTCCACGCTTGCGCATGAAGGGTTCGGCGGTCATCTGTATCAGATCACATGGTTCCTCAATACGAATCCGAACAAAGTCCGCAGCCTCTGCTCCAATTCAGGTTATACGGAAGGCTGGGGCATGTATGCAGAGATTGTCGCGCTTTCGGATGCTCCGCAGCTGAGCGATGCGGCAATTGAGAATCTGCAGATCAATACCTCACTCAGCTACGTGCTGGATGCGGCTTGCGACCTGGCGGTCAATGGTCTCGGGTATTCCGTGGAGGATGTTGCGGAATATCTGGATTCCCTCGGCCTCAATGCTTCGAATGCACAGTCTCTCTATGACTTTGTCATCAGCCAGCCTGGCACGATTCTGCCATATGGGATCGGTCTCATGAAGTTCCTGGATCTGCGCGAAGATGCCAAGGAAGCCCTTGGCAGCAAGTTCGATCTCAGGGAGTTCAATACCGTGCTGCTGACAGGCGGCGATCGCCCGTTCTCGATGGTGGAATCCGATGTGAAGGAATGGGTGAAGGAAAAGGGAGGAACCCTCGACTTCTCGAATACCAGTGCTCCATCTTCCCCTGCATCAGGAAACAGCGGTTCTTCCTTTCCGACAGCAGCGGTGATTCTGATTCTGGCAGCGGCTGCAGTCATTGCAGCGGCAGTGAAGAGGCGTGTTTCACGGCATGATCCGCTTCAGTAAGTTCCTGGCTTCAGTTCTGTGCCTGGCAGTTGTGCTTTCTGGCTGCTCATCAGCCGAAGAACCATCAGTGCAGCAGACCTATGCCTCCGTGCGTTCCATGACGGAGGCGGTTTCCGCTGCAGTGAGAGAAGAAGACTGGAAGGCTCTTTCCGGCCTTTTTGCGCGCAGTTCTGCACAGAAGCATCGGGGAAAAGATCTGAAAGCTCTCTGGAGAAAACAGACCACGGCAGAACCAGGAGAATGCCTGGAGCAGGGGGTGGTATTTGAGGAGGATCGCAAAGGCGGTCAGCTGCTCTTTGCGGCTGGAGATCAGGAAGTACAGGCAGACTTCCGGCTTTCTGATTCCGGAAAAATCAGCTCACTGCAGTTTTTCCTTCGGTCCTCTCCACCGGTCATCGAGTCTTCTGATGCCTATACCGAGACCGAGGTTTCATTTGGAAAAGCAGTTTCGCTCAGGGAAATTCTGACTCTGCCAGCAGATGCGGAATCTGCGCCGGTAGCGATTCTGATGCCGGAAGGCATGAAGGAATCCTGTGATGGTTCGGGGAGTGATGACAGTTTCCGGAAAGACCTTGCCCATGCATTAGCCCAGGCCGGGATTGCCAGCGTCCGCTGGAATACCAGGCTGGAAGAAGATCCGTATCTGATTCAGGATCCGTCGGAATATTCTCTGAATCGCATTCTGCTGGAAGATTTTGCCAGCGTCGTGCACAGCCTGGAGCAGTATCCGGTCAATGCGGCGGACATCATCTATATCGGGATCGGCACCGGCGGTTCGCTTGGATATGATCTGGTGAATTCTCATTTTGAGATTTCCGGAGGGCTGGTATTGCTGAATGCACCGTACGAAGAAGATGGCATTTCGCTGCTTTCCAGATCAGAAGGGCTGAATGTCTCTGCAGAGGAAGTGAAGTATTCGATTGCGGCAGAACCGGAAACGGATCCGATGATCGGGGGATATCCGCTGACCTACTGGAAGGACTGGAATACAGCGGGCGCATTGAACTATACCCCGAAGGTTTCCATGCCGATTGCAATTCTGCAGGGGGAAGCAGATCCGGAAGTGACCATGTCTGCTGATTTTGAATCCTGGAAAAGCCAGAAGGGCTCTAATGTCTCCATGAAGAGCTATCCGGGTCTCGGCCATTATCTCCGCGGGGCAGATGGATCGATCTCGTCTGAAGTTATTCAGGATCTGATCAGATGGCATCAGGGAGAAGATATTGAGAAAGAGGGGGAAGAAGATGATTCATAATCACTGGTATCCCTGGCTGCAGGAAGAATGGCAGCAGCCGTATTTTCAGAAGCTCGCCGCATTCGTTCACGAGCAGTATCAGACACATCATGTCTATCCGCCGAAGGCTCAGGTTTTCAGCGCATTTGAGCATTGTGATTATCCGGATATCAAGGTTGTGATCCTCGGCCAGGACCCATATCATCAGCCAGGCCAGGCTCATGGCATGTGTTTTTCCGTAAGACCTGGGGTTCCGGTGCCGCCGTCGCTTCAGAATATCTACAAGGAGCTTCATGATGATCTTGGCTGCCGGATTCCGGATAACGGTTATCTGATGCCATGGGCAGAGCAGGGGGTGTTCCTGCTCAACACGGTCATGACCGTGGAAGAATCCAGACCGAACAGTCATGCCGGGCAGGGATGGGAAACCTTCACGGATCATGTGATCGCGAAGATCAATGAGCGGCAGCAGCCGGTGGTTTTCCTGCTCTGGGGGAGAAATGCCCGCAGCAAATCCTTGATGATTGATCATTCCAGACACCTTGTTCTGGAAGCAGCCCATCCTTCTCCGCTCAGTGCCTATCATGGCTTTTTCGGCTGCAGGCATTTTTCGAAAGCAGATGCGTTTCTCAAGGAACATGGGATGAAGCCGATTGACTGGCAGATCCCGGACCTGGATCATGTTTCAGAACATTGACGAAGCAGTCGAGTGGGTCATGGCAAGGCATTTTCCTTCGCAAGGATTCTCAGCATTCGAGAGTGTCATGGCCTCACTCGGAAATCCGCAGGATTCCTTCAGATCCGTGCATGTGGCGGGAACAAATGGCAAGGGCAGCACGTGCTGCTATCTGCGTGATCTGCTGCATACCCGATATCAGAAAGTCGGGCTTTTTACTTCTCCGCATCTTGCTGCCCATCAGGACCGCATCCGGATCAATGATGCATGGATTCCGGATGAGACGTTCCTGAGATTGCTGAATACGCACCTTGCCTGCATCGAAGCACATGCTCTGAACATGTTCGAGATTGATATGCTGCTGAGCGCATTCTGGTATCAGGAAGAACGAGTGGATATTGCAGTCTATGAGACCGGACTTGGCGGCAGGCTGGATCCGACTTCTGTCCTTCATCATCCGGATCTGTGCATCATCACGACGATCGGGTTTGATCATATGGCCTTATTAGGCAATACGCTTGCCGAGATTGCCAAAGAAAAGGCTGGTATCATCATGCCTCATTCCGAAGTGCTGGCCGGTTATCTGAAGCCGGAGGCAGAAGCGGTGATTGCGGCAGAAACGGAACGGAAAGATGGAGTTCTTCATTGTCTTCAGCCCTATGAGGATCTTGGAAGACAGAAGTTCCGCTTTGAGGAAACAGAGTATTCCCTGAAGGCTCTTCCGGAATATCAGAAGGCCAATGCATCGCTTGCCCTGAAGGCGGCGAAACTGCTTGGCATCGATATTCATAGCCGGTCTGCCATCCGGGCGGTTCATGACAGCTTCTGGCCAGGCAGGTTTGAAGCAGTGCACCAGCATCCGCTGGTGATCCTGGATGGGGCTCATAATACCGAAGGCATGCTGGCGCTGACGGAATCGATGAAAGTACTTCCGCATCCATGCATTGCGGTGTTTTCTGCGCTGAAAGATAAGCAGGGGCCAAAGATGGAAGCGATGCTGAAGAAGGCGTGCGATGAAGTTATCGTGACGCAGTTTGAAAATCAGCGTGCAGATACTGCCGAACACCTTGCGGATCCTGAGGCAGAGATCGTCGCGGACTGGAAAGAAGCGGTCAGAAAAGGAATGGAGAATGCCGGGGATCGAGGATGCCTGGTCATCTGCGGCTCGCTGTATCTGATCAGCCTGGTGCGGAAATTGTTTGTTCCGGATTGACGGATCCCTTCTGAAAGCGTGCCATCTTATCCGGCGGGGAATGAAGTCTCCCTGTGAGAACTCCCGAACTGCTGATAAGCTGATGACTTCTGTGCGGGTTTTCTGCATGGAAAGCATCAGCTTTTCCTTGCGGGTTTCGGAAGAAAGGGGGAATGAATTGTCATGAGGCTGAGTTTATCACTGCTGCTTCTTGCAATCATCAGAATGTGCATGGTGCTGAGAAAGCAGGATGCATCCTCTGCCGAACAGATGAGCCGGGGATTGGGGAAGCTCTCAAATGGCGCTCAGATCTTCCTGTTTGTTCTGCGGATGCAGGCATGGTGATCCTGCTTGCAATCGGACTGCTGTTCCGCCTGGCTCTGTGCTGATCAGCACGACGTCCCGGAAACTCTGCACGCATGATTGCCCGCTGGGGGAGAAAGCTGTTTCTGAATGGTCCTGAGAAGCCGGGAATCGCTGAGGATTCGGCAGATTTCCCGTTTCCTGCTCCCCATGGAACTGAACGATGGTATATAATGAAGCTGAAACAAGGGGAGAGCAGCCCCAATACCATTCAGGAGGCATAATTAAACTATGAGAGCAAACACGATGGTGGCCATGATACTTGCAGGAGGAAGGGGATCACGCCTGCATGAGCTGACCAAGAAAGTCGCGAAGCCTGCTGTCCATTTCGGCGGCAAGTATCGGATTATTGACTTTCCGCTTAGCAACTGCGCGAACTCTGACATCAAAACAGTCGGCGTGCTGACTCAGTATGAGTCGGTGCTGCTGAATTCTTACGTGGCAAGAGACCATTACTGGGGACTTGATACCAATGATGGCGGTGTCTATGTGCTTACGCCGCGTGAGAAGGACGCGCAGAACTTTGAGGTATATCGCGGAACTGCCGACGCAATCACCGCAAACCTGGACTTCCTGGATTCAATGAATCCGGAGTATATCCTTGTGCTGTCAGGAGATCATATCTACAAGATGAATTATGATAAGATGCTCGACTACCATAAGGAAAAGCAGGCAGATGCGACGATTGCGGTACGTGAAGTGCCGTTAAAGGAAGCGAGCCGCTTCGGCATCATGAACTGCGACAAGGATGACATGATTGTCGAGTTCGAAGAGAAGCCTGCGCATCCCAAGAGCAATCTGGCATCCATGGGAATCTATATCTTTACGTATAAGACGCTGAGAAAGTATCTGGTTGCGGATGCAAAGAATCCTGACAGCAATCATGATTTCGGCAAGGATATCATTCCTGGCTATCTGCGCGATAAGAGACGCCTCACGGCGTATCGCTTCAAGGGCTACTGGAAGGATGTAGGAACCGTGGATTCGCTGTGGGAAGCGAACATGGACCTGCTGAAAGATAATAATGAACTGGATCTCGGCGATTCCAACTGGAAGATCTATACCGAAGATGTCAATGCGATTCCGCAGTTCATCGGCCCGGATGCGGAGATTTCCAACTGCTATATCACGCAGGGAAGCGTTATTCTCGGTGAGGCAAGGAATTCTGTCATCGGCACCAACTGCAGCATCGGCAAGGGTGCCAAGGTCATTGATTCCGTCATTCAGCCAGGCGCAAGAATCGGCGAGGGTGCAGTGGTAACCCGCTGCATCGTTGCGGATGATGTGGAGATCGCTCCGGGTGCAGTCGTTGGTGACAAGAACAGCGAGCATATCGAGCTCGTCGCAAGCAAGTTCGTAGAGTAAGAGGGGGGAAAGATATGCGCGCACTGGGTATCATCAGTTTCGAAGACAATACAGCCACCATTCAGGGACTTGGCGACTATCGTCCGGTACCGGCAATTGCATTTATGGGCCGCTATCGGATCATCGACTTCATTCTCAGCAATATGACCAACAGCGGCATCGATAATGTGCAGGTCTACTGCAAGGAGAAGCCGCGCAACCTGATCGAGCATCTTGGCGATGGCAGCCACTACAATATCAATTCCAAACGCGGCAAGCTGCGGATTCTGTATGGAGAGAAGACCTTCTCTTCAGAAGCTTATAACCATGATGTGGCTAACTACATGCTGAACATGCAGTACATCGAGGAAGATCCGAATCCGTATGTGGTGATTGCTCCGAGCTATTTCGTCTACAGCCTGGATTTCAATGAAGTGCTGAAGCAGCATATCAATTCCAAGGCAGATGTCACAGTGCTCTATACGGCAACCAGCCGCGGCAAGGAGTCATTCCTCGGCTGCGATACGCTGAACCTGGATAAGGTGAAGACGGTCATGGGCTTTGAGAAGAACCGCGGCAAGAGAAAGAACATCAACGTTTCGATGGAAGCGTATGTGATGACGAAGAAGCTGTTCATTGAGCTGGTCAAGAAGGCTGCCGATACTTCCAGCCTGTACTGGTTCAAGGATATTCTTGCAGATTCGGTTTCCGAACTGGATATGAGAGGCTATCAGGTCAGAGGCTATGTGGGCTGCCTGAACAATCTGGAAGAGTATTTCCGCATTTCGATGGAGTTGAGAGATTACAAGACTGCTCAGCAGCTGTTCCGTCCAGGCTGGCCGATCTATACGCAGACCAATGACTCCTGCCCGACGAAGTACACCGAGAATGCAGAAGTGCATGATTCGGTTGTGGCAAACGGAGCAGTGATTGACGGCAAGGTCGAGAAATCTCTGATCAGCCGCAATGTCACCATCTGCAAAGGTGCTGAAGTAGAGAACTGCATTATTCTGCCGGGTGCTTATATCGGTGAGAATGCCAAGCTGGATCACGTGGTGGTAGATAAGTATGCAATTGTCCACCATGTCAAGAAGCTGGCTGGCACGGATGCTGCACCGGTTTATGTGAAACGCAGAGATCGTATCTGACAGAAGGAGAAGGATCCAATGGGAAGATCAATTCTATTCGCAGCAGGGGAAGGACTTCCATTCATCAAGACCGGAGGCCTTGCAGATGTCATCGGCAGTCTGCCGAAGGCATTGGCGAAGCGCGGGCATGATGTACGGGTAGTGCTGCCGCTCTATAAGAAGATCATCGAGAAATATTACGATCAGCTGGAACGGCTCGGAACCATCCAGGTCCATTCCGGATGGATTGACCAGCCGGCTACCTATTACAAGGCGGAAGTGGACGGAGTTGTCTATTATTTCATCGAGCACCAGGGATACTTTGAGCGCGATGGCCTGTATGGATATGAAGATGACGGTGAGCGGTTTGCATTCTTCCAGCGGGCAGCTCTGGACATGATCTATTTCATCAACTGGTGGCCGAACATCATTCATTCCAATGACTGGCAGACCGGCATGATTCCGCTGCTCTGCCATGCATGCTACGCGGATGATCCTCGCTATCAGGCAATCAAGCATGTCTATACGATCCATAATCTTGCCTTCCAGGGAAATTTCGGAGTGGACATGCTGCCAAGCTGCCTTGGCCTGGACTACTATTACTTCGATAATGGTTCCATCAAGTTCGACAGCGGCATTTCTTTCATGAAAGCAGGCATCGTCTATGCAGACAAGATCACAACCGTTTCGCCGACTTATGCCAATGAGATTCTCTCAGAGTCTTATGGCGAACGCATGGATTCCATCCTGAGATACCGCAGAGAAGATCTCTGGGGCATCGTCAACGGAATCGATACGACCGTCTGGAATCCGAAGACCGATCCTCGTCTGACCAAGAATTATGATCTGCGTACCTATGTGTCGGGCAAGAAGGCAAATAAACTTGCATTGCAGGAAGAACTCGGGCTGAAGGTCACCAATGATGTCTGCGTCATCGGGCTTGTCTCTCGTCTGACGAACCAGAAAGGGGTCTATCTTATCACTGAGAAGCTCCGTGAGATTCTGGATATGGACGTTCAGTTCGTGGTACTGGGTACTGGCGAACAGAATGCAGAGAATGCGTTCAAGTGGATGGAAAGCGAATACAAGGGCAAGGCTGTCTACTATTGCGGCTATAACGAAGATCTTGCCCATCGCATCTATGCCGGTGCGGATCTGTTCCTGATGCCTTCGCTCTATGAGCCTTGCGGCATCGGTCAGCTGATCGCCATGCATTACGGCACGCTGCCATTAGTTCGTGAAACCGGCGGCCTCAAGGATACGGTTCATCCGTATAACCAGTACACCGGCGAGGGCAACGGCTTCAGCTTCTGGGCGGCAAATGCCGATGACATGGTCTATACGCTGCATTGGGCAGTCGAACAGTACTACAATAACAAGCCAGGCTGGAAGGGCCTCATCAAGAGTGCCATGACCACGGATGTCAGCTGGGAACAGTCTGCTGGCATCTATGAAGAACTGTATTATCAGCTCTGCAACTGGCCAGATAACTGAGAAGTAAAAAAAGGTCACCGAATGACCTTTTTTAATAACTCATATTCTTGACTTCATATGCAACAAGATCGGCAGCGTTTGAAGTAACCTGTTCCATGAGTTCCGTGTAAGCAGAGTCTTCTGTCGCATACAGGTGACGAGTGCCATCTGATATTGTCTTGAGACCGCTTTGGTAGAAATAGACGATCTTTCCATCTTCCGGCTGTACCATATAAACGAGATCGGATTGCGTGAATTCGATATCCGTTTCTGTGAAGGAGAAGGAAGTGATCTCTTTCTGAAGCAGTTCAATGTTGGTGGTGCCGGCCAGTTCAGACATCTTTAACCATTCCTGAACTGCCTCTGATTCGTCCACTGGTGATTGATTGCTCAGCCATCCGGTGGAGTAAGAGCGAGGTTTTCCATTGGCAGTGATGGTCAGGGGAAGTTCATACTGCATCTCTAAAACATCATTCTTCAGAAATGCAGATACTGCCTCATCTGACTCAATCAGACTGGGAGAAGAAGTACATCCTGAAAGCAGGAACAGGGGAATCACAATCATGGCAGTTCTCTGAATCAATTTCATAGGTCCTCCTTGCATGCATGATTACAGCGATGACTTATGCCTCATCGAAGAAGCGGTATATCGGATAACAATCGGGCAGAGGAATGCGGTAACGCCGATTCTGATTGCTGAAACCAGTCCTTCTGCCGCCAGATAGACCAGAAAGAAGATCATAGCAATCATTAGCGACTGAATCAGTACGGTATACTTTCTGATTTTCATAAAGTTCTTCCTTTCTGTTCTGTGAAGTTTGTTTTCAGTGAGGAACATTCATGCATAATAAATGCTCTGATGAGATGAATTCCTCACTTCAGAATAATGAATTCATTCTGATGAAGAACTTCAACTTCCTGTTTCTCTTCATCGGAAACATCAGCAGATCCCATCTGAGGTATTGCAAAGCACATAGTTCTGAAAATCCACCCCATCAATCGATGCATAGTTCCAGTTGTACCAGTACAACCCATATCTGCTATCTGACTTCTGAAGCGGATTAGCAATTTCCCGGTTGAATTTCAGAGCAAGGTAAATCCGATCTCCTTCCTCTGCCTTTTCTCCGGTAATCCGCAATTCAAGATCCAGGAGCGGTGACAGAACTTCGACTGATACAGAATCATCAGACTCTGTATCTCGGAAGGTAAACCAGGAATACCCATCTTCCGACGAAAGGTATTCTGCCTGGATCTGACCAGGAAACCTGGTAACTTCTGCCTCTGGTTCAGTATGGTGAATATAAGTCGGTGAGATTGCACTTTCATCGACAGCGGTATAGATGATTCCAGTATCGGCATCCGTATAAGAAGTCGGTTCAGGAACAGATGTTTCTGAAGACGAGGATTCTGGTACTTCTGCAGTTCCAGAAGGAACTGCAGTGCTTTCTGATGTGGATTCCAGAGATGGAGATGGACTGCTGGAAACCTCTGCTGGTGAAGAACAAGAAGTAAGCAATAAAGAACTGAAAACCAGTATGATACTGAGAGAATTTCACATGGCAATGCCTTCCTTTATCACTAACCTAGCAGAAAATCTGATTGGAAACAATGACTGAGCGAACATTTTATCTAAAGGTTTTCTTAAGTTTCAGCAATTTCATTTTCGTATGCCCGGCAAAATATCGTCGCGTCGTCATAGACAAAAATATCGACGAATCAATTAAGCAAATATGCGCAGGCATCGAACTTAGGTACGAATGGATCGAGTTACTGGAAATCGGGACTGATAAAGATCATGTGCATTTTCTGATACAGTCGACACCAGATCATAGTCCAAGCGAGATCATTCGTACCGTAAAAAGTTTGATTGCCAGGCGCATATTTGCTGAACACCCTGAAGTTAAGAAACAGTTATGGGGAGGAGAATTCTGGAGAGACGGATATTGTGTCTCAGCGGTTGGTAAGAATACCAGCGAAAACACGGTCCGAGAATGCGTGAAGAATCAAGGTACACAAGATTCATACAGACAGCTTTACTTCAAGTTCTGATCGCCGCAGGACGAAGATACCCCGGGCCGGAAGGCTTGCCTTCCGGGCAAGCGCCAGTGGACGCTTGAGGCTTGTCCCGGGGAAATTCATTGATGTAACTACTTAATATTATTAATTGATTTGGAACATCAGAATTTGGGTATAAGGATATAGTTATTGCAGCAATCTGACATTCCATAATCTTTAACTGCTAATTGTTTAAGGCAACTGAGCAATAAGTGGCATTTGTATTCTCAGAGGTGTAACTATCCGTATACCCGCCTTCTAATGCAAAATCATATCCGATTCCAGTAATGTCATAATATACTACTTTTACACTATATCCACTAAGCCAGCCGTTACTTCCAAAACTTCCAAACTTATATTCTGTTCTTGCTATTCTATACGGAACTTTCACTGTTCCACGCAATTCTCTTGCATAATTTCCGTTTCCACTAGCGCAAAAAGCAGAAATTAACGTGTCGCTCATGACAATCATTGGCTCATCAGGATTAATTGGATTTTCGGGAACGTCTGTTTCATATGCTGATACAGGAAGCAGTGATGTTCCAAGAACAAGTGCAGCGACAGAAATCATTTTTAACAAATGTTTAATCATATTGTCCTCCGTTCATCTTTTAATAAAAACAATAATCAAATAGAGTGAGTGATAAAAAGAATAAACGCTTCTCAACAAATTCCTGGTTTCCGCATTTTCCCCTCCTTTTCATGATTACCGATGCAACCGGAATTGAAATTTCAAAACTCCGAAAATTTCCTAATTGCAAAATAAATTACTTACCAAAAACTTACAAATCAATCGTGAAAAATTGAAGAGATTCAAGGAAATTAATCATGATGTATTAAACGTGAGAGGTGTTTATTGCTCAATATATTGAGATTTATTTGATATAAACCATGAGCAGAACAACAACCATAATAAATTTTTCCGAGATTAACAAAAAAATGGATAATTTTCTTCATCACATAATTATCCCATAAATATGTAGATGGTTAAGCTTTAAATTAGAATTCGTGAAAAAACGGCTTTCAAGCGTGAAAAATATAAATTGTATTTTTGACACCATCTATTAATTTGCTATGATTTTTAACATGAATGGCAAAGGACATGATTTCTCGGGATTTAATAATGAGGAAAAAATGTATTTTCTGTATGGTGTGTATTCTGCAGTTTATGATTTTTTGGATTTTTTACCTGTTATTCTAATTGGAATTTTTTTGCTCCATGATCTTAGCTCTGCACTGACATTTATCATTGTGCTTTCTATATTAAGACAATATACTGGTGGCATTCATGCAAGTACAGTTTTTGGATGCGTAATTTCGTACTGTTTAGTTTACATTGCATATTATCAATTAAGTGAAATTTTTATGAGTTATTCTGAAATATATTTGATTGCTGTTTGCTGCGGTGAATATCAATTAGTTACAACTCCCACAATGAACAAGAATAAGCCAATGACAGATAAACAATTGCAGATATGTGGGGAGAAAGCTAGAGGTGTATTATCTTTATTATTGATACTGATGCTGATTTCTTATTTTTGGTTTCCCACGTTTTCAGTTAGAATTGCAATGATTATTATTACCAATTTTCTCCTGATAATTGCTCAGCGGGTGGCAAATTATGAAAGTGATAAAGATTTCAATTCTAGATGATGATCAAAATGATATTCAAAAGATTGCAAAGGTAGTGAATAATCAAACAGATGATGAAATTTCTTTTGATATTGAAAGCTTTTCGAGTTCTTCTTACTTGAAGGAACCTTACCTCTCGGACTTATATATCGTAGATATTAAAATGCCTGATGATTCGGGTTTTAGCATCGCTGAGAGGATATTGAGCAAAAATAATGGAGCAAAAATCATTTTCTGTACTGCACATGAAAGCTTTGTATTTGATTCCTACGACTTAAATGTCTTTTACTTTGTTAGAAAAAGCCATCTTGAGAAAGATCTTAGAAGAGCAATTGAAAAATATCGAAAGATTTCAGCGGGATATTGGTATGCACTTCATGGGCGCGAGAAAGCGGACTCCTTGATTCCTTTTAGTAAAGTAATGTATTTGCATACCCAGGGAAACAATACGTTGATTATGTGTGCGGATGGAAAAGAGTATGTTGATCATCATCCTTTGCGAACAGTTTCTCAGTCTTTTCCGGAGGATAGATTCTGTGCGATTTCTAGTTCTTGTGTTGTGAATTTAGCTT
Source organism: uncultured Erysipelotrichaceae bacterium (assembly GCA_900314905.1). Taxonomy (GTDB): domain Bacteria; phylum Bacillota_I; class Bacilli_A; order Erysipelotrichales; family Erysipelotrichaceae; genus Bulleidia. The sequence continues at coordinate 80,208 of OMXA01000007.1, forward strand.
TTGCTACAAAGATTGAGCACAACAGTATTATTCTCTCTGATTCCAAGCATATTCCAATTAGTGGCGCGAGAATTATCAAAGTGAAACAGAAATATAATCAATACCTGATGGAGATGATGGCATGATTTTTGATGCAATAATCAATTTTCTTGAGGCCTGCCTTTATGGTGCATTTTTTTGGCGGATTTCCGACAAAAATCGGATGAAAAAAGTAATTGGTCTAGTGATATATATACCAGTTCATTTCCTCCTTTTTTCCTATGTTAATGCATCATCGATCATGGCTGGAAATCTAAGCGTGATCATATACCTGCTTGCTTATCTTTTTCTAACAATTGGTTCAGATTATTCACCGCAGGAAAAGTTGTTTTTCTCAATTATTCCTGACCTTGACACTGCAGTGATCAACACATATTTGATCCTATTTTCTTCTTATTTCTGGCTTGGAAAAATTGATGTTCTTCAGATGCTCGAGCATCATGGAACTAGCGTCACTCTTATTTCTAAAGTTTTGCAGTTTTTCTGCTTCCGTTATTCTGCAGAGATTTTGAATCAAAAAAAAGATTATCTAGATAGAAAAGAATTTCTACTAGCCGCAGGAATTGGATTTTTATGCCTTACAATATTCAACTCGATTGAAGAGCTTTTGTTTTATCAAAGATTTGATGGAACAAAAATTGCGATTGCAGTTCTGTGTCTGGGGGCACTTGTTGTGCTTTCTGGGATTGAAATTGTGCTTGCCGTGAAACGAAATCAGAAGATACGCGAACAACAGAAAATTAATGATATGATCTCTCTTCAGTTGAGAAATACAAAAGAGAATATTAGAGTTTCAGAAGCATTATCACGGATAAAACACGATATTCGGCATATGGTTTCATTGCTTGCGGATAGTGGAGTTTCTGATGAGACTATCAGAGCATATGAGCAGGAGCTTAACTCTGCAGAAGTTCCTATTCAGACCGGAAGCCAGATTCTGAATTACATTCTGCAAACCGAACAGGAAAGGGCTGCAGTAAAAGGAATACATCTTCATTGCATGTTAAATATTACGTCGAAGCCTTTTCTTTCTGAAGAAGATTTGATTGTGCTTGTGATGAATAGTTTAGATAATGCAATTCAGCATATCAGCAATGGAAATGAAATAAAGTTTACGCTGAAGTCCAATGCAGAGGTTTTTTTGATTAAAGTAGAGAATCCCGTTGATCATCAGAGATTCGCAGATTATCTAGATTACCTAAAACAAGGGAAAAGAAGTAGAAAATATGGTCTTCGTTCAGCAAAGGTGATCGCAGAAAAATATGGAGGCGACATTCTAGTGAAATGTGAAGATGGCGTGTTCTCTTTTTCTGCGGTGGCACATGCAGAAAAGGACAAACTGGAGGGGCGGAAGAGGCTCCTAGATAAGGATTAGACGAATTGCTGAAAGTATCGTGGAAACGCCGCTTTGCTCGTTTACTCACATGTTTTCGGGGTGCTATAATATGAACGCAAAAAGGAGGAGATTCATCATATATGTCTAAGGTTACTGTTAAGGATCTGGACGTTAAGGGCAAGCACGTAATTGTTCGTGTGGATTTTAACGTTCCGCACAAGGGAGATACGATTACGGATGACAATCGTATCCGTGCTGCACTGCCTACGATCAACTATCTGACTGAGAATGGAGCTAAGGTTCTTCTGCTCAGCCATCTGGGAAAGATCAAGACAGATGAAGACAAGGTTAAGAACGATATGTCCATTGTCGCTAAGCGCCTGGCAGAGCTGACTTCCGCACCGGTGAAGTTTGTCAATGCGACAAGAGGCCCGGAACTGGAAGAAGCAGTCAAGGCACAGGAAAATGGATCTATCGTACTGATGCAGAACACCCGTTATGAGAAGGGTGAAACCAAGAACGATCCGGAGCTTGGCAAGTACTGGGCTTCTCTGGGCGATGCGTTTGTTGAAGATGCATTCGGTTCTGTTCACAGAGCACATGCTTCCACGGTAGGCATTCCTTCCAACATGAAGGAAGTTGCTGTCGGTTTCCTGGTTGAAAAGGAACTGAACGTTCTGGGCAAGGCTCTGAATGATCCGCAGAGACCGTTTGTTGCGATTCTCGGCGGTGCAAAGGTTTCCGACAAGATCGGTGTCATTGAGAACCTGCTCAAGATTGCTGACAAAGTCCTGATCGGCGGCGGCATGTCTTATACGTTTGCTGCAGCAAATGGCGGCAAGATCGGCACTTCTCTCCTGGAAGCTGATAAGGAAGATCTTGCAAAGGAATTCATGGAAAAGGGCAAGGGTAAGCTGTTCCTGCCGGTTGATACGGTCATTGCAAATGATTTCGATAATCCTACGGATATCAAGACTGTCAAGGCTGGAGAAATTCCGGATGGATACATGGGACTGGATATCGGCCCGGCTACGGTAGCAGAGTTCCAGAAGGAACTTGCTGGTGCTAAGACCGTATTCTGGAATGGTCCGATGGGCGTATTCGAGAAGCCTGAGTTTGCTAAGGGAACCGAAGAGATCTGCAAGACTCTTGCTGAGCTTGATGGTGCTACGACAATTATCGGCGGCGGCGACAGTGCTTCGGCTGCGAAGAACCTTGGCTATGCAGATAAGTTCAGCCATATCTCCACGGGCGGCGGTGCTTCCCTCGAATATATGGAAGGAAAGGAGCTCCCGGGTGTTGCAATCATCCCGGAGAAGTAATTCATGTCTAGAAAACCAATTATCTTCGGCAACTGGAAGATGAACAAGACCCCGTCTGAGGCCCTGGAATTCTTCAATGGCATCAAGGGTTATGTAACCGGCGATGAAAAAGCAGAGTATGGCATCGGTGCTCCGTATGTGGATCTCGATGTTGCAGTGAAGAATGCGGGGGCAGTGAAGGTTGCTGCTGAGAACTGCAATGAAGTTGACAGCGGTGCTTTCACCGGCGAGGTTTCTGTGCCGATGCTGAAGGAAATCGGCATCACCTACTGCATTATCGGACATTCTGAGCGCAGAACGTATTATGCAGAGACCAGCGCACATTGTGCAAAGAAGGCTAAGCGTCTGTTTGAAGCGGGAATCACTCCGATTCTGTGCGTCGGGGAGACGGAAGCTGAATATGATGCAGGAAAGACTGCGGAAGTTGTCAGAACAGAGCTGAAAGAGTCTCTGGAAGGACTGACAGCGGACGAAGTCTCGAGAATGGTCATTGCATATGAACCGATCTGGGCAATCGGCACAGGCAAGTCTGCAGATGTCAATACGGCAGAGAATTGCTGCAAGCTGGTCCGCGAGACGGTTAAGGAACTCTATGGCGATGCGGCTGCAGAGGGTGTGCGTGTCCAGTATGGCGGCAGTGTCAAGCCGACCAATATCAGCGAATATATGGCTTGCGAGGATATCGACGGCGCGCTGATCGGCGGAGCTTCTCTGAAGGTGGATTCTTTCAAGGCTCTCGTTGACGCAACTAAGTAAGGTTTCAGGAAGAACCAGGTTCTTCTGAAATAGTATTAAGGTTATCGAAGGAGGATATAAATTTAAGATGCCTTATATCGTAAGTGTTTATGCACGCGAAGTTCTCGATTCTCGCGGCAACCCGACTGTTGAATGCGAAGTTACCACTGAATCCGGTGCATTCGGACGCGCAATCGTTCCGTCTGGTGCTTCTACCGGTGAGCGGGAAGCTCTTGAGCTCCGTGATGGCGATAAGAAGCGTTTCGGTGGCAAGGGCGTTCTGAAGGCTGTTGAGAATGTCAACACCAAGATCGCTCCGAAGCTGATCGGCATGGATGTTACCTGCCAGTCTGAGATTGACCAGGTCATGCTGGATCTTGATGGCACGCCGTTCAAGAGCAACCTTGGTGCAAATGCAACTCTGTCTGTTTCCCTGGCTTGTGCTAGAGCTGCTGCGGATTTCTACGGAGAGCCGCTGTATAAGTACATCGGCGGTGCAAATGCCAAGGTTCTGCCGGTCCCGATGATGAACGTTCTCAATGGCGGCAAGCACGCTGATTCTGCTGCAGACTGCCAGGAATACATGATCATGCCGGTTGGTGCAAAGAATGAGCATGAAGCAGTCCGCATGGGTGCTGAAGTGTTCCATGCCCTGAAGACGGTTCTTAAGAAGTATGGCTACAACACGGCTGTCGGCGATGAAGGCGGCTACGCTCCTAGCTGCGTTCCGGGCAACAAGGGACCGCTGGAGACGCTTGGCAATGAAGGCCCGCTGGCTCTCATGACAGAGGCTGTTGCTGCTGCTGGATACAAGCTTGGCGATGATATCTGCTTCGCAATGGATCCGGCTTCTTCTGAATTCTATGATGAGAAGAAGGGCAAGTATGTTCTGAAGCGTTCCGGCGAAGGCGAGAAGACTTCTGAAGAGATGATCGACATGTATGAAGCATGGACGAAGAAGTATCCGCTGATCTCTCTGGAAGATGGTCTTGCTGAGAATGACTGGGAAGGCTGGCAGAAGCTTCGTGAGCGTCTTGGCGACAAGATCCAGCTGGTCGGCGATGATCTGTTCGTCACGAACACCACGTTCATCAAGAAGGGCATTGAGCTCAATGCTGCTAATGCAGTTCTGATCAAGCTCAACCAGATCGGCACCCTGACTGAAACGCTCGATGCAATCGAGATGGCTAAGGAAGCAGGATGGACCGCGGTTGTTTCCCATCGTTCCGGTGAGTCCGAGGATACCACAATTGCTGATCTTGTTGTCGGTGTCAATGCAGGTCAGATCAAGACTGGTTCCATGAGCCGTACTGACCGTATTGCCAAGTACAACCAGCTGATGAGAATTGAAGAAGAACTTGGCCCGGTTGCTCAGTATCGTGGCAAGAAGGCTTTCTACAATGTCAGAGCTCTTTCCGCTGAACCGGCTGCTCCGGCAAAGAAGGCTCCTGCCAAGAAGGCTGCTGCTAAGAAAGCTCCGGCTAAGAAAGCAGCTAAGAAGTAATCTGGTTTGCTGAATCTCTATGGAAGACTGTCTCTCATCCGAGACAGTTTTCTTTTCGGATTCGTAGAAATCGGAAAGATATGCTACAATGACGATCATTGGAGATGAGTAATACAAAGATATGAGTTCTGATTCACGACAAAAAGGCCTTAGTTCCGGGATTCTGGTGCTCTGCTGGGCTGGCTGCATTCTGCTGTTTTTCTTCATGGATCTTCTCGGAATTCTTCTGATGGAATTGCTGGCAAGGGGAGATAAGAAGCATTCAATTTCCAATGGCTGGATTACAGAGATATTCGGAATTGTTCTGATCATCTTTGAAGCTGTTTACATCTATGGTGCTGCTTCCGGAACGATAGCCGGACAGGCAAGCGTATTTGTTCTGGTGCTGACGCTGGCAGTCGCAATTGCGGTCACCTGGGATGCCCGCAGAGTGAGAATTGCAGGAAAACAGGTTCAGAGAGTTGAACATGCAATGGATGAAGAAGAGGATCTCAGAGGCATTGCCAATGAACTGGACATCAGCGAAGAAGATCTGATTGCTCTCCTGAAGAAACTTCAGAAGGAAGGATTCTTTGAAGATTATCTTCTTAATGAGGAAGATCATTCCTTTGCACCGGCTGAAACTCAGCTGAAATAGCACTCGGAATTCTGCTTGATGAACTGTTTTCCGCGTGTTTACAGAGGGCTTGGCATTCTGCTATAATAGCGGAGCATTGGCGAAAGGAGCACGTATTCGGATGCTTGACGCATTATTGATGATTGTTTCCGCAATGATCGTGATTATCACGCTTCTGCAGGGTGGAAAGTCAAATGGCATTTCCGGTGCGTTTACCGGGAACGGCGGCTTGAACCTGTTTGCGAACGTGAAGGAAAGAGGTTCTGAGAAGGTTGTTTCAAATGTCACAATGATTCTCGGTATCATCTTCTTCGTTCTGGTGATTGCGATCCGGGTTACGGAATAGAACAGAAATACAGCCGGTCAATGTGCCGGCTGTTATTTTTTCTGCAGGAGTGAAAGATGGAAGAACTGAAGAAACAGATACTTGAACTGCTGAAAACTGCAAAGAACGGTCTTGACCGGGAAGGACTGAAAAAATCCCTGAATCTGACTGCGTCAGCAGATATTGTAGAACTCGGGAAGACTCTGGATCAGATGGAAGACGACGATGAGCTGATCCGAACGGCAAATAATCGCTACAAGACCCTGGAACAGGCTGGCTATGTCAAGGGCATTCTCAAGATCAATAAACGCGGCACCGGGTTCGTGGATCGACCGGATCAGCCATCTATCCTGATCCGTGTTCCGGACCAGAAAGATGCTCTGAATGGCGATACCATTCTGACAAAGCCGATTCCGGATCTGAATCCGGAAACCGGAGAAATCAGCTATACCGGAACGGTAATCCGGGTCCTGAAGCGTGCCCATACGCATGTGATCGGAACTTATGTGGACACGGTTTACGGACTTCGTTTTCTTCCCGATGATATTCATCTGCAGAGTGTCAGAATGGAGATCACAGCACCTTCTGGCTTCCGCCCTGTCCCTGGTCTGAAAGTCATGATGCAGGTGGTGAAATTCGGATCGCCGCTTCAACTTGAAGTGTCGAAAACGCTCGGCAATAAAGATGATCCTGGGGTTGATATTCTTTCCGTCCTCCTGGACTATGACATCACGATGGAATTCCCGGAAGATGCGATGAAGCAGGCAGAAGCGATCCCGCAGGAAGTTCAGCCTTCTGAAATGGAAGGAAGAGTTAATCTCACCGGAGATACGATTGTCACCATCGACGGAAATGATTCCAAAGACTTTGATGACGCAGTAGGAGTTCAGGAGAATTCTGAGGGCTGGCTGCTGAAGGTCAGCATCGCAGATGTTTCACACTATGTGACAGAAGGAAGTCCGCTTGATCGGGAGGCAGAAAGAAGAGGATGCTCTACGTATGTGACGGATCGGGTTGTGCCGATGCTGCCGCATATTCTGAGCAATGGGATCTGCAGCCTGAATCCGCATGTGGTCAGGCTTACCAATACGTGCGAGATGCAGATAGGGAAAGACGGTTCTGTTAAGTCATATAAGCTCTATCCTTCCTTCATGCGTTCTGCCGAGCGTATGACCTATGATCATGTCAATGAGATCCTGCAGGGAAATGAAGAGAGAAAAGCACAATATGCACATCTTGGAAATCTCTTCGAGACACTGGCTGCCTGTGCGGACGCGATCCGTGCTCATCGGAAACAGAAGGGCGCCATTGATTTCGATACGACTGAATCCGAGATTCTCTGTGATGAAAAGGGCCACCCTTATGAGATCCGTCCGAAGCATCATGGTCATGCCGAAGAAATGATTGAAGACTGCATGATTGCAGCAAATGTCTGTGTGGCAGACTTCATGCATACACATGAATTCCCATGCGTTTACCGGATTCATGAAGAGCCTCAGAAAAAGAAGCTTCAGGATTTCACTAAGCTTTCATATCTGCTTGGGGTTCCGTTTTCTTCAAAGAACCTGAGTCCGAAAAATATCCAGCAGTATCTTTCTGGATGCAGAGATTCGGAAGAGTATCCGGTTCTTTCTCAGCAGTTGCTGAGAACTATGGCGAAAGCGAGATATGACAGTGTGTGTGCGGGACATTTCGGGCTGGCAGAACCGGAGTATCTGCACTTTACGTCTCCGATCCGACGTTATCCGGATCTGATCGTGCACCGTATGCTGCGGAAGTATGATTATGAACATTTCCAGGGAAATCCTTCTGCGGATCAGAAGAAAATGCAGGCTTATTCCGAAAGCTCCAGCGAACGGGAACGGGCAAGCCAGAGTGCAGAATTCGACTGCGACGATATGAAGAAGGCAGAGTACATGATGGATCATATCGGTGAAACAGCCGAAGGCATCATTACCACTGTGACCAATTTCGGATTCTTCGTGCAGCTGCCGAATACGGTGGAAGGCATGGTCCGCGTGAATGCGATGTCGGATGACTTCTATCATTTTGATGAGAAGAAGATGTGTCTGCGCGGGGAGCGTACACGGACGGAGTACCGGGTAGGGCAGACTGTCAGGATCAAGGTGCTTGGCGCTTCTAAGGATGCAAAGACTGTAGACTTCGGCTTGCAGAATATGAAGACCGCCAGAAAGCCTGCACCAGTTTCTGCTGGCACGAAATACTCCACCAGATCCAGAGCGGCACGGAAGTCAGAACAGGTTGAGGAACCGTATTCCTCTTATGATTATGGCAAGCATTTCCGCTATGGCAGAGATGCGAGAAGGAAGCAGAATGGCAGAAAAAAATACCGGTGAGAAAAATATAGCAGTCAATCGCAGAGCGAGACATGACTATTTTCTCGAAGAAACGTTTGAAACGGGCATCGAGCTGACCGGAACTGAAATCAAATCCGTGCGGGCAGGACATGTGCAGTTCAAGGATGCCTACATCTCAATCTACAAAGGTGAAGCATGGATCAAAGGCATGCATATATCTGCATATACTTATGGCAGCATCTTCAATGTTGATGAAGAACGTGATCGCAAGCTGCTGCTTCATAAGTATGAGATCCGCAAGCTTTACGATAAGGTGCGCCTGAAGGGATATACGCTGGTGCCGGTACGCATGTATCTGAAGAATGGACGGGCAAAAATGGAGATTGCTTTAGCAAAAGGAAAGAATCTCTATGACAAGCGTCAGAATCAGAAGCTTCGCGATGCAAAGCGGGAAATGGAAAAAGCTCTGAAGTTTCATCGCTAGTCTGGTTCTTGCAAAATCAGGATGCAGATGCTATAAAGATAACGCATCTCAGGATGCGTGTCTTTCATGGGGCTGTCATGGTTTCGACAGGTTTATGTCTGATTCAGGATGCAGTGGAGCGGTGACCTAATCACTACTAAATTTAAACGCTAATAACAATAGCACAAGCTTTGCTTTCGCTGCTTAATTGACGCTAGACGCGTCTGCAGCGCCCGATCCGTGTATTAGCCGTTCTGCTCGGATTGTGTAATCAAAACGGATAAGGTGATCCTGAAGCCTGTAGGGGGATCCCGACAATTTACAGGCAGATTCAGCAGATGATTCGTGTATTGTTCTGTCTGCTGTCTTACCTTACAGTGCAATAAACTGTAGATTCCTGAATGTGGGACTATTCTTGGACACGGGTTCGACTCCCGTCAGCTCCACCATTGTAAAATCAGCCTTTCGAGGCAGCAATACTGTAAAAGTGTCGGTTTCCGGCAGATGGATGCTGGATGTGCAGATTGATGCGGGCCCTCACTTTTTTCTTTACTGTGTTTCAATAAAAAAGGAGAAGATCAGATGAGAACAACGTCGATCATGGTACAGAATCTTTGTGTTCCGTGCAGCTGCAGGTGCAGATACTGTCTTTTATCATGGGATGGAAGACCGGTTGGCATCTCCTGGGACAAAGGTGCATCTTTTGCGCAAAGATTCATTAACGAAGTGAGACATTCACACCCTGAAATAAACATCTCGTTTACATTTGGTTATTCCATGGACCATCCTCGTCTTCATGAAGCGATCACCTTCCTGAAAGAGATTGGCAGTCCTCAGGCACAGTTCCTGCAGTGTGACGGAATGCGGATGAGAAACGAAGCAGAATGTGATGATCTAATGAGGGTGCTAAAAGAAGAAGGAGTGCAGGATCTGAATTTTACTTTCTATGGTCAGAAAGAATACCATGACCGTTTTGCCTCAAGAAAAGGAGACTATGATCTGCTGATGCGTATGATCCGGGCTGCGTTAAGTCATGGACTGCAGGTTTCAGCAGGCATTCCTCTTACTGCGGAGAATATATCTCAGGCTGATGTTCTGACAGAAGATCTGAAAAAGCATGGTGTTGAGAAGATCACCATGTTTGTGCCGCATGAAGAGGGAAGAGGTATCACGCTTTCGGATATCCGGCTGGATGAAACAGACCTTGCAGGATTATCCGAAGAATCTTTAAAGCTGCTGAACCGCAGTGTGTACCGCAGTGAACGCGACTGGATCACCGGCATGGATATTCCGGAAGAAAAAGGGAGAATGCTGCTGATCTCGCTGAGACCGGACAATATTGAACGGTATGAACGGATGCGTGCAGAGGAGATCATTCAGGAGATCGAGGAACTGGATGACTGGTACTATGACTCCTTTCCGGACTTTCTTGATCTTGCAAGGATGTACGGAGATCCCCAAAGCGGCAGAATGTATCGATTCCGTGATTTGTTTTACCACTATCGGAAGCTGTATGAGAAAGATCACGGTATACAGGTATACGATGTGACAGATGAACGTCAGTCCGGCAGCAGAAGGTATTAGCCGTTTTACAGGCAATACATCAGGACAAAATAATCTGCCGCCGCAAACAGGAGGTTCTGCTGAACTCCCGCCAGGCCCACCATTTAAAGAGGAAAGCTTGGAATAATCTGAGCTTTTTCTTTATCTCTTTCTGATCCGGAGAATAAGACGATTCTCCCTGAGGATTAAAAGGAATGCCAAGAGCCTTCACATAGTCATGCGGTCTTTCTTAATGCTCGACAGGATGGCTCTGCGGAACAAGAATAAACGGGATATTAGTGCGTTTGCAAAGCATCGCTTGCCTGGCTGAATACTGCCTGCAAGCACAGCTTTCTTGAAGAACCTGCCCATGTCAGGTAAACCGGAAGAGCCGGAAGGAGAAAAGGTATGGAATTTTCAGAACAGATCAGAGAACTCAGGAAAGAGAATCATCTGACCCAGGAAGAGATGGCCGCACGGCTGCACGTGACCCGTCAGGCTGTATCCAACTGGAAAACGGGAAGAATCTTCCTGATATCGAGATGCTGATGGAAATCTCGCTGACCTTTCAGATCTCTCTGGACCGGCTCATATTCGGAGGAGAAGAGAAGATGAATGACATGGCAGAAAAACTGATTGATGATGGCAGTGAAGGAAGACGCGCAAAAAGAAATATGGCTGCTTCCCTGTCCGGAGCAGGTCTTGTGATTGCAGGCGTATTGCTGTTTCTGATGAAAGGCGCATCTGTGGAATATATAGATGCAGCAGGCATCCTGCATGAGAACTTCTGGATGATCGGG
>OMXA01000067.1 GCA_900314905.1 uncultured Erysipelotrichaceae bacterium
ATGCTCGCATACATGGAATTCGCCATTGGAGCCAAGCGGGAAGATGCCATCGACGCCATGATCAATCAGATGATTGACGAGCTTTTCCATTGCTTCGTAGTTGATGGACTGCTCTGCATCGCGATGGAACGGGGTGACGATCGGGGTTACTACGCCTTCAAACATTGCCATGGTGTTATTTCCCTTCTTTCTGCGCATCGAGGATGCTCTTGCCGAGCGATCCTCCCGGATGCCACTTCACATACTGATCCGGGGTGAGCTTCTTCTCGTTCTGCAGAAGGATGCTGAGGCTCTGCAGCATCAGTGCTTCCACCAGAATGGAAGCACGGGGAGGCTTGTTCATGGAATCGCCTTCCTGCTTGACACCGGCAGTGAGGCATACGTCTCCCTGCTTTGCCAGCCAGCTTTCCGGATTTCCGGTGACGCTGATGATCTTTGCGCCGTTCTTCTTCAGAGCAGTGACGGTTGCCTTGAGTTCTCCGGTTTCGCCGGAATTCGAGATCGCGATGACCACATCTCCCGGGACGACCTGGCCGGAAGATCCATGCACTGCCTCAGTGCCGTGGAGTTCATATGCAGGGGTGCCGGTGGAGCTCAGAAGAGAAGCGATGTAGCCGCTGAGGTGTCCCGGTTTGCCGATTCCGGTGACATGGACGCGGTTATTTCTGGATTCTGCGTCGAGAATCAGATTCTTGGCATCAGTCAGGGCTTTGATATCAATCGTGTCTTCAAATGCCTTGATCTGCTCGTTGACGATGTTCAGGAATTCCTGGACCTGTGCCTGTTCATTTGACATAAGTGATGTGATCATATCCTTTCTAAAGATGTGGAACAAAAATGAGGGCCTGGATGAATCCCCCAAGCCCTCATGGAATTATCACCGGATTAGTGGAACAGTCCGAGGATGAAGTTCAGAACGCAGCCTACGACGTTGTAGTCGACGTTCGGGAAGGAAGCTCCGGCGATTCCCAGTGCTGCAAATGCAGGATAGAGAATCAGCGGCAGCATAGTCGTGCAGAATCCGAGCAGGAGTCCGCCGAGCAGTGCGCCCTTGACGCCGCCGTAGATGCTTCCGAAGACACCGCCGGTACCACCGGAGAAGAAGCAGATACCAGCAGCCGGGATCATAATGGTCTCAGAGTGTGTAGCAACCATGATAGCAGTAGCGATCAGTCCGCCTGCAACTGCGCCGACGAAGCCGAGCAGAACTGCATTCGGAGCGAACGGGAATACTGCCGGGCAGTCAACTGCAGGCTTGGAGTTCGGGATCCACTTTTCGGAAATTCCGACGAATGCTGCAGTGATCTCTGCGATGAACTGACGGACACCATAGATCAGGACGCTCATGCCAGCAGCGAACTGGAGGCCTTCAATCAGCGGCCAGATGAACCAGATGTCGTTTCCGGAAGACTTCTGAACGAGGTCGAATGCATCGCCGCCCTTGACTGCGCAGGCAATCACAGCGACATAGAACAGAACGACCATGAACAGTGCAACGGAGAAGACGAAGTCACGGAACAGACCAAGCCAGCCCGGGAGATCGAGCTCAGAAACATCCTTGCCCTTATGCTCACCGTTCTTGCCGCCTACGAGCTTGCCGAGATAGCCAGCCAGCGTGTAGCCGATCAGGTTGAAGTGGCCCATTGCGATGTCATCAGAACCTGTGAGTTTGTTCATGAATGGCTGCGCAATGGTAGGAAGAGCTGCGCCGCAGAAGCCGAGGATGATGCCGCCGACCAGGATGGTGACAGCGGACGGAGCACCGTTAGCGATGAAGACGAGCGCGATGACGCATGCGAAGTACAGGAAGTGCTGGCCAGTGAGGAAGATTGCCTTGAACTTCGTGAACTTTGCGAAGACCAGGTTAGCTGCGAAACCGACAACCATGCAGAGGGCAACTTCAGTACCATAAGTATCAAGTGCCAGAGCGGTTGCGATTTCAACCTGTGTGGTGACACCGGTGATTCCGAATCCTGCCTGGAACAGAGACATGAAGGTGTTGACGACTCCGCCCATTGCGCCGGATCCGATGTTGAAGATCATGAATCCGACGACAGTCTTGACGACGCCGTTGATGGTGTCCTTCGCACTCTTCTTCTGAAGCAGAAGACCGATGAGTGCGATGATACCCATGATAAGAGCTGTGTCTCTTACCTGAGCAACTAATGCATTTAACATGATGTGATTTTCCCCTCTCTTTTATGAGATTTCAATGAATGAAGCAGTGAATTACAGTTCGCCCTTAGATTTCAGGAATGCTTCGAGCTTTTCCTTCATCTCCGGCTTGGATACGATGTTCGTGATCCCTACGCAGTAGAGCTCCGGATGATCCTTCGCGAGGTCTTCTGTGAGATCAGACATCGTGATGACCAGGTCGCCCTTGAAGTAAGTCAGAGAATCCAGATTACCATGCTCGGTTTCGATAGGGTAATGGTTCTCAGAGATTACCTGGTCTGCCTTGATCTTGAGCAGAGTGCTGGATCCCATTCCGGCTCTGCAGCAGACTAATGCGTGATAAACCTTTGCCATTCAAGCTTCCTCCTTTCCTTTTGTGAGATAGTCATACACTTCATGACTGTTCTTCGCCGTATCGAGCATCCTGTAGAATGCTTCATCTTCCAGCAATTCGGATAAGTCGGCCAGTGCCTGCAGGTGCTTGCTGTTATCGGTTGCACTCAGGCAGAACAGATAGCTGACCGGATCATTGTCCTTGTTGCCGAATTCGACCGGCGTGTCAAGTGTGGTGATGCCTATTGCGCATTCAAGGGCACCGCTCTCGGGACGGGCATGAGGCAGAGCTACATGCTTGGTGATGACGATGTACGGTCCGTATTCATGGACACCTTTGACAATGTCATCCACATAGCTTTCCTTCACTTTTCCCGTTTCCACCAAGGGAGCTGCAGCTTTGCGGATTGCATCTTCCCAGCCGTCCGCATGGACATGAAGCTGGATCAGACGTTCATCCAGAAGGTCTTTTAACATATATTCTCCTGTCTATGTCTGCTTGCTGCTATATTCAAACTATAGTGATAGAAGGCAAGTCAGACAATTCTTTTTGAGTTCATTTTTTGTAAACGCTTAGAACAAAAAGTAAACTCTGTCCGATATTTGTTCTGATTTTCTCAAGCTCAGGACAAAAATCAGACTCAGTCCTGATGGGCTGAACGGTAGTCCTCGACTGCTTTGCGGACCTTTGCAGCATTTGCTGCAATTTCATCGGAAGATCCTTTGGTCAGAAGGCTTCCCATGCCCATGAAATCAACTCCGTTCTCCAGCCACTCATTGATGTTGTCCAGGCTGATTCCGCCGGAAGCCATGATCGGCATG
>OMXA01000037.1 GCA_900314905.1 uncultured Erysipelotrichaceae bacterium
GACAGCTATGATTCAGCTGTCTTCCGTCTTGATCAATGCATGTGACCCTCAGAAACCCGAACTGTCAGAAAACTGTCCTTGACAACGGGGCCACTTTATCATCAAGGCTTCTGATCAATGCATGCTTTGTCAGCCAGATCATGCAAGGCTGCATGAAGAGAAAATGGAAAGCTATTTTTCAGGAAGATTCTCAAATCCGCTGATGATGAAGCTGTCGATATTCTTCTTATTGGCTGCCCATTCTTCGTCGCTGCGGCTGATCATGTGACGGATCGCATGCATGCAGCCATTCAGCTGAAAGAACAAAAGACCGATCAGCTCGCTGTCACTGGAAGAAACTCTCTGATGCATGACATCAAGATACTCTTTCCGATTCATCTCAACGAACTTGCGGATCACGGTATGAATGATGGAATCATCATTGAAGAGATTATGAAGTCCCGGATGTGAACGTACGAAAACACAGAGCGGTACTTTCTCGGCTTTCTTATAGCCAAGCAGTTCTGTCTGAACGCCATCCACCTCTGAAAACAGCGATTCCAGCACTTCGTCGAGTACTTCGGCAGTATTGCTGAAATTCTTATAGAAACTGGTACGGCTGATTCCTGCTTCCTGGCACAGCATGGTTACGGTGATTTCGGAAAAGTGATATTTCCGAATCAGCTGCAGGAATGCTTTCTGTATTTTCTGGTCCGTATTCATACCGTTATTATAAGGCAGAAATGAGTTCGGGATCTAATCAGCGGTGTTCAAGAACCCGGTTCATACTGCCGCTCTGAAAACCTTCAAGATCAAGAGAGATATACCTGAACCCTGCTTTCTTCAGGAGTTCCGTGAGCTCATGGCGAAGCGATTCGTCCTGGAAACGGTCGATCTCTTCCGGCAGAACTTCGATTCTTGCCAGAGAGCCATGCACCCTGACTCGCACCTGGGTGAATCCTTTCTGCAATAAGAACGCTTCCCCTTCTTCCACCCTATGAAGCTTCTCTTCTGTAATCTCTTCCCCATAGGAAATTCTGGAAGCCAGGCAGGCGAAAGACGGCTTATTCCAGGTTGGAAGATTCAGTTCTTCTGAGAGCCTGCGGATTTCCTGCTTATGAAGACCGGCTTCTTTCAGCGGACTGCGGATTCCGAGCTGGGCAAGAGCCTTCAGACCAGGCCGGTAGTCACCGAGATCATCCAGATTCGTGCCCTCCATCACACAGGAAAAGCCGTCTGCTTCTGCCTGTTTTTTTAATGCAGTGAAGAGCGCGTGCTTGCAGAGGTAGCAGCGATCCGAAGGATTTGAGGCAACTCCTTCTACCTTCAGAATATCGAATTTCAGCAGCCTCTGAGAAATCTTTTCTTTTCGGCAGAAATCGATTGCTTCATCATTCTCCCAGGCAGGAAAGAAGGGAGACTGCGCCGTATAGGCAATCATTTTATCCTTGAGAACTTCATGTGCTTCTTTCAGGAGATAGGTGGAATCTGTTCCTCCCGAGAAGGCAATGGCTGCGCTGCCTGCTTCCTTCAGAATCCGATGAAGCTCTGCTTGTTTTTCTCTGATATTCATCTGACTTCTTCCTTTACTTCCTGCAGTGTTTTTCCGGTATTTCTGGCAATCTCTGCAACATCATCATATTCCAGCTTCGATTTCACTGCCCCATATCCGGAAGCAGTCTTCCGACGGATAGTTCCTCCGCTGATCTCAATGGACTGCAGACTGCGGCTCAGCACTGCCCGATCCATCAGCTGATACCGGACCCCGAGTGTAGTGGTATACCGGAAGATGCATTTCAGAATAGATGCTTCATTCTCCGGAAGACAGATTATGCTGAGAAGATATGCAGGCCGGTTCTTTTTCATGAAAATCGGGGTGATGAACACATCTCTGGCTCCTGCCTCAAACAGTCGCTCCATCGCAAAGCCGATCTCCTCGCCGGTCATATCATCAATATTGGCTTCCAGCTTTTCGATTCTCTGCTCTCTGCTTCCAGCAGAATCGTCGCCAAGAAATGCACGGACGCAGTTGGCTGCTTCAAAATCTTTTTCTCCCATCCCATAACCGGTTTTCTCAATCGTCATGATGGGCCTTGAGCCGAAGGAAGAAGCAAACGTTTTCAGAAGAGCTGCCCCGGTTGGCGTGCAGAGCTCACCTCTGAATTTCTCAAGGGAATAGGTCGGAATTCCTCTGAGCAGGTATTCTGTCGCAGGGGCAGGGACCGGAACGATTCCATGCATGCAGCGGACTTCTCCCCATCCGGTATTGATCGGGGACGCAATCACCTGTTTCGGATGGATCTTATGCAGAAGCAGACATACCGCAGTGACATCCATGATGGCATCTTTCATTCCCAGTTCATGAAAGTGGATCTCTGAAACCGGTCTCTGATGTGCATGACTCTCGGCATCTGCAATCATACCGTAGACGTTCATCACGTCCTGCTTTACTTCTTCCGGCAGCGGAAACGAACGGATGATATGTTCAATGGATTCCATCGTGACATGATGGTGGTGATGCTCTCCGGGGCATCCTTGATCCTGATCATCATGGCTTTTTTCTTCTTCCCCATGGACCAGAACCCTGAAGTGTTTTCCGGCAATCCCGCATTTACTGCTTTCTTCCAGAGAAACCGAAACACCTTCCAGGCCAAGTCCATTCAGATGATTCAGAACTTCGTTCTGTTCATTCTCTTCCAGAAGGTCAAGCAGAGCACCTGCAAGCATGTCTCCTGCTGCCCCCATATTGCATTCCAGATACAATGTTTTCATCCGTCTACCTCCCCATGTATTTCGGATGGTTGATCATGCTTGCCTGATAGGCGGCTCCGAACCCATTATCGATATTCACGACGCTGACTCCGCTTGCACAGGAATTCAGCATTGACAGCAATGCGGACAGTCCATGAAACGATGCGCCATAGCCTATGCTGGTCGGGACCGCGATTACCGGGCAGTCCACCAGCCCGCCGATCACACTGGCAAGGGCTCCTTCCATGCCAGCCAGAGCAATGACTGCATTTGCTGACATCAGAAGATCGAGATTGCTCAGCAATCTGTGCAGGCCAGCAACCCCGACATCATAGAGCCGGATCGTCTCATTGCCGAATGCTTCGCAGGTCAGGACGGCTTCTTCTGCGACTTTCTGATCACTTGTCCCGCCGGTTGCGACCACGATCTTCCCAAGTCCATCCGGTCTGGGGATTTCTCCGAGCACGGCAGCTTCGGCAAGCTCATTATAATGAATCGCATATGGCGGTCTGCTTGCCGCAAGCAGTTCCTTTTTCTCGAGACTCATGCGGGTGACCAGGATCGTCTTCTGACCATCCTGATAAGCACGTTCCGCAAGCTGGCGGATCTGTTCTCCGGTTTTTCCGGCTCCGTAAATGACTTCTGCCTGTCCTTGTCTCAGGGCACGATGAGTGTCAAGCTTTGCAAAGCCAAGGTCTTCATAAGGAGCTTCTTTCAGCTTCAGAAGAACATCATCTTCTGAGATGGTTCCTTTCTTAAAAGCATCCAGCAGCAGTTTCAGTTCTTTCTGATTCATTCCATTCTTCCTCTTTTCCATCGTAGATGATCGAGTGCGATTCACTGAGCTCGATGATCCGCTCCGGGACCGATCGGATCAGGGTTTCATCGTGACTGGAGATCAGCAGAGTCTTTCCGGCAAGTTTCCATTGATTCAGAAACCTGAGCATCCATTCCCGGGATCTTCGATCCAGTCCATTCAGCGGCTCGTCGAGAATCAGAACCTCCGGATTCATCGAAAGGACGCAGGCAAGGGCAACCTTTTTCTGTTCCCCGCCGCTGAGATGATAGGGCGGCCGCGAGGCAAGGCCTTCCAATCCCATCATCTTCATGACATCTCTGGTTCTCTGATTCACTTCTGCTTCGGATAAGCCTAGCTGCCTCGGGCCGAAGGCAATCTCTTCTTCTGCACTTCCGCAGAACAGCTGTACTTCCGGATTCTGGAAGACATAGCCGATTGATGCGTGCAGCATTCTTGCTGTCTTCTGGTTCTTCATGGATGCGGCATTGATCTCCTGTCCTCTGAATTTCCAGGTCCCCTTATCCGGAAACAGCAGCCCATTCAGAAGCTTCAGCAGGGTGGTCTTGCCGCAGCCATTGTCCCCGGCGATGCCGATGCATTCTCCTTTGCAGATCACACAGGAAAGATCCTCCAAAGCAGGAATCTCTTCATAGTGATAGGAAACATGTTCCAGCCGGATCAGTTCTTCGCTCATATACGCCTTCCTGAATAAATGAAAAAGAAAAAGCAGAATAGCAGGACTGCCAGCAGCATCAGATCATAGCGATTCAGCTTCTCCCGTTTCTGAGAACAGATGGTGCCATTATACAGCCTGCATTCCATCGCTTCGGAAGTCTGATGCCCGTAATCCGCTGCCTTGAGAAACAGCGTGCCTAGAATTCCGGAAAAGCTTTTCTGATGATCGCAGCTTCTTGACAGATTGCGCAGCTGCAGGGCAGTGAGCATCTCTTCTGCCTTTCTTCCGAGCAATTCGATATAGCGCAATGTCAGATCAAGGATGAAGATGACAATGGAAGGGATATGGATCTGGTTCAGAGAAGCGGTGATCTGGTTCCATGGCGAAGAAACAGATACATATGAAAGCATTGCGACGGACAGAAATACCTTGACCGTGATGGTGAGGAAAGCCATGGAGCCAGATAGGAAATAAGCCGGCAGCATGATCAGAAACGATAAGATTGCCGCAGCCGACGCATTTTCTGTGACGTCTTTCAGGATCTCAATCTGCTGCATGCTCAGAAACAGCAAAAACATGGCTGCGACAGTCAGCGTGAAATAGAATGCAGGAGACAGCGCCATCAGCAGAATCATGCCCAATGCACAGAGAAGCTTGATTCCGGCATGTGCTTTCTCGTCTGCAGCACGCTTATTCAGATCGATCTTCCGGAACAGCCTGCAGAATTCCAGCAGTGAATGCGTGAGAAACCCATCCTGACCTTTCACAGGAACAGAATGGGTTTCTTCTTTCATCCATTCAGGAAGAAAGCTGCTCATTTCGAGTAAGCAGGTTCCTTTCTGCTGGCTGCAAGACGGAAGAAAATGATCAGCAATGCGACACCGATCACAGCGGAAACGACATATCCGAATGCTTCGGGAAGACCCGATACTGTGTAATCCGGGAATAAGGTGCTGAGCTCGAATCCATGGGCCATGCCGGCGGGAGTATATCCGAGTGCATTTCCTGCACTGGCATCAGCTGCAATCTCATCTGCACCCCATTCTCCCCATGCAGTTCCTTCCGCAAGGAGTCCCAGCGGGACGAGTACGATCAGGAAACTCAGCAGAGCATAGAGCGGTTTTCTCTCTGCGGCAGAAACTGAAGAAGCTTTCAGAAGGGCAGGAGAAGTGCGCAGCACGAAGGCAAGGACGCCTGCTGTGAAGACGATTTCAGCTAGCCCGAAGATCGTAAGATGTCCGATCATCATGGCTGGAATGGAAATGGAAAGCCCATACGGACAGTAGAGAGCCTGTCCTGCAGCATCGCGGAATAATGCGGGCTGAATGCCGAACTCCACGGCTGCACAGAAAGCCGCTGCATTGATGCCTGCATAAGAACCAAGACCAGCCGCAGATAACCTGCGCTTCTGGCTGACTTCTCCCTTGGTCAGCGCATGATAGATGGCATATCCGAGGAACGGAAGCACGAAGGCCATGTTGAAGCAGTTTGCTCCGAACGACAGGATGCCCCCATCTCCGAACAGCAGAGCCTGCAGCAGCAAGGCAACGGATATGGCAATACAGGCAGCCTCCGGTCCCAGAAGAATTGCAATCAGCGTGCCTCCTACCGCATGGCCGGTCGTTCCGCCAGGAAGCGGGACATTGAACATCATTGCCACGAATGAGAAGGCTGCACCGACTCCGATCATGGATACTTTTTCTTTCGGAAGATCTGTTCTGATTTTTCTGACTGAGTGGATCCACACCGGTACCATGGCTGCAGTCATGACAGCGCAGGTGGAAGGACTTAGATAATTCTCCGGAATATGCATGTTTGTTTTCCCCTTTCCTGGTGCAAAAAAGCATGCACCATCATTACAGCGCATACTTTCACAGTATACCGATCCGCGGCTTCTGCCGTTTCCGCCTATTCAATGATTGAGATCAGCAAGAATCAGATGGACTGCCTCACTGACCAGATGGCTGATGGAGTAATCTTCGACTCCTGCAACCGTATTATCGCAATGATGCATCGGAATCAGAATCCGTTTTGCCGGGCTTCTCCCGACTGCTGCTGCCATGGCTGCAGTAATTTCTCCGTACATCGAGTCTGCGATCACAATGCCGATCGGACCGAGAATATAATCTGCATCTCTGGCACATACCATAACAGAATTCTCTCCGCTTGCGGCATGATCTGCGCCGGCCTTGAGCATCGCTTCTGCAGCCCGGCTGTTCGTGCCGACTGCGATGATTTCTGCTTCAGGCAGCTTTGTTTTGAGCGAGGAAACAAGTGCCTTTCCAATGCCGCCGCCCTGGCCGTCAATTACCAGTATTTTCATTCCGATTGTTCTCCGGGCATCTTCGGATGCCGCTCCTGTATTCATACAGCAAAGTCATTATATCATCGATAGAATGAGTTCAGAGAATTTTCTGAGAATTGCCGGCGATTGCAAGTACATGCTCCGGCTTAAGAAAAACCGGGAATGAACCCGGATTCTGCTTATTGATAATCGTAATAGTTCCTCGCTTTCAGGACTTTCTGTTCCATCATGATCCTGCCCAGGGCGATGACACTGTCAATGGAATAATCTGCTTCATTCAGCAGAACGAGATCAGCATCGCTGCCGCAGGCAACTGATCCCTTGCGCGGGTAGAGAAGAAGCCCGGAGGCAGCGGCTTTTGTGATCGGAGAAATGGCATCAGTGATCGGAACGTGTTCATCGACAATCAGATGGCGAATCGTGTCATACAGAGTTTCCATCCTGCCGATGCCCATGCCGATGATCTCGAGACGGTCATTCCACTTCGGAAAGCTGCCATTGGAATCGGAAGACAATGTGATCCGGTCCAGCGGGACTCTGCTCATAGCATCTTTCATCAGATGGGCAGTCTTTGCGGTGTCATTGCCGCTGGTGAAATCGATATAGCCGCCTTTCTCTGCAAAGGCAATTGCGTCTTCATAGGCATTTGCGACATGCGTCGGACGGAAAGTGGTGATCGGGATATCCGTTTCATCCACAATGGCAAGCACATCCTGGTACCCCTTTTTGCCACGGCCGGTATGCATGTGGACGATGCCTGCCTTCTTTGCCAGAAGACCGGCAGTCCTGACCTGAGTCGCCAGGCGGGCTAATTCTTCTTTTGAGACATTGGAAGAGCGATGATCGCTGATTGCGATCTTGACCCCTATGATTTCATCGATGAAGGCAACATCATGGGCGACTGATCCGGTCAGGGTCTCAGAAGGATAAGCATAAGAGCCAGTCAGGCACCATGCACTCATGCCCTGTTCCCGCAAGGCTTTTGTCCGGGCAACCAGAGCAGCGACACTTTTGGCATTGGCATCTGTTCCGAGCAGTCCGACTGCTGAAGTAACGCCATAGCGTACGCAGTCGGTCATCTGCACTTCGCGGATCAGTGATGCAAATCCGTCCTCTCCGCCTCCGCCGATGATATGAACATGCTGGTCGATGAAGCCGGGAACAAGAATCCTTCCGTGTCCGTCCAGAATTCTGAATTCACTGCTGTCCCAGATAAAGTCAATCTGATCTGCGATCTGAATGATCCGGTCATTGCAGATGAGTACATCTTTGATGCCGAGATCTTCCGGTGCAAATACATGTGCTTTTTCGATCTTCAGAAACATGGCTTTTCCTCACTTTTACAGAATTATAATCATGTGTCTTCAATCCTTGACAGAAAATTCTTCCGGAATCTATTTTCTCTGGTATAACGAGGAAAAGGAGCAGGAAGATGGACAATCTGATTCTGAAGAAAGCACAGGCAGAAGAACTGATCCGGAAATACGGGTCTCCTCTGTATGTTTATGAAGAGACAATTCTCAGAGAAAGGTGCAGAGAAGTCAGAGATCTCTTGCCTCTGAAGGAATATCATCCTCAGTATTCTGCCAAGGCAAACTCAAATACTGAGCTGCTGAAGGTCATCCGGGAAGAAGGACTGAATGTCGATGCGATGTCGCCAGGAGAAATCGTGCAGGAAATGGCAGCTGGGTATGAAAAAGAGCAGATCATGTACTGCTCTGGCAACATGTCGGAAGCTGAAATGAGATATGTGCATGATCATGCCGGCCTGGTGATTCTGGATTCCCTGTCTCAGCTGGATCGCTATGGGATTCTCTTTCCGGGTTCTGAGGTCGGCCTCCGGATCAATCCTGGCATCGGGGCGGGCCATGATGCCAAAGTCATCACCGGCGGGAAGACGAAGTTCGGCGTGCTGAGAGAAGATCTGAAAGATACTGATCAGATCCTGAATAAGCATTCCATGAAGCTGATCGCTCTGCATGAACATGTCGGTTCTCTGTTCCTGGATGATACGGTATTTCTGAAAGCAGCAGAGATTCTGATGGAAACTGCAGAACAGTTTCGGGATGTGAGAATTCTCGATTTCGGGGGAGGACTTGGAGTTCCTTATCAGGGGGAAGAACGGCTGGATCTGAAAGAACTTGGCAGAAAGCTGACAGAACTGATCGGATCTATGGAAAAGAAAAGCGGGAGAAATTATCAGATCCGGATTGAACCGGGAAGATATCTTTCTGCAGAATGCAGCATGCTGATAGGAACTGTTACGGATCTCAAGGACTCCCAGGGAGTGAAATATCTCGGCACTGATATCGGCTTCAATGTGCTTCTGAGACCGGTGCTGTATCATGCTCATCATCGGATTCATGGCTATTCTGATGATGGAAGAGAACAGATCTATACCGTGTGCGGAAATCTGTGCGAATCCGGAGATATTCTTGCAGAAAACGAAAAGATGCCATGCATGCGGATCGGCGATCTGATCGGAATTGAAAATGCTGGGGCTTATGGCTACAGCATGAGTTCCGACTATAATGGGCGCCTGCGCCCGGCTGAAGTGCTGCTGTCAGCAGGGAAAGACCGGCTGATCCGGAGAAGGGAGAGTCTTGAAGACCTGGTGCATCAGATCTGAGCAGATCGCTTTCTCCCGACGACCTGGTACATCTGATCGTCTGAGACTTTGAAGATGACCTCGAGAAATTCCGAAAAGAGACCTGCTAGTTCTTCAACTGGCATCAGTTCAGCGGAAAGATGGGGATTCATGCCTGCATGATGCTTGTTGATTGCGCTGCGGCTCAGACCATGGGCGATCGTCAGTGTTCCGCCTGGCTTCAGCAGACTGGAAAGGTGTGCGATCAGAACCTGCGGGTCCTTGAAATGCGGAAGGGCATTGTAGACCATAATGACATCGTATCTCTTTCCTGGTTCCGCGGTTTCTGCTGGTTCACAGAGAAACTGCACCCTCGGCAGAGAAAACTTCTTTTCTGCTTCCGCGATCATATTCGGAGAAATATCGATGCCGGTAATGGATGCGGCCCCTCTCTTCAGATAATCCGGAATCAGAATGCCGGTACCGCAGGCGACATCAAGAATATCAGCTCCTTCCCGGATGCCTGCATGGTCCAGAATGAAGGAGATCACGGCTTCATTGCGAACGGTTCTAAGATCCCAGCCACGGGCAATCCGGTCAAAATAGTCAATTACTTCAGATTCTTCAATCATGCTAAGCTCCTCATTGGTTCATGAGAAAAATTATAGTTGGGAAAGATTTCTTCCGGAAGCATGGATTCGGAATAGAGAAAGAATCTTTCCTTTCCGGCAGTCCGTTGCATGTACTGACGAAATCGATGATAATGAAATCTGATCTGGGATCAGATGTGTGACTGAAGAGATCAGATTTCTTCCGGATATGCAGAATATTGCTCAAGGAGGCTGATGATTATGACAGAAGCATACAGATTTTCTCCGGCAGTTCAGTCTGTGCTGGAGGCCTCCCCGGTCCCCTTTGCGATCTATCAGCTCCTGAATCATCGGTGTGCGGTGGTCCTTGTTTCTGATGGCTTCGTGAAGCTTTCGGGAGAGCGGTCCAGAGATGCATGCATCCATCTCATGAACACAGATATGTATCGCTATACCGATCCTGCTGATGCGGCAAGAGTGGAAGACCAGGGGTATCGGTTCGCTTCCGGGATAGAGGAGAATTACAATGCGGTCTATCACAGCCGGGCAGCTAGCCAGAAAGAGTATCATCTGATTCATGCCATGGGGAGGCATATTCAGACAGAAGATGGCGTCAGGCTGGCAGTGGTCTGGTATATGGATGAAACTGCGGCGTCAGCTTATCCTCCTTATGAACAGGAACTGGTTCAGTCTCTGAATCAAACGGTTCAGATTGCCCGGAAGCAGCGAAAGAATTATTACGATGATATGACTGGTCTGCCGAATATGACATATTTCCATATTCTGTTTGCAGATGCTGCGAAGACCATGTCTGCAGAAGGAAAAACTCCGGCTGTCATCTATCTGGATTACAGCAGCATGCGTCTGTTCAATCATCGCTACGGGTTTGCAGAAGGGGATGAGCTGATCCGGGGACTTGGCAGATTGCTGAGCACGGTATTCGGGACAGAAAGCTGTGCACATGTCGGAAGCGATCATTTTGCAGTATTCACAGAAGGAGATCGTCTGGACCGGCAGTTGGACCAGCTGTTTGCTTCTCTGACTGGAATCAATCATGGCAATGTGCTGCCATTGAGAGCTGGGATCTATCTGTGCTCGGATGGGGATTATGATGTCAGCAGAGCGTGCGATCGGGCCAAGGCTGCCTGTGATCATCTGCGGGGTCAGTATGTCTCGAGACGCATGCTTTTCAATGATCAGATCAGGAAAGAGATTTCCAGAAAAGCGTATATTCTGGATAATTTCACAAGGGCACTCTCTGAACACTGGGTGCGGGCGTATTACCAGCGCATCGTGGATCCTGAAACCGGAAGGGTCACGGATGAAGAAGCACTTGCGAGATGGATTGATCCGGAAAGCGGAATGCTGTCGCCGGATGAGTTCATCCCGATTCTGGAAGATGAAGGAATTCTCTGGAAGCTGGATCTGTACATGGCTCAGCAGATCATTCAGAGTATGCATGAAAAACAGAGAAACGGAATTCCTCTGGTTCCGGTTTCTCTCAATCTTTCCGAACGTGACTTCCGTTCGTGCAATATGATTGATAAGCTTTCCCGGAGAATGGATGAAGCGGGAATCGAGCGGAAATATCTGATCATAGAGATTACAGAGCGTGCGATCGGAAGAGATCCAAAACTGCTGGCGAAGATCATTGAGGAATGCGGAAAAGCAGGATTCGGGGTGTGGCTGGATGACTTCGGAAGCGAGTATTCGTCTCTGAATATTCTGAGCTGCTATCATTTTGATCTGATCAAGCTGGACCAGAAGTTCCTGAGAACAATGCAGAAAGAGAACGGGAAGGGAAAGCTGCTGGTTGCAGAGATTCTTGATTTCACGAAGAAAGCGGAGATCCATACGCTTGCCGAAGGAGTTGAAACCCGGGAGGAAGCAGATTTCCTGAAAGAACATGGAGTGAACAAGATCCAGGGCTATCTGTTCAGCAGACCGGAACCTGAGGAGGCTCAGCTGGCGTGGTACCGGAATCATCTTTCCATGAATCAGACTGAGCCTGACCGGCTGAATTGAGAAATGACTGACCCGGAATCTTGTATTCCGGGTTTTTATCAGAGCTGTTTTCGGAGGATGCTGCTATGAGCTATGATCGCAATGCATGGATGGAAAAGATGAATCAGGTCCTTGCCGCTGGGCCTTATACGGATTCCTGGGAATCTTTGTCAGGACATCGGACACCGGAATGGTTCCGGAAAGCAAAGCTGGGGATTTTCATACACTGGGGACCATATTCAGTTCCGGCATTCGGAAGTGAATGGTATTCCAGGAATATGTATCGGGAAGGAACGCCGGAATTCGAGCATCATCAGAAGACTTACGGTCTGCAGAAAGAGTTCGGATACAAGGACTTCATTCCGATGCTGAAGGCAGAACGCTTTGATCCTGAGGCTTGGGCAGAGCTGTTTGAAGAGGCTGGGGCAAAGTTCGTGATTCCGGTTGCGGAACATCACGATGGATTCCAGATGTACCGCAGCGAATTGTCTCACTGGAATGCGTATGAGAAAGGTCCTCATCGGGATGTCCTGGAAGATCTGAATGATGCATTGCATCAGCATGGACTGATTACCGGAGCTTCTTCACACCGGATTGAGCACTGGTGGTTCATGAGCCCGGGCAGAAAGCCTCTGAAGGATGGAACTCCGGCGGAGGAATGGTCAGATATTCCCTCCTTTTCGAAGAACAGAGAGGATCTGTACTGGCCTTCTGTGATCATGGATTCAGAGGACAATGATAACCGGTATGCATCGCCGGTTCCTTCTGGAGAATTTCTGGAGGATTGGATGTTCCGGACGATGGAGATCATTGATCATCTGCGGCCTCAGGAGCTCTATTTTGACTGGTGGGTATTCCAGGCTGCTGCCAAGCCGTATCTGAGAAAGATCCTCGCTTACTACTACAATCGCGGAGCGGAATGGAATCAGGAAGTGCTTGTGATCACGAAGAATGATGGGATTCCGTACGGATGTGCAGTAATGGATATGGAACGGGGCGGCTTTCATACCATGCAGGCAGAGCCATGGCAGACAGATACTGCTGTCGGAAAGGTCTCGTGGGGCTATACGGAGAACAATGTATACAAAACCTCGGACATGATTCTCAGAGACCTTGCCGATACGATTTCAAGAAATGGCGTGATGCTGCTGAACATCGGCCCGAAAGCAGATGGCACGATTCCGGAGCAGGATCAGAAGATTCTGCTGGAAATCGGTGCATGGCTGAAGAAAAACGGAGAAGCAGTCTATGGCAGCAGCCCATGGCGGATCTCCATGGAGGGGCCGACCGCACCGAAGGAAGGAGCATTCTCTGATCAGACGGATTCTGTGTATTCTTCTGAAGACTTCCGTTTTACGGTGAATCATGGTCACCTCTATATATTTGCGATGAAGTATCCGGAACCAGTGAACGGAGTGACGGAGATCAGAGTTCACACCTTAGCTGGAAGGAAGCACCCGGCAGCGTATGAATTCGGAGAACTGATCAGAGATGTCGATGTACTTGGCTATGAAGAGAAACCGGAGTGGGTTCAGACAGAAGATGCGCTGATTCTCCGGACCAGGACAATTCATACGGACAGCCCGGCAGTATTCCGGGTGGATTTCCTGTGATCCAGAGAATGAAATAAGTTTCACTAAGAATGATGTATTTTCATATAAATGAAAATATAATGTTGAGTACTTGCAGGAACAGGAATATCATGATTCTTATCAGAATTGAAAGGGGAATATCCTATGAGAGATGAAGCACTATTTGAAGCAATCGGAAAAGAGCAGGACCGCCAGAACCATAATATTGAACTGATTGCCTCAGAGAACTTCGTGTCAAAGGAAGTCCGGGAAGCAGCAGGCTCTGTACTGACGAACAAGTATGCAGAAGGGTATCCTGGCCATCGCTATTACGGCGGCTGTGAGTATATTGACGTAGTTGAGAATCTTGCCAGAGACAGAGCATGTCAGCTGTTTCATGCCCAGCATGCTAATGTGCAGCCGCATTCCGGTTCCCAGGCAAATATGGCAGCGTATTTCGCATTGATGAAACCGGGAGAGCGGATCATGGGCATGGATCTTGCCAGCGGCGGTCATCTGACTCATGGGGCGAAAGTGTCGTTTTCCGGAAAGCTGTTTGAGAGCGTGACATACGGTGTTGACCGGGAAACTGAAAAACTGGACTATGATGCGATCCGGAAGCTTGCGATGGAAGCGTCGCCGAAGGTGATCATGGCTGGCGCTTCTGCTTATGCTGGAGAGATCGATTTCAGTGAGTTCCGCAGGATCGCAGATGCATGCGGAGCATATCTGATTGTGGATATGGCGCACATTGCTGGTCTGGTGGCGGCTGGCTATCATATGAGCCCGGTGCCATATGCTGACATTGTCACTTCCACAACGCATAAGACGCTCCGCGGGCCTCGCGGCGGTCTGATTCTCTGCAAGGAAGAGTATGCAAAAGCAGTGGATCGTGCCGTATTCCCGATGATGCAGGGTGGTCCGCTCTGTCATATCGTGGCGGCAAAGGCAGCATGTTTCTATGAAGCGCTGCAGCCGGAATTCAAGGAATATATCAGGAACGTATGCCTCAACAGCAAAGCACTTGCCAAAGCGCTGGAAGAAGAGGGAATTCGCCTGGTTACCGGCGGCACAGAGAATCATCTTGTACTTGCCGATGTGCTGAACTCGATCGGCGTCACCGGCGCTGATGCAGAAAAAGCTCTGGATGAAGTGAACATCACCGTGAATAAGAATGCGATCCCGTTTGATACCACAAAACCTACGGTTGATTCCGGTATCCGCCTAGGCTCTGCTGCAATGACAACCAAGGGATATTCGGAAGCGGATTTTGCTGCAATCGGCCATATGATCGGAAGAGTGCTGAAGAATATCAATGATGATGCAGTCAAGAGAGAAGTGAAGCAGCAGGTTCTTGCACTTACGGAAGCTCATCCGTTTGACTGAATGATTCACGAAGAGCAATGTCATTCCGGAAAAACATGGACAAGCTTGTTCATGTCTTTTCTTCGTGCGTAATTGCTACTCGGGAGGATTGATACTTGAAATAGCACCAATAAATGTTATTAAAAATTGTGAAGAATAAACTTCTGGGAGGTTAAATGAATAAAAGGATAATAGTTTTCTGAATAAGCTTTTCTCGGAAAACAAAGATTTTTTCTTCTTAGGAATAAATTGATTAGTTTTTTCTGTAATGTATATAAAATCATTGAGAAAAAGTATCTTGCGCGAGCAAACATTGCTTAATTGGAAAGGAGGAATTATGACACTCAACGTCGAAGTCGTGGAGTATTCGGAAGTAAAGGATAATCTTTGCTTAAGCCAAGATAGTATTGTGCCGACGGAAGATGTTTTTAATGAAGATCTTTGTAAGTTTCGAAGATATTGTTACGATCAATTTCTTATGAAGGAGGTCTTCGGAGTATCATCATGCGAAGGATAGCTGAGCTGTTTCCGGAGCTGAAGCGGGATTATGGCATTCTTGTGCTGAGTGTAATTGCAAAAGTAATATGTGATCTGACCGCATCGCATATCCTGGGAACCATGACTGTAAGCTTTGAGACGGTGGATAGCAGTGAGCTCATTGCCATTATCTTGAAAGGACTTTTGTTTTTTGCGTTTACTGACATTTTGGTTCAAATGGTATATGAGCGTCGATGCGTGAAGATCAAAATCTATCTGACAGAAAGCTGCAGGGAAAAAATCCAGAATCAGATCTGCAATGTCCCGGTTTTTTCAGAATCGGTTCGAAAGCGGGATCATATTTTTTCACTTCTTACGAGTGATACCGAATCATTTACAGATTATTATTCGAGCACGATTCCAACCATTATTTCGGCAGGGATCAAGATTGTTGCGGTAATAATTTCGGGTATATTTCTCAGCCCGCTTCTCTGCTTTATATATTTTTCCGCATTACTGGTGGGGATTGCTGTCCAGAGAATTCTTTCTGGTGTACTGGAAAAAGCTTTTGGGACTGCTTGGGAGAAACAGAAGGACTTTTATGGCCGGACAGACAGTATCCTGAGAAACAGATTAGTGTTTCGGACTTACCAAAAAGAGAAAGATTGTAACGATTTATTTTCCAAGTCTCAGGACCAGTATGTGCAGGCCGCGCTTAAAACCGACCGTCTTGCAATGCCTCTGAAGGTGGTTGGCGTGATTTGTGCTGTACTGCCGATCCTTGTGCTATGTGCAGCTGGGCTTGCACTTGCTTCGAACGGAAGCATTGAGGTTGAGAACCTTCTTTCTTTTTATTACTTCTGCCTTGCTTCTCTTTCTGAGCAGATTCATTATGTGGATTACATGATTCTTGCTAAGCAGTCATCGGTCAGCGCTGATAAGATGGCAGATTTCCTATCGCTTGAAGCAGACAAATCAGAGAAGATGTTTTATAAACAGGAGTTGCTTGAAAAAGTATCCTTTCATTATCCGGATTCTGCATCCGGGGTCAATCAAGTTACTATTAGCTTAAGTCAGCCTGAGATGGTTGCAGTAACCGGAGAGAATGGAAGTGGAAAGTCGACACTGCTATATCTTCTTGCGGGGCTGCTGGAACCGGATGCTGGGTCTATCAAGTATATGGATTCTCTCCTGATCCCGCAGGAACCGTTCTTCTTTGACGGAACGATCCGTGAAAATCTTTGCTGCGGGAAGAAGTGCTCTGATGCAGAACTCTGGAATGCATTAGACCTGACGCATGGCTCTGATTTTGTCAGGACTCTTGAAGGACAACTGGATGCTGGTTTGAGCAATAATGCCATGAATCTTTCTGGAGGCCAGAAGCAGAGGCTTGCAATTGCCCGTGCAGTTCTGCATGACCATGATCTGTACTTGTTCGATGAGTCTTTATCTGCTTGTGATCCGAATACTGCAGAAGATATCATGAAGAATCTAAGGATGACTTTGAAAGGAAAAACAGCGGTGTTTGTTCTTCATCAGGCAGAATTGCTTTCTGCCGTGGATCGCGTGATTGACCTTCATGAAGGAAGCGTTGATTTTGATGGGAGTCTGATGAATTATCGGGAGTGGAAAGATTCAAATGGATGCAATGAGTCTGTATAAACGTTCATGTGCCTATTTTCGGCCTTATCTCATTCGTTATGTGCTGCTCAGTTTGCTGGGGACTGGCGGGTACTGGGCACTGTTTACCTGCTATGGTTTTCTGCTCCGGGAAATTGTGATGATCACGGTATCTCCCGCCCTTGTCAGGGAAAGAGTACATGGAATTATTCTGTATCTGATTATGGTTCTGCTGATTTCACCGCTTTCCGGATTTGCAATACATGGAATCAAGCGGATTGAAGAAAAAACTGCCGGAGAGATGAGAAAGGCTATTCTGAATGGGTTTCTAACTGCAGATGAAAGGGAAGCTGAACGCTACAGTACAGATGATGTGCAGCAACGGATGATGACAGATGTTCCGTCAGCTGCAACAAAACTTTTTGGTTTATACTTTTTTGGCATGGTTGCAGAGCCTGTTCTTGCTGGACTGTTATCGATAGTGGTAGTTGCTGCCATCAATCCTCTGCTTGCACTGCTCTGTCTGGTCTGTGCCTTTATTTCTCTGAATGTTTCTCAATTGTGGCAGGAAAAGAGTTCACAGCTGAAAGGAAAAGTTGTGAATGAAGATCAGGAAATTGTTCATAGAATCCTGCAGGCAGAGGACGGAAGGTATGAAGTTCATCAGTTCCGGATGAGAGACTCGCTTATATCGGCTTTGCGGGGAAAGCTGGACCGTCACGCCGCTGATCTCAGTTCATTTGAAATAATTGTTCGGAGAAGAGATGCAATTGGAAGTTTCTTCGGGGGCGCTGTCAGCATCGTTGCATTGCTCACGGCTGGTTCCCTTCTTTCTTCAAACCGCCTGATGCAGTTCGCAGATGTCATGGTCGCAATGCCAATGATTGATCAGATTGCCCAGATGATGATCGGATTCGGGCGCTGGAAAAATCAGATCAAAGAACAAGCCGAATCAGAGAAACGTATCTTTGAGATCACTGATCTGAATAAAAGTCAGAACGTGACGAAAACAGCGGAAAATATATCATTGGATCATGTTTCATTCAGCTATGATGGAGCACAGTTTGCCGTGAAAGATTGCTCCATGAAGATTCTGAAGAATCAGCATGCTGCAATTGTCGGAGAAAATGGAAGTGGGAAATCTACCATCCTGAAGCTGATGCTTGGTTTACTTCAGCCTACTTCCGGGACGATTACTGTGCCTTGCCCAAATCAGATTTCTTATATTGCGCAGGATTGCGATCTGTTTCGGGCACCGATCAAAGAATACATTGCCTTGAGTTCTCAGACAGATGAGAATCAGCTGCTCATGGCATCTAAGCTTGGCGGCTCCATCGGGTTCATTGAAGAGAAAGGAGGATTTGAAAAACAAATTCAGAATAATGAGTTTTCAGGCGGTGAGAAACAGCGGCTGAACCTGACAAAAAGTATCTACAGTGATCGGACATATCAGTTTTTTGATGAACCTTCTGCCGCCATGGATAAAGAATCAGAAAAGATGCTGAAAGAACTGATTGATTCTGAACAGGAGAAAACGATTGTTGTGGTTACGCATCGCCTGGATCTGATCGTGAATTTTGATGTCATCTATGTTCTGAAAGATCATAAAGTAGCAGAATACGGAACTCATGAAGAACTGATGAGAAGAAATGGCATTTATGCTGAGATGGTCAGAAAACAGCAGGGAACTGTATCAGATGTGCATGTTTCAGCATGATGATAAGACTTGTTCTAGGTCATTAATGCTAGTTAGGAAGGCTCAATATTATGGAAGGCATCACCAATGGCTTCCGCTCACGATATCTGCAACGTCAGCTTCCTGTAAGATATCAGTGTGACAGGAAATTGTTAAAGACTGCTCATGAGTAGAAATTCCTCGATGTGAACGCGTGAAAGAGCGGTCTCGAGGCGAACAGAATATTACGCAGGAGGCATTTCTGGAATTCTGTGATTATGCCGCAAACTATGGGCACTATATGCCAAATGAAAAGGCTTTGATCTATTTCCGCGATATCGCATTATATGCGCTGAAGCTTTCTCGCTTGATCGGTGTTCGTCCGATGGAAGTACGTGCGCTTTACCGCGATTGTATCGAGTTCATGCCATTAACATATAGGGATGATCTTACAGGCAAAATGAAGCAGGAAGATGGTGCTCGTATTGCGGTTATTCGATCGGTAGGATCCACAGCAGAAGAAACTGTCGCAATTCGCCAGACGAAAACTCAGTCATCACCGAGATTTGTATACGTCGGCAAAGATGGAGCTGCATTGGTGAGGGAAATTCTTGCCTACTCAAAGTATGATCTGATCTTTGCGGACTATGACGGGAATCCCATCAGTTCCACAAGATACTCGGATTATCTGAATCGCGTGAAGCATAAGTGGTGGAAAGATACTGGTCATCATGAAGATGGATATGCTGAACTGATGCGCAAGTCACTGTCTTCGGACAATTACCATAACGGTGTAAATCCTACAGCGACAAAGAAACAGATGGGTCACAAACATGAGGATATGTCATTGAACTGGTATTCCTCAGCACCTGATCCTGAGGTTGTAAATGTTTTCCTGAACAGACAGTATAAAGAGTGATTTTCTACGAATTGCTCTACGAATTTCGTAAGAGTAAAGAAAAACCGCATTGTTATGCGGTTTTCTGAAACCAAATGGTGAGCGCTAA
>OMXA01000004.1 GCA_900314905.1 uncultured Erysipelotrichaceae bacterium
GATAACCTATTAAAAATAATTCCCCGGCACATCTATGTCCGCCTTTTCAGACTTTGGTGTGCCGGGGTTAATACTATGCAGACCTATTGACGCTTACGACGAACTAGCTAAGCTCGCAATAGAGATCAACTGACCATAAGAAAAGGCTGTGCGGTCTGCATGGATTCCTGCATGCTGCATAGCCTTCTTTTGGTCTCATCGGATGACTGTGGGCTTATTCTTACGGAGTTTCTCTATTTCAGAAGATGGTATCGTTATGAATCTCCTCTGCTTCTTTCAGACGGCTGTACATCGTTCTCCGGCTGATGCCGAGATATGCAGCAGTCTCATCAGCCCCTTTCTCGCGGATCATCTGACGCACTTCTGCAACGCTGATCTCCTTGAAGTCTCCGCTGATCCGGATCGCTTTCTGCTTTCGTCCGGCATTGCGGCTCATGGCTTTATGATAGAGAACAGGATCAATTGAAAGCTTCAGGTAGGCAGGATGTTCAGGATCATCCGGGTAGACTGCTTCCAGGCGGAATCCGATCTTGTTCAGCATTTCTTCTGCCTGCCGGTATTCTTTGGTCCCGGCATCATAGATCGTGACCGAAAATGGAGTTCGTTTCATAGCTTCATTATAATGCAGAAATTAATTTCTGCATCAAAAATAATGCGGGAATTAATTTCTGCACTTCTTAAGGAAATAAATAAGACACTCTTCGGAGTGTCTTATTGCAGGAAATCAATTAGCGAACCAGATCCTTCAGACCCTTGGATGCCTTGAATCCCGGGATCTTAGAAGCCGGAATTTCAATTGCTTCCTTGGTCTGCGGGTTGATACCGGTCCGAGCAGCTCTGGTCTTGACTTCGAACTTTCCGAATCCGGAGATATCGACTCTGCCGCCGTCTTTCAGTGCTTCAGCCATCGTGTCGAATACGAGATCGACAATCTCAGCTGCTTCTTTCTTCGTCAGATTGTGCTTTTCAGCGACGGTTTCAGTGATGGTCTTTTTGTTGACTGTTTCCATTGAATTAACCTCCATATTGCGTAATTTATACTAACACATTAAATACCGAATTCAATACTTGACAATTGATGTTAGAACAGATTCACTGCGCTTCTTCTGCTTTCTGAAAAAGGCTTTCCAGAAGGGTTTTCAGCATATTTTCATCTAGGTTCTTCACGCCGCAGGCATTGGGATGGCCGCCGCCTTTATACTGCTCTGCAAGATCGTTGATACGTATGGTCTTCGAACGCAGCGAACCATCATAAAGCGTCATGCCGTTTTCCGTCTTTTCGGTAAAGATCGCCCAGACCTGGAATGGCCTCACATTGCCGAATACGGTGACGAAGGACCGGGTCCTTGAAGCGGACACCTTCCATTCCTGCATGGTTTCTGCCGAAACGATGCAGTAGGCAAGATGTTCCCCTTTCATCTGCATGTTCTCCGCCAGCATATTGCGATAGCGGAATTCCCAGAGTTCTTCGTCAAAAAGCTCCCGGTTGAGCGAAGGAATATCAAGGCCGAATCCGGTCAGAAAAGCCGCCATCTGCATGGTATGCTGCGAAGTATTTGAAGTTGTGAAACGCAGCGTATCCGTCAGCAGTCCTTTATAGAGATAGGAAGCAGTCTGTTCTGAAATCTTCTGATCTCTGCACTGACGAAAGAACTCAGACAGAATCTCGCAGGTTGCTGCCATTTCCGGAAATACATACTGGTCGTTTCCGAATGGATCGCGCTCCGGATGATGATCGATCTTGATGATCTTCTTTCCGATACTGAACCGCTGATCATCGACCCGCTCCCGGTTTGCTGTATCCAGAACAATCACAAGGCTGTTTTGGATCGTATCATCGGATACCGGGTTCAGGGCTGGCCAGATTCCGTTTCCGCAGGCTTGGGTCCCGCAGGCAGATACCTGCTTCTCTGGCCAGTTGTCTTCAATCCAGTTCTTCAGACCGTATTGAGAACCGACCGCATCGCAATCCGGATTCTCATGCCGGAAGATCGTGATGACTTCTGCTTCCTCAATGTCCTTCAGCAGGGTGCCGAACATCTTACAGACCCAGCAGACGGACCGTATCGCGGGCGATGACGAGTTCTTCATTCGTCGGGATCACCCATACAGCAACCTTGGAATCCGGCTTGGAAATCAGAGCTTCCGTGCCATGAACCTGAGCATTCTTCTCGTAGTCGATGGAAAGGCCCATGCCCTCTTCCAGATGCTTCAGAATTCTCTCTCTGGTATGGCTGTCATTCTCACCAAGGCCAGCCGTGAACACCATGGCATCCGTGTGTCCGAGTTCCATGTAATAGCCGCCGACGACATTGATGACGCGGTTCGTATAGAGTTCCGTGGTCAGAATCGCGCGCTCATTGCCCTGCTCGACTGCTGCCTGAATATCACGCGCATCGCTGGAGATGCCGGAAACGCCAAGCATGCCGGAACGCTTGTTCAGAATCGTATCCATCTGATCCGGAGTCAGGTTCAGCTTCTTCATCATGTAGAAGACGACCGTCGGATCGATATCGCCGGAACGTGTTCCCATCATGATTCCTCCGAGCGGTGTCAGACCCATGGAAGTATTGATGCACTTGCCATCGCGGATTGCTGTAATCGAAGCACCGTTGCCTAAATGGCAGGTAATGAGATTCATATGGTTGATATCCATGCCCATCAGTTCTGCACATCTTCTGCTGACATAGTAGTGAGAAGTGCCATGCGCACCATAGCGGCGGATCTTGTACTGGGTATACCAGTCATACGGAACCGGGAACAGGAACGCTTCCGGGCCCATGGTGGTATGGAATGCAGTATCGAAGACAAATACATGGCCGATATGCGGCAGCGCTTCCTTGAAGGCTTTATAGCAGACCAGATGAGCCGGGTTATGAAGCGGAGCAAGTTCAGAGAGCTCGTCAACCTTCTCGACGACATCGTCATTGACGACGACAGAACCATCAAAGTATGCACCGCCCTGGACAATCCGGTGTCCGGCTCCCTTGATCTCTTCCAGCGAGTCAACGATGTGATACTCCACCAGAGATTTCAGCAGCAGATCCACTGCAGTCTTATGATCCGGGAGCGGCAGGGTCTTCTTGATCTTCTCTCCATTTACCTTGATCGTAAACGCACCGAGATCCTGGCCGATGCGTTCTGCCTGGCCAGAAGTGAGCACCGTCTCAGACGGCATGTCAAACAGCTGGAATTTCAATGAAGATGAGCCTGAATTTACTGCAATAACCTTAGTCATAATTTCCTCCTTCAGCTTCAGTTTCCCGGCACAGATTCAGAAGATGGATAATCTCTTTCTGATTCTGCGCATGTTCGATTTCATCATACAGCTTTTTTCTCTTTCGGCAGAGAGATGCCTGCTTCAGAACCTCTTCATAATGAGTCAGTTCTTTCTCGCAGCGGCGGATGCTGTCATGCACAGCCGCCCTGGATACCTGCTGCAGTTCCGCGATCTCCGTCAGCGAAAGATCCTCCCGGTAGTAGAACCGGCAGATCTCCTGCTGCTTCGGGGTCAGAAGACCCCCATAGAAATCCAGCAGCGTATTCATCCGGATCTTGTCAAGCATCCTGCAGACCTTCAGAAATGCTGTAAAGATACGAATCCAGATCAAATGGGCGCAGATCCTCCGGCTTTTCGCCAAGCCCGATATAAAGCACCGGCAGCTTCAGCTTATGCTTGATCGAGATGATGATGCCGCCCTTCGCAGTCCCATCCATCTTGGTCAGGATCAGCCCCGTCAGATTTGTCGCTTCATTGAAGACTTCTGCCTGATGAAGCCCGTTCTGGCCAGTCGTCGCATCGAGCACCAGCCAGGTATCATGCGGAGCGCCTTCAATCTCTCTGCTGGCAACCCGGTTCATCTTCGAAAGCTCGGCCATGAGACCGGCTTTGTTCTGCAGGCGTCCGGCCGTATCACAGATCAGAATAGCGATGCCGTGTTCCTTCGCATACCTGGTTCCATCGACAATCGCAGCACTCGGATCGCCGTTTTCCCTGCCCTTCACTACCGGAACATCCAGACGCTGTCCCCACTCCGCAAGCTGATCAATCGCTCCTGCCCGGAAGGTATCTGCGGCAGTGAAGGCAATCTTCTTTCCCTGTTTCTGATACATGCGTGCAAGCTTGGCTGCCGTCGTCGTCTTGCCCGAGCCATTGACCCCTTCCAGGAAGATCACAGTCGGACCATTCTCGTTATAGACCGGCGGAAGATCAGGCGTCTCTTCATAGATATCACGCATGGTCTTCACGACGAATTCCATCGCCCAGCGGAAGGTCAGCTTCGTATAATTCTTTGCGTAATCCTTCAGCTGCTCGCAGATATAGTCCGCAAGCTCAATGCCGACATCGCTCTCAAGCAGAACGATGGTCAGCTGTTCCAGAAATTCATCGTTGATTCCCTTGTAATGGTATTTCAGCTGATTCAGCGATCCGCTGAATGAATCACTGGACTTTCTGAATCCGCTGAGATATACCGCTTTATCTTCCTTGCCGGAAAAGATTCCTTTCAGTGAATCGAAGAAACTCATTTCGTTTCCTCCTTATTCTGCTCTGCAAAATCAACTGCTTCCTTCAGTTCCACTCTCAGCATCTGGGAAACACCCTGATGCTGCATCGTGACTCCATACAGCACATCGCAGTTTTCCATGGTTCCAGGACGATGCGTGACCACGATGAACTGCGTCTGATCGGTGTAGTTATGCAGATACTGGGCAAACCGCTCGACATTGCTCTGATCAAGAGCAGCTTCGACTTCATCGAGGATCACCAGCGGAACCGGCTTGACCTTCAGGATTGCAAACAGCACGCAAAGTGCGATCAGAGCCTTCTCTCCGCCGGAGAACAGCATGTTGTTCTGCACTGCTTTTCCCGGAGGCTGCGCATCAATGTCGATGCCGGTATTCAGAATGTCCGAAGGATCTTCAAGCACCAGCTTTGCCTTGCCGCCGCCGTAAAGACCGCTGAAAATCTCATTGAAGGCCTTGTTGACCGCATTGAAGGTTTCCTGGAACTGCCTGGTCATCACGGAATCCATCTCATCGATGGCAGCGAGAATCTTATCCCTGCTCTGCGTCAGCTCTTCAATCTGCTTCTTCAGGAACTCGTAGCGGTCATTGACTTCCTGGTACTGCTCCGGCGCTTCCATGTTGACATTGCCGAGATGCTCGATATCCGAACGCAGCTGCAGCACTTCCTCACGAGCATTTTCCACTTTCGTATCGCTGACCTTCGTGCGTGCAAACTCATAGGTCAGCTGATATTCGCTGGCCAGCCGCTGCAGGCAGTTTTCAATCTTCGTCTCAATGCGTCCCTGGTCCACCTTGATTGCATTGGCGGAGGCAGTAA
Source organism: uncultured Erysipelotrichaceae bacterium (assembly GCA_900314905.1). Classification (GTDB taxonomy): domain Bacteria; phylum Bacillota_I; class Bacilli_A; order Erysipelotrichales; family Erysipelotrichaceae; genus Bulleidia. Next base: position 5,345 of record OMXA01000004.1, read on the forward strand.
ACCGCTCCTGGTCCTTCCGCATCTGCTTCAGCTGCTGATCCCGGCGATCGATTTCCGCATTCAGCGTCTGCCGCTGCTCGCGCTTCGTGCGGATCTCAGAGGTGATCTCATCTCTGCGGCTGTATGCCTGGTTGAGCCTTGCTACCGTATCATCCTGCTGTTCTTCGCCAGGCTGCTGATCAGAAAGTCCCTGCGGTTCCAGCAGAGCCAGGTCATTCTTCAGCTTCTCATACTTCGCCTGCTTGGCATCCACAACCGGTTCCAGGGATGCTGCTCTGACCCGGTTCTGCTGCAGACGTTCCGTGACGGTTTTCTGATCGCTTTCCGATTTCTCAACGGCTTTCCTGGCAAGTTCTGCTCTTGCAGTCTGGCTGTCGATCTTCTGACGGATCTCGGCTGCTTCCCGCTGAATCGTGATCGGAGTCGTATTGTGCTTCAGGCGTCCGCCAGTCATGGACCCGCCCCGGTGGATGATTTCGCCATCGGTTGTCACGATGTTGTACTGCCGCCTTGTGAGTGCAGACAGCTCATTTCCGGTCTCCATGGAATCCACGACCAGTACATTATTCAGAAGCGCGTTCACGATCGGCTGAAACTTCGGATCGCATGTCACGAACTGGCTGGCCGTGCCAAGATATCCCTTCGTGCTGCCGCAGACGACCTTTGCCTCCTCAGACAGATACCGCGGAGTCAGCACATTCAGCGGCAGGAAGGTTGCCCTTCCGGAACTGTTGCGTTTCAGAAAACGGATTGCATCGCGGGCTGCCTGTTCATCCGTTGTCACGATGTTATACATCGCCCCGCCGAGCGCTTCGCTGATCGCATTCTCATAGCCGGAAGCCGCATGGATTTCCTGCCCGACCACGCCGAGAATGCCATGCAGAGCATGGCGGCTGTCCATGACTGCTTTCGTTCCTGCCTGGCGCATGGAGGAAAACGGATCCCGCAGCAGATTCTCGAGATAAGCCTGCTGACTCTGAAGCGACCTCAGCATGCCCATAGCCTGTTCATATTCCGCTTTGCGATCGAACACATTCTGTGCCAGCTGTCTCAGCTTTTCGCTGTCCAGCTGCATCTCGCGGCTGATCGCATCCAGGCGCTGCCTGCGATCTTCATATTCCTGTCTGGCTGCAGCCAGAAGGTCCCTTGTCTCTTTTGCCTTCTCTTCGCGGCTGCCGGTTTCGATGATATACTTGCGCCGCTCATCCATCTCCGTCTTCCGTGCTTCCAGCGAAGTGATTGCATCCACGACCTTCATCAGCTCTTCCTGGAGCGCACTGATTTCGCGATCCAGGCGGGCAGTATCTTTTTTCTGCTCTGCAATCTGCGTCTGGCTGATTGCTGACCTGGATTCAATATCAAAGAGCGTCTTCTTGGCATCTTCGACCTGTGCGTTCAGTTCATCGATATCCTGGACCAGCACCGTGATTTCGATCTCCTCAAGACGCTTTTTCTTCTCCCGGTAGATTTCAGCTTTGCGGGCCTGCCTGCGCAGCGGGCTGACCTGCTTTTCAAGTTCAGCCAGAATATCCTGGCAGCGGTCCAGATTCTCCTTGGTGCGCTCCAGCCTGGATAACGACTCCAGCTTGCGTTTCTTGTATTTGGCAACTCCCGCAGCTTCTTCAAAGATGCCGCGCCGTTCTGATGGCTTCTCTTCCGCAAAGCGGATGACATTGCCCTGCGAGATGATGCTCAGGCTGTCTTTGCCAAGCCCTGTATCCATGAACAGATCCACGACATCGCGCAGTCTCACCTTATTTCGGTTGATCAGATACTCTGCATCGCCGGAATCTCTGTATAAACGCCGGGTTACTTCAAGCTCCTGCTGGTCGGAATTCAGCACATGGTTCTCGTTTCCGAAGACCAGTGTCACTTCTGCCATATTCAGCATCTTCCGGTCGGCAGAGCCTGAGAAGATGACATCATTCATCTTCTCGCCGCGCATCGATCGGGCACTCTGTTCGCCAAGCACCCACCGGACCGCATCGGTGATATTCGACTTGCCGCATCCATTCGGACCGACGATTCCGGTAATCGGATGCTCGAAGGTAATCACCGTCCGGTCAGCGAACGACTTGAATCCCTGCATTTCAATCCGTTTTAAAAACATTCAGTCTCCTTAAAAGTCCGTATCAAATTATAGCAAAAAGGATTTTCGGATCAAAGAACAATGCGGCATCAAAGCCGCATCGGTTCATTTCTGATTCTGCTGTTCCTTCAGGAGAGTGATGATTTCTTCCAGTGCCTTGGTCTCATCGCTCTTGACTGGAGCAGGAGCAGGAGCTGCTTCCTTCTCTTTTTCCAGAGAGCTGTTCAGCTTGTTGATCGACTTCACGATGAGGAAGAGCACCAATGCAAGCAGGAAGAAGTTGATCACAGCTGAGATGAAGGCCCCGATTCCAAGATCCACGCTTCCCATGTGGATCACCACCTGGCTGAAATCCACCTGGAACAATAGACCGATGATCGGATTGATGATGTTCTCGGTCAGGGATGTCACAATACTCTGGAAAGCAGCACCGATAATGACGCCGACTGCCATATCCATGACATTCCCTTTCAGGGCAAAATCCTTAAACTCTTTCATGAATTTCTTCATAAGCTTCCAAGATAATCTCCTTTTTCTTTTCTTCCGGCTCTTCCTTCAGGATCACATAGCTGCCGCTGCAGTACGGATTATCTGAGCAGTACGGCTCAGGTTCCAGCACTTCGGCAATCTCGTCGTTCCGGATCAGAGGATAGACTCTTCCCTCCATGTCTTTCATGGATTCCGGCATCGCATTCATGAATCCCTGCTTGATATACATCAGAGTCCTTCTCCCGTATACCAGCCGGTAAGTCACCGGAACAAATCCGAAGCGGGCTTCTGCAGCCTTGAGTATCCGATCAATCTCGGCATTCGTGCATTCTGACGAGAAGATGACAGAATCGACCCCGGGAACACTCAGAAGAAACGCAAGACTATAGGAGTTGCAGCAATTCAGATTCATGCCTGCGATGACATGGCTGAGATTCTGATTCAGAGCTCCCGGTTCCCGGATCACACCGGAAATCAGCTTCAGTTTAGCATGTTCTTTCTCGCATACAACCGGGAATTCATGGTCTGAATCCAGAGAGAGGCAGTTCTCTGGCAGGTTCATCCCCTCAGCACCTTCCACCAGCAGGTCATAAGCATGCGCATGCGGATCATCCAGATGGAAGACATAGGGCTTATGACCCGCTCTCTGCCGGAGATGGAATCGCTTTGCCTGCAGACCGCTCAGCGCTCTTCTTCTGGTCTCATTCAGCAGGGAAACCGGCAGGAAGATGTTCTGATCCATGGTTCCTGATACTTGGAGCAGATAGGAAAATTCTCCTGCCTTGGCAAGATTGCTTTCCAGCTTTTCCTTTGTCAGCGGTGCTTTCTCTGCTGCCTCAATGACCTGATCCGAGCAGGCAGACACCTGATTTCCGCGCTCATCCGAAACCGTCAGCTTCAGCGGCTTTCCGATCTCTGCTTCATAGGACAAGGATACCGGACAGACCTTCGGCTGATCATGAATCGCGCCCGCAATCTGATCCAGAAGACGTGCATCGCTTGTTTTCTGCAGCGGCTGATTGCGTCTTGGATGGGGAAGCGACTTGCATTCCAGCCAGACCACATCTCCTGCACCTGCTTCATTGACGAGCAGATCCTTCTTCCAGATTCGCACTGCCGTGAGGCCGGTATCATGCGGTTCATTCAGAATGCGCAGACCATCATGCTGGTAGAGCGGTGCACTGAGCTTCACCTGCACACGGTTATTCTCATACCTCAGCACTCTGCCGATTTCCACCCCGCGATGATTCGGACGGAAATGGCTCATGCGATCTTCAAGGCCCGCATGAAACAGATGCCCTTCTGAAAAGCCGCGGTTGAACATCAGCATCAGTTCCCTTAGGCGCTGTCTGGAAACCTGATAAGGTTTTCCCGCATAGTATGCATCAATCGCCTCCCGGAATGTTCTGGTCACCAGCCATACATACTCCGGCCGCTTCATTCTTCCTTCAATCTTCAGCGAGCACACCCCTGCTTCGATCAGTTCCGGAATCTGATCGATGACATTGAGATCCTTCGGAGAAAGCAGATATTCCCCTTCCGGATCCTGTCTGGCAATGCCATTCCTGATCGGAGCATAGCGCAGACGGCAGAGCTGGGCGCACATGCCGCGGTTGCCCGAACGATGCTTGATCGCAGAAGACATCAGACACTGCCCGCTGTAGGAAATGCAGATGGCACCATAGGCAAATACTTCGATATCAATGCCGGTCTTCACGCATTCCCTGACGATCTCGATCGGGGTTTCCCTGGCAACGACTGCCCGGGAAGCACCCATCTTCTTCATGAACTCGCATCCCGCCGGATTATGAATATGCATCTGGGTGCTGCAATGCAGTTCGAAATCCGGATATTCAATGCGCAGGCGATGGAACAGGCCGAAGTCCTGCACGAGCAGCGCATCTGCTCCCTGCTCATACAGGAAGCCAGCTTCCTCCATCGCATTGCCGATTTCAGTTTCATATAACAGCGTGTTCATCGTGACATAGACCCGTACATTGCGGTCGTGGCAATAGCGGATCGCTTCAGTCATCTGATCATGATCGAAATTGCCCGCAAACGCTCGGGCGGAAAACAGCGTGCTGCCGAGATATACCGCATCGCATCCGGCTGATACGGCAGCCTTCAGCGCATCCATATTGCCAGCCGGAGCTAGCAGTTCAATTTTTCTGTTCTGCATAGATTCTGATCTTTCTGTATTCTCTGACAAGGTCTTCCAGGGACATCCTGGCATTGGCACTGCTTGTGCTCGGCAGTCCGATTGCTTCGATCGGGCAGTCGATATAGCGCTCATACAGATGCAGTGCCAGCTTGCCCGTTGTGAAGATCGCTCTGACTGGAATTTCTGAAACAAGATCTTCGATCGGGTTCGGAACGGCATCATGAATCGAAGCATCGCTGCTGCCGGAAATCGTGCAGGAAGCGATGACATCCCATAGCGCAAGATGATGCCGATGGCAGAACGCTTCCCGGTCAGTGATTTCTTCTTCAAATACCGCTGACAGCACTGGCCAGAAACGGTTCGTGCGATTGGCATAATAGAAGCCCTGTTTCCTGGATATGACCGAAGGAAAGGAGCCGAGAATCAGTACCCGGGATCCTTCATCATAAACCGGAGAAAACGGATGTCTTGCTTGTTCCTGCTTATAAGCCATGGTTCAGATTCCTCAATAAGAACAGGTCAAACTCCATAGAAGGATCCGTTTCTCCGCGCTTCCCGCTCTGATCAAGATCGGCAAGCTCTGACAGCAGGCGAAGGAAAAAAGCACTGCTTCGTCCTCTGGCGATGCCAAGATCCCTGTCTGGATAATAGCTGCCGGTAACCTTGCGGATCTCTTCATACGAAAGCCCGCATTCATAGCATCGGACCACGGAATAGATCTTCCGGATTCTTGAAGCAAATACCGGCAGAATTCTTCTGACATCCTGAAATCCGGAAGCCTTCATCATATCGAGGGCACGGAAGGTTCCGGCGGCATCCTGTGACAGGAAGCAGTCTCCGAGCTTCCAGATATTCGTATCCGGATTCAGGCTGACCAGATGCTCGATATCTTTCCTGTTCAGCTGCTTCTTTCCATAGAGATCCATCTTGTCGAGGGTCTTCTGAAATTCCGTATAGCTGTCGCTGATCCGCTCTTTCAGTTCCGCCAGGGCATCGTCCGTCAGCTCATACCCCTTCTTCTTCAGCTCCTCGCTGATCCGCTGATTCAGCTCTTTTGGAGAAAGCTTCAGGAACCGGAAGATCAGCACGGATTCGTTCTCATGTGCTTCCAGCACTTTCAGTTCTCTTGTTCTGCGGTCCGGCGAGAAGCCGCGGCAGATCAGATATAGATCCGTATCCGGATTCGGAGAGGTGCAGTACGCCTCGAGAAGATCGGAATTATCTTTTCCTGTTTTCTTTTTTCCGGAAGCCTTTGATCCGCTTTTCAGAAAATACGGGTCGCTCAGAATCACTGCCCGGCGCTCGGCAAACAAGGAAATCGTGCTGCATTGATTCAGCGCTCCTTCCAGCGAGAAAGTTCTGGCAGAAGCGTCGAGATCGAGAATATTCTCTCCTTCCGTCTTTCCTTTTTTCAATAGCTGGCGTTTTTTCTGATCCAGCTGGTAGGTTTCAGTTCCTTCAAGAAGATAGATCATGTCACGAAGATTATAGCAGGATTCCGAAGACGCCGCCGCTGGTCAGGATCACATTGCATCTGCCGATGCACAGGATTCTGATTTCCCCTGCCGTCCGTGTGTTCAGAAATGGAATCCGCCGTTCCAGAAGTTTCTGAATGGTTTCTGGATGCGGATGATGATAGAGGGAATAGGAACCTGCTGAAATGATCGCAAGAGATGGCCTGACCTGATTCAGAAAGGCTTCACTGCTGCCGGACTTCGAGCCATGGTGGGAAAGCTTCAGTACGTCGCAATCCAGGGCATCATACTGCTTCAGAATCTTCTCTTCCGCGATTGCATCCGCATCTCCCATAAAGAGATACTTCAGCCCGTTCAGGTTCAGATAGAGAACCTGAGAACTGCGGTTTTCATCCTCTTCCTGAAGTTCATTCAGGTCGAGAAATTCCAGATTTCCGCAGATCGTAAGGCCATGATGACCGGTGATGACCTGTTCCGGATGATAGGTTTTGGCAATCACTTCCTGATTGCCATTATGGTCGTCATCCGGATGTGATATGAATAAGGTATTCAGCGTGCGGATCCCTCTTCCTGCCAGCGAAGCCGAAACTTGTTTCCATGCGGAAGGCTTGCCGGTATCGATCAGCACATTGCATCGGTTCAGACTTTCCCGGATCAGGATCGAATCTCCCTGTCCGACATTGAAGAATGAGACTTCTGCAAAGGGATGAAAAAGACCGGTGATCTGAAAGAACAGAAACAGGACAGACAGAAGGATTCTCTGATGCGGCAGCCGCTTCATTCCAGCTGCCAGCAGGACATACAGAATCAGACCGGCTCCAAGCATCGAGCCAGGAAGATCCGCAAGTTTCAGAACACTCAGAATCTGGTCGAATGGACCGAGGATTCCTGATACCTTCCATCCGGAAAAAAGCTCGATCCATGCAAGGATCCGGAACAAGCCAAGCACCGGGAAGAGTTTTCTTAGGAGGATCATCTGCAGAGGATTCACATTATGGAACAGGCAGGACTGCATCATCATACCCGCCAGAAAGCTGCTCTGCTTCGGGTGCTCACAAAGACAGGACGCATAAGCGAAAACCGCCGGAATCAGGAATGAAGCCGAATGCACTGCAGAAGGATTCAGCAGGATGCTTGCGGTCAGACCGATTCCGATCCGCTTCTGATAGGGAACGCCGGCAGTTTTCAGAATTCCTAAGATCAGCCGCTGCGTCAGAAGATAAGGAAAATGCCAGAAGATGGCAGAACCAAACGCAGCCGCCGTCAGCAGCTGATCTTTCTCTTCCGGAAACAGAAAGAAGCCAAGCACCAGCGAAAGCAGAGACAGCACAGAAGCAGAAGAGATCCCGGTATCTTCCAGAAAGCTTTCAAACGTCTTCTGATCGCTGCGGATCCCGAACAGGATGCGCAGCAGGACTGCCTGCTCTTCTCTATCTTCCATCGCAAGAACTTTCTTCTGTAAGAGGCCTCTCAGACTCCTGCTATCCTGAACTGCATGCGGGCAATCGCAGACCAGGGAATAATAGATTCCCTGCCGGCGGCAGGCAGCAGGAAAGTCATAGGAATAAAACCCACCGGTTCCTTCCAGCAGCTGCTTTGTCCCGCTGATCCGGATCCTGGAATCGAGAATCAGGTCTGCATCCGTATACACGATCAGCTTCGAGTTTCCGTTCTGAACGATCGCATAATTTCTCTTCACGGAAACGACGGTTCCGGTATTCCAGGCAGGCATATTCCGGTCATAGCGCGGGATCAGCACCAGACTCAGAATCAAAAGCACAAAGATCCAGGAATGATCCTGTGTCCGCTTTCTCCAGATCAAAAGACAGAGGATCAGAATGAAGCAGGGACAGCGGTCTTTCAGAAAGGCTGCCGCTGCAGTCAGAACAGATAGCGTCAGAGCGGATCGGAACAGCTGTTTCATAGCTTGAGAAACGGCTTCATCTTCTCGAACTTGGAAGGACCGATGCCTTTGACGTTCATCAGGGCATCCAGAGAAGCATATAAGCCGTTTTCTTCCCGGTACTGCACGATCTGCTCGGCAGTCTTGGGGCCGATGCCTGGAATGGTGCAGAGCAGTTCGGCATCCGCGGTGTTGATCGAGATGCGCGGCATTTCTGCTTCCTGCTTCTTTGCGGGAATATCGATTACATCGCGGTCGCTCAGAATGGTATCCGGATTCAGGGCACCGAGGTCCGCATCTTCCTTCAGCCCGGCTTGATCAAGAGCGTCCTGGACTGTGGAATACGGGGCAAGCTTCACTTCCCCTGGTTCCTTGACCTGGCCTTTGACAGTAACCGTGATTTCCTGTTTCTTCAGGCTGCTGATGCGGATCGGGTCGATAGATCCCGGAACCAGCGCAGCCAGAAGCACAAAAAAGACAAGCAGATGTTTCATAACGAAACCCTCCGCCTGTCTTATAGTCTCAGAAACGCTGGATTCCTCGTCAGCTGATCGAAACGATCATGACTGTATAAGGCTTCTTGACATTGACTTCTGCCGACTGTCCGGCCTTCTTATCCATGATTGCTTTAGCCAGCGGTGTCTCATTGGAAAGCTTGCCATTCAGCGGATCTGCTTCGGTGGAACCGACAATAGTATAAGTCGCTTCTTCCTTCGTGTCCTGGAACTGCAGCTTGACAGTAGAACCGATTCTGACCTGACGGGAACCGCCCTTCGTATTGATGATCTCATAGTTCTTCAGCATGCCCTCGAGATCTGCAATTCTGGCTTCCACCTGAGCCTGCTTATCTCTGGCCGCATCATAGTCAGCGTTTTCGGAAAGGTCACCGAGAGAGCGCGCTTCCTTCAGTTCTGCCTTGACTTCTTCACGTACGACATGGACGAGGTTTTCGTATTCATCCTGAAGCTTCTTCAAGCCCTCTTCCGTGACATAAATCTTATTTTCGTTCTCTGCCATTCTGACCTCCTGGAATTTTCTGCGCTGACATTATAACTCGGTGTGATGAATGATGCTACTGATTTTTGTGTTCAGAAGATCGATCGCAACCGTGTTTTCTCCGCCTTCCGGAATGATCAGATCCGCATACCGCTTGCTTGGCTCGATGAACGAATCATGCATGACCCGGACGGTATTCACATACTGATTCACGACCGAATCAAGGGTTCTGCCGCGTTCCTTGACATCGCGGATCAGCCTGCGGATGAACCGGATATCTGCTGCCGTATCGACAAAGATCTTGATATTCTCGATTTCGCGCAGCTTCGGATCTTCCAGGACGAACAGTCCTTCAAGGACGATGACATCTGCCGGATAGCAGGTTTCCGTCACCTCTGCCCGCGTATGATGGACGAAGTCATAGGTCGGCTTTTCTACCGGCCTTCCTTCGATCAGATCATTCATCTGCTGCAGCAGAAGATCATTGTCAAACGCAAACGGGTGATCATAGTTCGTCTTGACCCGCTCCTCCATCGGCTTATCGCTCTGATCTTTATAATAGTCATCCTGACGTATGATCAGAACGGATTTCTGATCCGAGAACTGATCCTTGATTTTAAGTGCGATGCTCGTTTTTCCGGAGGCGCTGCCCCCGGCGATTCCGATGATGATCGGCTTCATTCCTGTTCTGCCTCTCTTTCTTTCCAGCTTTGCAGTGTTCCGTTTCTATCATAATGCAGTTCCAGAGAAAAGATGCCCATATCCGGTTCCATCAGCTTCTTCAGAAAGATCCTGTCTCCTTCCCAGAGCGGCAGCGAGAATAGTTCTTCTTCCGGAATCCATGCAAGCATTCCTTCATCGCAATCCTTCAGGGTTCCGGAAAACTTCGTTCCGGTATAGAGCCAGATCTTCTCTGTTTCTGCTCCTTCATAGAAAAACCAGATCGTTCCGCAGAAGCGAAGATCCTCTGCACAGAGTCCGGTTTCTTCCTTGATTTCCCGCAGGGCGCATTCCCGCATGGTCTCCCCTGCTTCCAGCTTTCCTCCGACCCCGATCCACTTGCCCGCATTGACATCCTGCGGCTTGATGCCGCGATAGAGCATGAGCCAGCGATGATTCTCAATCAGATAGCAGCAGCTTGAGCACTTCATGCTTTTCCGTATAATGCCACATTGGCATTATGTTCTTCCAGCGTCCTGGCATAGTAGACGGTTCCGGTATCCACATCTGCCATGAAGTAGTAGTAGCCTGCATAATCGGTATCCGGATTCAGCACAGCCTGGATCGCTTCCTCTCCCGGATTCACGATCGGCCCCGGCGGCAGGCCGGTATGGAGATAGGTGTTGTACGGACTGTCGACATCCGGATTGTATTCGCACTGCTTCCAGTCCTCCCCGCTGTCAGCATCCAGCGCATAGCAGACGGTCACAGAACTCTGCAGAGGCATCCCATCCTGCAGACGGTTGTAGAACACCTGAGCGATTTTTGCCATGTCATCCGGATTGCCGGACTCATACTGAACAATCGATGCCAGGGTATATACTTCATGGATCGAAAGTCCGTAGGAATTTGATGCAATCGCATCCGCATGCTTCTGATAGACGGCCAGCGTCTGATCCAGGATCTTCTCGGTAATCACTTTCGGATCCGTCTCGGTCCGATAGAACGAATACGTATCCGGGCAGAGATATCCTTCCAGATTATGGCGGATATCGGCATTGAAGATGTCTTCGGTCAGAAACGGATATTTCTCCATCAGCGAATGCAGATAATCCGCATCATTCCATAAGGCCAGCAGATCCTCCGCAGAAACCTGAGTCTTCTCGGAAATCTTCTTCGCGACATTCTTTGTCCAGTCGCCCTCGATGATCGTAACCTGGTCTTCATCGGCAATGGCGGCGGTCGCATCATTGAGGGTCGTGAAGATCTCTTCGACACTCATGCTCGAATTCAGCGGATAATCACCTGCCTTGATATCCGAGAGATGGTTCACTCTTGCATAGAATGCAGCAAACAGCGCATTGCGCACGAGCTTCTCACTCTGAAGATGTTCGGCAACTGCCTTCAGAGAGTCCCCCGAATTCACGGTGAATACCACATCTTCCCCATTCCTGCTGACCGGTTTCAGCGAAGACCGATAGCCCGCATAGATCCCTCCGAGGATGAGCATGAAAAGAATCAGGATCAGCGCAATGAGTCTTCCGACTCGGAGTCTTCTCTTCTTTCTGCGTTTTCCTGACGTTTTATGCTTCGCCATCTTCCTCTTCTTCTTTCTGGAATGCTCCGAGAACTTCCTCGCACATCTCGATCTCTTCGGGATCGGTTACTTCTTCCATCGTGCCGTCTGCCTCATAGCTATAGGCATAGACGGTTCCGCTCTCGTCATCCGGATCAGTGAACAGCACAAAATGACGGTTCTCATTCCGATCAAACGTCAGAACAATCTCCATCTCGTGTTCCACCCCATCTTCGTCTGTCAGAAACAGACGCTTCTCTTCTTCCAGCATGCATGACCTCCTCTGGTTTCTTCATCACGTAAAAGGCGGCGGTGCATCGCCTGCTTACTGATTCGCATCAAGATAATACTGCAGAATCCGCACCGCCGCCATCTGGTCAATCACTTTTTTCCGCTTTTTCCTGGATACATCTGCTTCCAGAAGAATCGCCTCGGAATCCTTCGTGGTATTGCGCTCATCCTGAAGCCTGACCGGGATGCCGGATTCTTTCTCAAGCTGCTTTCCGAAAATCTCGCAGATCTGGGCCCGTTCGCCAGCATCTCCATTTTCCAGAAGAGGATATCCGAGCACGATGAGGTCCGGTTTTTCCCGCTCAATCACCGCAAGGATCTTATCGAGTGCTGCATCGTAATCATCCGGATGAAACCGGATCGTCTCAACCGTTTCGGCAATGAAGCCTGTTTCGCTTCTGGAGATGCCGCAGGTGACACTGCCAAGATCCAGTCCGAGATACTTCATTCCTTGTTCTTTCCGTTTTCTTCCAGATAGAATCGGACAAGTTCCTCAATGATTTCATGCCGTTCCACCGACTGAATGATGCTGCGGGCATTCTTGTGACTGGAGATATAAGCAGGATCATTGGAGATCAGATAGCCAGCCAGCTGATTGATCGCATTGTATCCCCTCTCTTCCAGTGCCTCCTGCACCAGAAGCAGCACCTGACGGATATTTTCACGCCGGATCTGATCTGCATCAAAACTGACTGTCGGAGAAATATCATTCTTTGTCATGGGAATCACCTCGCTTATCCTCATTTTAGAGCAAAAAACGGTAAAAGTATATCTGAAAACAGCGCATTCACTTCAGGGTACGAAAGAGAATCGGCCAAAAGAAAAGCGAATTGCTCCGCTTTTCCTCTGAACTATGTTTCATGCCATCAGGCATTCTGAATTCTCGTGCGCACTTCTTCGAGGGCCGCATCAATCTTTGCGGTATCTCTGCCGCCAGCCTGAGCCATATCCGGCCGGCCGCCGCCATTGCCGCCCGTCACCTGAGCAGCTGCTTTCACGAGGTCGCCAGCCTTGAGCCCTTTTGCAATCGCAGCTTTGCTGCAGGCACAGACAAATGTCACCTTGCCGCTGCCTTCATTGGCAAGGAACACGATGCCATCCTGCATTTTATTGCGCAGCGTCTCGGCATAGTCTTTCATCGCTCCGGTTTCCAGATCTTTCTGCTTCAGGATCAGCACTTCAAGACCTGAGATGGATTCCTTCCTGGAGAGCTGCGCATCCGCATCGGCCTTCATTGCCTTCTGCTTCTCTGCAGCAACTTCCTTCTTCAGCTCCGCATTCTCTTCCATCAGCTTCGAAATGCGCTCCTTGAGGCCTTCCCAGTTCTTCATCTTCAGGATGGCTGCGGTATCTTCGAGATAATCCTGTTCGCGGCGGAAGTCTTCATAAGCTGCCATCTTCGTTTCGCTGGTAATCCGGCGGATCCCGGAGCCGACGGATTCCTCGCTGATGATCCGGAATACGCCAAGATCACCGGTATTGGACACATGCGTGCCGCCGCAGAACTCCTTGGAGAAATCGCCCATCGAGACTACCCGGACGAAGTCTCCGTACTTTTCATCAAACAGCGCCGTAGCCCCGGTCTTTCGTGCTTCCTCGATCGGCAGCACCTGTGTGGTAACCGGAATGTCTTCCTGAATCTTCTCGTTGACGATCTCTTCTACTCTCTTCAGCTGCTCAGCCGTCGGCTTTTCGAAATGCGTGAAGTCAAAACGAGCATAATCCGGGCAGTTGTAGGAACCAGCCTGAGCAATATGGCTGCCGAGCACTTCTCTGAGCGCAGCCTGCAGCAGATGCAGCGAGCTGTGGTTTGCCCGGGTTTTCTGACGTGCTTCATAGTCATAAGCACCTTCTACCTCATCACCGAGGTGCAGAGTTCCTTCCACGTTTTCGATATGATGCAGCGGCTGCTTGTGCGGTGCCTTCTTCACATCGGTCACATCCGCATGGAAGAGATCATTCCAGATCTTTCCTGTATCTGCGCACTGTCCGCCAGACTCTGCATAGAAGCAGGTGCTGGAGAGAATGACATCGCCCTCTCCTTCCAGTTCCTCTACCTTCACGCCATTGCGGAACAGGCCGATGACCTTTCCTCTGCAGGTACGATCGCTGTAGCCGGTGAACACAGATTCTTCCGTGAAGTCCATCAGATCCTCGGACTGACCATGCATGGACTGCAGTTCGCCACGGGCATCTCTTGCCCGCTGCTTCTGCGCAGCCATCTCGCGGTCGAATCCGGCTTCATCTACGGTATAGCCAGCTTCTTCAGCAATCTCTGCCGTAAGCTCTTTCGGATAGCCATACGTATCATAGAGACGGAATACGACTTCTCCCGGCAGGTTCTTCGTATCCGCATGTTCCTTCAGAGCTTCCTGAAGGAGCGCCTCTCCATTGGCCAGGGTGCGGTGGAAAGATTCTTCTTCATTCTTCACGAGCTTCTCGATCAGCGGAACCTTTTCCTCGACATAGCCGTAGTATTCCTTCATGGCATCTGCTGCGACCTGCACCAGCTTGTACATGAACGAGCCTTCAATTCCAAGCTTGATTCCATAGCGCACTGCCCTGCGCAGCACTCTGCGCAGCACATAGCCTCTGCCTTCATTCGAGAACATCGCACCATCCGCAATTGCAAACGTTACCGTGCGGATATGGTCGGCAATGACCCGGTATGCCATCTTGTACTCCGGATCGGAATACGGATGCTTTGCGAACTTCTCTGCTCCTTCGATAATCGGCATGAAGAGGTCCGTATCAAAATTGGTTTCCTTGTCCTGAACAAGGCAGACCAGGCGTTCCAAGCCCATGCCCGTATCGATGTTCTTCTGAGGAAGTTCTTTGTATTCGGTGCGCGGAACTTCGCCCGGGCGGCAGTCATACTGCGAGAAGACGATATTCCAGACTTCTATGTAGCGGTCATTATCCAGATCTTCGAAGAAGAGCTTCTCACCGATATGATCCGGATCATACTTTTCACCGCGGTCGTAATAGATCTCGGTATCCGGTCCGCCTGGGCCTCTGCCGATTTCCCAGAAGTTATCCATGGATTTATGGATATGCTTCGGGTTCATGCCGGTTTTCACCCAGATGTCATATGCCTCCTGATCATCCGGATAGACGGTGACATACAGACGCTCCGGATCGAATCCGATCCAGTCTTCAGAAGTCAGAAATTCCCATGCCCACGGAATGGCCTCTTTCTTGAAGAAGTCGCCGATGGAGAAATCGCCGAGCATCTCGAACATCGTGAGATGTCTGGAAGTACGGCCGACATTCTCGATGTCATTCGTGCGGATGCACTTCTGGGCGTTGACGATGCGGTTGCACTTCGGCTTCTCCGTTCCGTCAAAATACTTCTTCAGGGTGGAAACCCCTGCATTGATCCAGAGCAGCGTCGGATCATTGTGCGGAATCAGGCTGGCACTCGGCTCTACCTGAAATCCCTTCTGGGCAAAGAAATCCAGGAACATCTGACGCACCTGATTTCCCGTCGGTACTTTTCTTGTTTCGCTCATATCTTCCTCCTATGAAATAAAAAACCTGCAGAAATCTCTGCAGGAACGCTCTTCACGCGGTACCATCCTGATTCATGCTCCCTAGCACGGAACACACCCTTCATTCTGATCATAACGCCGATCCCGCGGCATGGATTGGATGCCTCTCCGAAGCAGCTTCATAAACGCCTTCCTGGAAGCTTTCACCAGCCGCTTCCTCTCTTTTTCAGGATCTGCGCTTATTACTCGTCTTCTTCACCGAGTTCCTGCATATCCTATCACGAAACGATTTTCAAGAAAAGCGGAAATCCCGCAGGAAAGCAGGCGGTTCAGAAGACTTTCGGATTGACGAAATGCATATGATGCAATATATTTCATATATTGTAAGAAATTACAGCAAGGGGAATGAAAACTATGAAGAAATTTACAGCAGCACTTCTGAGCTCCGTATTGTGTACGAGTCTTGCAGGATGCGGTTCCTCCGCTTCCTCTGCTACTGCTGCAGCATCTGCTGCAGCTTCTGAAACACCAGCCGCATCGGCTGCAGCAGATACCGCTGGCAGGACCTATACGATCGGAATCGTTCAGCTTGTTCAGCATGTCGCCCTCGATGCAGCAACCCAGGGCTTCCAGGATGAAGTGAAAAAAGAACTTGGCGAAGATGCAGTCACGTTCGATGTGCAGAATGCAGCTGGCGATTCAGCAACCTGCACGACCATCGCCAACCAATTCGTCACCGAGGGGGTCGACCTGATTCTTGCGAATGCTACGCCTGCTCTTCAGGCAGCCGCCGCGGCTACCAATACGATTCCGATTCTCGGAACTTCCGTCACGGAATACGGAACCGCACTTGGCATTTCCGATTTCAGCGGGACAGTCGGCGGCAATATTTCCGGGACGTCTGATCTGGCGCCGCTGGATCAGCAGGCCGCAATGTTCGATGAACTGCTTCCGGATGCACAGAAGATCGGAATTCTGTACTGCTCTGCCGAGGCAAATTCCGTCTATCAGGCAGATGTAGTCCAGAAAGCTCTGGAAGATGCCGGCAAGACGGTCACAATCTACACCTTCACGGACTCTAATGATGTCGCTTCAGTTACGAGATCCGCCTGCTCAGAGAATGACGCGCTCTACATCCCGACCGATAATACAGCTGCTTCCTGCGCCGAGTCCATCAATAACGTCGCCTCGGAATCCAGTACTCCGATCATTGCTGGAGAAGAAGGAATCATGAGCGGCTGCGGAATTGCTTCGCTTTCCATCGACTACTATGAGCTTGGCGTGACGACCGGAAAGATGGCAGTCAGGATCCTGAAAGGCGAGGACGATATCAGCACCATGCCGATTGAATACTATGCCAACCCAGTCAAGAAATATATGCCGGAGCGCTGCGAAGCATACGGAATCAGTGTTCCGGATGATTACACTGCATACGAGGGCTGATTCAGGATGGTTTCTCTTGTAGCAGTTTATCCAGCCCTTGATCCTGCCAAGCTTCTGGCTTCGATGCCCGCTGGCATTGCCCAGGGGCTGATCTGGGGCATCATGGCCCTCGGGGTCTATATTACGTTCCGGATGCTTGATTTTGCAGATATGACGGTAGACGGCACCTTCACGACCGGGGGTGCGGTCACCGTCATGCTGATCTTAGCGGGATGGAATCCATGGGCTGCAATGCTGATCGCAGCTGCCGCCGGAATCGCAGCAGGCCTTGTCACCGGACTGCTGCATACTGCGCTTGGGATTCCCGGGATCCTTTCCGGGATCCTGACCCAGTTTGCACTGTATTCGATCAATCTTGCGATCATGGGCATGTCTGCAAATAAAGCACTGAGCGTGGATCAGTATACTCTGGCAGTGACTTCGAGAGAGGTTCCTTCGGCAATTCTGATCGGTGTTTTTCTCAGCGTGATCATGGTTGCTCTTCTCTACTGGTACTTCGGCACGGAACACGGCTCGGCCATGCGTGCAACCGGCTGCAACCCTGAAATGGCGAAAGCCCAGGGCATTTCCATCAATGCGATGAAGGTCATCGGCCTTGCCCTTTCCAACGGTCTGGTTGCCTTCTCGGGCGGACTGATGGCCCAGTTCCAGGGATTCTCTGATATCAACATGGGCCGCGGTGCGATCGTCATCGGCCTGGCAGCAGTCATCATCGGCGAGGTCATTGCGTCAGCGGTCAATCCGAAGAAGTTCAATTTCGGCTTCAGACTTCTGCTGATTGTCCTGGGCGGGGTTATCTACTACCTCGTCGTCGTGCTGGTTCTATGGATGAAGCTTCCTTCCAACTACCTCCGGCTGTTCACGGCAGTGATTGTTGCAGTTTTCCTGGCAGTTCCGAATCTTCAGGCAAGAAGCAGAAGCTCGTTTGCCAAAGCAGCAAGACAAGCCAAGGAGGTACGCTGATATGACCGCAATGCTGGAACTGAAGCGGATCTCCAAAACCTTTAATCCGAAGACGATTACCGAGAAACACGCACTGGAGGAAATCAGCCTCACGATGGAAGAAGGAGATTTCGTCACTGTCATCGGATCCAACGGAGCCGGAAAGAGCACGATGCTCAATGCGATTGCCGGGGTATGGCCGGTGGATGCAGGAAAGATCGTGATTGCAGGTCAGGATGTGACCGGACTGCCTGATTACAGGCGGGCAGGGCTGATCGGACGGGTCTTCCAGGATCCCATGACCGGAACGGCTGCGACCATGCAGATAGATGAGAATCTTGCCCTGGCGGCCAGACGCGGCCATCGGCGCACGCTGAAATGGGGTGTGACTGCGGAAGAACGTCTGCAGTATCAGAAGATGCTGGAAGAACTCGGACTCGGCCTGGAAGATAGGCTGAGCGCGAAAGTCGGGCTGCTGTCAGGCGGACAGAGACAGGCCCTCACCCTTCTGATGGCAAGCCTTCAGAAACCGAAGCTCCTGCTGCTTGATGAGCATACGGCAGCTCTTGATCCTAAGACTGCCCGCAAGGTTCTTGACCTGACAGATACCATTGTTCAGCGGGACCACCTGACTGCGCTGATGGTGACGCATAATATGAAAGATGCGATTCAGCGCGGCAACCGGCTGATCATGATGCATGAAGGCCGGATTATCTTCGATGTCCGCGATGAAGCAAAGGCTTCTCTTACCGTAGAAGATCTATTGCGGAAGTTCGGCGAGGCAAGCGGCGAAGAGTATGCCGATGATCAGGCATTGCTGACGAAATAAGCAAATGAAAAGGACAGCCTGTGCTGCCCTTTTCATATGGAATGACTATTCTGTGCCTGGATCAGCTTTTCTTTCAGCCCGGTATTGCGCACATGACGCTCCAGCGTGCTGATGCCCTGCAGAAAAGCTCCCTTCTCTCCTAAAAGGACCAGTGACTGTCTTGCCCGGGTGACTCCGGTATAGATCAGTTTTCTCTGCAGCATGTAGTAATACTGATACGTCATCGGCATGATCACGATCGGGTATTCGCTGCCTTGTGCCTTGTGAATCGAAATGCAGTATGCAAGCGTGATATTCCGGAATCCTTCCGGATTGTATTCGACATAGTTGTCGTCTTCGAAGCGGACTACGAGAGCTGGCTCATGATTTTCCGTTTCCGTCTTGTCATAGATCTCGACGAGTTCTCCGATATCCCCATTTGAAATACCGTCATCAGGCTGATTCTTCAGCTGCAGAATCTTGTCATGAAGCCGGAAGGTCAGATATCCGACTTTCAGTTCAGGCTTGGATATTTCAGGCGGATTGAAGCACTGCTGCAGAGCATTGTTCAGCACGTCAATGCCAGCCGGACCGCCATAGATGGGACTGAGCACCTGGATATCGTTCATCTCATAGCCTTTTTCAAGTGCACTCTTCACGACCGCAAGAACCCGGTCTCTGATCTCATACCTGGAACATTCCAGAAACTTCACATCATGGCTGAGATCACTGAAATCAGCAGTGCCATCATGAATCTCATGGGCGAGCCGGATGACATCGCTGCCTTCTTTCTGGCGGTAGATATGGGTCAGGCGGATCAGCGGAAAGCAGCTGCTTTCAATCAGATCGCGCAGCACGCTGCCAGGTGAAACAGAAGGCAGCTGGTCTTCATCGCCGATGACGCAGATCCTGCGGACATGGCGGGAGGCTTTCAGAAGGTTATAGAACAGCCAGTTATCAACCATCGAGAACTCATCGATGATCAGGAGATCCGCATTGAGCGGCTCTTCTTCATTGACTCCGAAGGTATTGGTTTCAAGATCCCACTTGAGCAGAGAATGAATCGTGACTGCTTCCGTTTCCGTTGTTTCAGCAAGATGCTTTGCGGCTCTTCCAGTCGGAGCGGTGCAGACGACATTGCTGCCTGGATAAATCATTCTGAACAAGGTCACAAGAGCCCGTACCACCGTCGTCTTTCCGGTTCCGGGGCCGCCGGTGAGAATCAGAAACGGGTTCTTGAAGAACGTATGAACTGCTCTTCGCTGGGAATCATCATAAGCAATCTGAAATCGAGTCTCGAGATCGCTGAGGTAGCCATTCACGGCTTCTTCCGGAGCCGGATCCAGCTGTTCTTCCGGGAATGACGCAAGAAACGTGCTGATAAAGGATTCAGACTGATACTGCGAGATCGGATAGACGCGATTTTCTTCCAGAACGAGCTGATTGCGGAATACTGCCCTGGACAGAAGATCATCGAAATCATATGCCAGGCCGCTCATCGCTTTCTCAAATCTGGCTTCGAGAGTCTCTTTCAGAACATAGGAGTCTCCCGAAGAGACGCAGAGATCCATGCATAGCGAAACCAGATAGGCATAAAGCCTGCGTGCATCATCCTGAGCAATTCCGAGGGAACCGGCAATCTTGTCAGCAGTTCTGAAGCCGAAGCCGTCACATTCTTCAATGACCCGGTACGGGTTTTCACGGATTTTCTCAAGGGCATCCTTCCCATAGGCGCGATTCAGCCGGATCAGGTTTCTCTGTCCGAGACCGTGGATATTCAGAAAGCGAACCAGATCCTGCATGCCGTCGGACTCTTTCTGCAGTCCTTCGGCAATGACCTGGATTCTTTCTTCGGAAAGCCCGGAAACCTGATGCAGAATATCCGGATTTTCCCGGATTTCCTTCAGACAGTCTTCGCCGAGGGCACTGACGATCGCCTTGGCTGTTTTCTTTCCGATGCCGGGAAACTGAAGGCCGGAAAGATAGCGGATGATTCCCTCTTCTTCATCCGGAAGCAGTCGTTCCATCGACTGGATGGAAAACTGCATGCCGTATTTGGGATGTTCGACATAAGTCCCGTAAAGCCGGACCAGAATATCGGTTTCCACCGAAGGAAGAATGCCGGTGCAGGTGATGACCTTCTCGGTTTCATCCTGGAGCCGGAACTTCATCACGGTATACATCGAAGCATCATTCCGGTAGACGACATAAACGATTTTGCCAGTCAGTTCGATCAGCTTTCCATCATCCATGCGCGCGCTCCCGGATCTTTTCCATCAGATCTTCGCCGCCAGAGAATACCTGATCGATCACCCCGCCGCCGATGACCCGGCTGCCATCATAGAAGACCGCTTCCTGGCCCGGCGTCATGGAACGGATCCGCTGCGGGTAGGTCACTTTCAGCGTCGTGTCATCCAGGCGTTCGATCCGGCATGCCTGATCCGGCTGCCGGTAGCGGAACTTGCCATGGCAGTCAGATGGAACGGAAAAATCCATGAGCCAGTTCATGTTCTTCACGATGCACGAATCGCTGTAAAGCCATTCCGGATGTGCTTCATCGGTCACATACAGCTCGTTGGCAAAGATATCTTTGCCGACGACGTAATACGGCCCGGTGCCGCCGATATCAAGTCCTTTTCTCTGCCCGATCGTGTAGTAGAGAACGCCTTTATGCGTGCCGACGGTTTTTCTGTCAGCGATATCAATGATCTTTCCTGGTTTCATCGGAAGATAGTTGCTCAGAAATTCCCGGAACTTCCGCTCCCCGATGAAGCAGATGCCGGTGCTGTCCTTTTTCTCAGCAACGCTGAGCCCGAGATCCTGTGCAATTCTGCGTACTTCCGGCTTCTCAATGGATCCAAGCGGGAACTGCACATGGTCAAGCACGTCCCTGTGAATCTGGCAGAGGAAGTAGGACTGGTCCTTGTTGAGATCCTCCGCCTTCTCAAGGACATGAACCCCCCTGAAGGTACCGAGCTTTGCATAATGGCCGGTTGCGACGACATCAAAACCATGTTCTTTCCCGAACTTCATGAAGCTGTCGAATTTGATATAGCGATTGCAGAGAATGTCCGGATTCGGCGTTCTTCCCTTGCGGTATTCGGACAGGAACGTTGCAAATACGTCATTCCAGTATTCCTGGATGAAATCCACTCTCAGCAGCGGCAGACCGAGCTTTTCCGCTACGGACTGCGCATCAGAATAATCCGCTTCCTGGGTGCAGACCGGATCATTCAGCGTCGGGTTTCCCTGGATATCATCATTGGTCAGAGAATCCCAGTTGCGCATGAACGCACAGGTAACCTCATATCCCTGCTGCTTCAGAAGATAAGCGGCGACTGCAGAGTCGACGCCGCCTGATAAACCAACCATCACTTTCATAACGCAATCAGTATAAAACAAAACTGAGGCTTATGCCTCAGCCTTTGCTGCGGATCCTGCCTTCTGCAGGACAGTTTCTCTGACATGTCCGCACCCATCGAAATGAATGCAGTCCCTGGAACACGGAGTATCCGCAATCCTTCTCAGCTCTTCCGGAATGAATACCCCGATCTCCTCGGAATCATATCCTACCTGGAAGCTCCTTTCATTCAGGATGATCGGGCGCTTCAGAACACTCGGATTCTTCTTGATGAATTCAATCAGCTCATCTGTCGTCATCGAATCGATATCGATATGATTCTCCTGGATGACTTTGGACCGCTTGGAGACGATATCATCTGTACCGTTCTCACTGCGCATCAGCAGATGCTTGATCTCATTGTCATTCAGAAGAGTCTTGAAGATATTTTTCTCAATGAACGGAAGGTTCCGGTCTTTGAGCCATTGTTTCACTTTTCTGCAGCTGGAGCATCCAGGTGAAGTATATACCACTATCATTCCATTGCCTCCTTTTATGCGTCAGTATAGCATTTCTTTCTTCAGTTTTGATGTGCAAACCGGCAGTTCTGTCTAAACTGGAATATGAAGCACCGCCGTGGAGATTGAAAAGTAGACCAGCAGCGAAATCGCATCGATGATCGTCGTCAGCATCGGCGAAGCAACCACCGCCGGATCCAGACCGAGCCTTGAGACGACCAGCACAAGCGTCGCAGCGATGCACTTGGAGAAGAACACCGCACAGATAATCGTCATGCAGACGGCAAATGCCACTGCACTGCTGACTCCGTCCAGGAGCATGCATTTGGCAAAGTTTGCTGCGGCAAGCGTGATTCCGCAGAGCAATGCCACCCGCATCTCCTTGAAGACGACTTTCCAGTAATCGCTGAAATGCACTTCATCCAGCGACAATGCACGAACGACTTCCACCGAAGCCTGGGAACCTGCATTTCCGCCGGTATCCATCAGCATCGGAATATAGGACGACAGCACGATATGAGCACTCAATGCAGTCTCGAAGCTCGTGATGATCTTGCCGGTGAAGGTCGCAGAAATCATCAGCAGCATCAGCCAGGGAACCCGTTTCTTCCACGTTTCGAACACCCCGGTCTTCAGATACGGCTTCTCTGTGTCGCTCGGGACGATGCCGGCCATCTTCTCGAGGTCTTCGGTCGTCTCCTCTTCCATGATGTCCATGACATCATCGACCGTGATGATGCCGACCATCCGGTTCTCCCGATCCACGACCGGCATCGAAGTCAGATCATACTTCTTGAACTGCCGGGCAACTTTCTCCTGGTCAGTATTCGTATTGACGGAAATGACATCCTCTTCCATGATGTCTTCAATCGGCTGCTCTGGCTTTGCCAGAACCAGCGACCGCAGGGACACCATACCCAGAAGCAGACGCTTTTCGTTGAGCACATAGCACGTATTGACCGTCTCGGAGTCCATCCCGATCGAACGGATCCGGTCCAGTGCCTGCGCAACATCCATCGAAAGCTTCAGATCCACGAATTCGACCGTCATCACCGATCCGGCAGAATCATCCGGATACTGAAGCAGATGATTGATGTCATTCCGGGTTTCCGGCTTGGCATTGGCAAGCAGCTTCTTCACGACACTGGCGGGCATCTCCTCCAATAGATCTGCCGCATCATCGGCATACAGGTTATCGATGATGGTTCCTGCTTCCTTCTCGGAAAGCGAGGTGATGATATACTGCTGACTGTCCTGCTCAAGCAGGGAAAAGACATCTGCAGCGAGTTCTTTGGGAAACAGACGGAACATCTTCAGCATGTCTTCGTCTTCCATCTGCTCCAGCATCGCTGCCAGGTCTGCTTCATTCATATCCTGCGCCCGCCCGCGCAGAGCTGCATACTGCTTGTTTTTCAGAAGTGAACGGAACAGTTCAAGTTCCTTTTTCTCTTCCAGTTCATCCATGGCATATTTCCTCCAGACTGTGGTTTCATGAACGTTCGCAACGGAATCGGACTAGGATCTGTACTCATGAAAACCACCTCCCTTCGGATGCCTTCTTAAATTTTAATTTTTCCGGTATCGGGAAGTCAACACAGAAAAAAAGGGGGCTCCCCTTTTCTTCACTCCAATGGTTTCTGATAGTAATTGCCGATGATCTTCTCGACGGAATACATCGTGATGAACGCATGCGGATCGGCCGTATGGATCATCTCGATGACCTGCTTGACCTGATAGGTATTCAGCGTGATCAGAAGGAGCCAGTGCGGCTTATCCGTGAATCCGCCTTCACATGGAATCTTCGTGATGCCATGGCGGCAGGTATGGAATACTGCAGAGCATACCTCATCCGGCATATTCGTCACAACTTTAAGCTCCGTGGAACGATAGCGCTGATGCATCGTATTGACCATCTGCGTCGAGACGAACTGGAAGATGATCGAATACAGCGCCCGATTCCAGCCGAAGAGGTATCCCGCAATTGCGAGAACTGCCGCATTGCCCACCAAAATATAGTTCCATGTAGGCTGGTTGAGCTTCTGCGACAAGAAGATCGCAATGAAGTCTGTTCCGCCGGAACTGGCATTATTCCTTAATGCGATGCCGATCGCAAACCCGTTGATGACGCCCCCGAACACGGAGATGAGCATCGGTTCGCTCGTGATCTCCATCGCCGGGAAAATGCCAGTGAACAAAGAGGTCAGAGAGAACCAGATCAGCGACAGCAGCACGAACTTATGACCGATCCGTTTCCAGACGAATACCGTCGTGACAATATTCAATAGAAAATAGATCGGAGAGAACGAGATATGAAACCTGGTGTAGTTGATCAGAACCTGCGAGATCAGCCGGGCAATGCCGGCATAGCCGCTCGGAAACAGGTTCCCGGATTTCACGAACGTATTCATGCCGAAGGAATAGATTGCCGAAGAAAGCACCACCATCACGATATAAAGAAGATCTTTCTTCCCGAAACTTTCAATTACCGACTGCTTGGAATCACTCATATCGTATTACTTCAGGCAGCCTGATCTGCTGCCAGAACCCCTTTCAGAAATTGTCTGCATCGCTTCATCTGCAGCCGCAGAACCTTCGGACTGACTTCTGCATCGATTGCAGTTCCATCCGTAAACAGGATCCTCATATGCCAGCGATCCAGGGAACGGACTTTCAGTATCTCCTCGTAGGAAATCCAGAGACAGTCCGGATTACGTTCGGGAGAAAGCATAGGCATCAGCAGAACTACCGGATTTACCGAGACCAGTACCGGAATCTTCTGCTTTGCTCCGGTATAGTACCGGAAGGATTCCCTCCGCCCTTCCAGAGAAGAACCGCACATAAGACACCAGTCTGCAATCAGTGAACAGGAAGACTGTTCATGGAATTCCTCAGACCCGCCATGATACAGAACTCTGGTTTTCTGTGTGTCTGGATCGAACTGAACCGTCAGAACCCGTCTCAAGCAGAAGCTCCCTCAGTCCTCATAGTAAGGACCCTTCTCTTCTTCATCGCTGTCATCATCCGCATCTTCATAATACTGGTAATAACGTGCCTCCATGCGGCGGATCCTCGCTTCCCGGTGCTTGACGGATGCTGCATAAAGCTCATAGAACCCGAAGATCACCAGCGCTGCAAGGACAGCCACCGAAAGAAAATCACTCACATTTTCAATCATACGAGCACATTATAGCACGGCAGAATGCAGCAGAAAGTCACTGCCCTTCTGGACTTCTTCTCTCGAAAGTCCGGGAAAGCCTAGCTGGCGTTCCACCTCATACATGCAGATGGCAGCAGTATTCGAAACGTTCAGGCATCTGGCCTCCGCTTTCATCGGAATCCGCATGCATCGATCCAGATGATCTCTGAGAATCTCCTTGTCAATGCCGGTGCTCTCTTTCCCGAAGACCAGATACAGGTCCTTTTCCGCAGGATAAGAGAAAGAATCCGGAGTTTTCGTTCCATAGCGGGTTGTGAAGTAATATTCGCCCGCATTGCTTTCATAGAACGTTTTCCAGTCCGGCCAGACGTGATATTCCATTTTTGAGATATAATCCATGCCTGCCCGCTTCAGATGCGCCTCATCCAGATAGAAGCCAAGCGGCTCAATCAGATGCAGCACCCAGCCGAAAGCTGCGCAGGTCCGCATGATATTGCCGGTATTCTGCGGAATCTCAGGTTCAAACAGGACTGCGTTTCTCATGTCTTCTCCCCCTTTCTGACCCGGTAAATCAGAACCCAGGATACACCCAGAATCAATAAAAACAAGAAGATGATGCGGAACACAAGATCACGGAAGAAATTCTCAGGATACAGGTTGACCATGATGCTGACATTCGGATCCAGCAGCCAGAAATCATTGTCAAAGAAAAACTCATGGAAAGAAGTCCAGAACGAGGTGAAGTCTGCGGCCCCATACAGGCCGATTGCACCGACCAGCATCAGCACGAGCAATGCTCCGTTCTGAAACCCGAGCCGAAGCAGCCTCAGGAGGCTGATCCGCCTCCGATTCGCAGAATACAGGCAGGCAAGGATTCCGGCTCCGGCAATCACGATCCCATTCCGAAAAGCGATCGCATGACGGTAAAGCGTCCGGACATCTTTCATATGAATGGTTTCCCGTTCATCATAGACTTCCCGCATCGTGCCATTCACTTCAGCTTCAAAGACAATATCATCCCGCTTTCCGCGCAGATAGTCGAGCAGCACATCGGAAGCCGCAAGATTATCCTCAGCGCTCATGCCGGTCAGAGAACTGGTCTCGTTGTCATGGAATTCCTTCACGTAAAACGAATGATCAAAGCTGCAGACATCGATCAGGGTGATCAGAAGCCCGAGAACCAGACAGAAACATGCAAGAGAAGATGCAGACTTAGTGATCTTCATGAAGCCATTTCTCAAGTTTGCGCAATGCCTTTCCCCGATGGGAGATCGAATTCTTCTCTTCCTTTGTCATCTCCGCCATGGTCTTCTTCAGAGGAGGATAATAGAAGATCGGATCATAGCCGAAGCCATTGTCGCCTTTCGGCGCTTCCGCAATTTCTCCCTCTACCGTATCCTCGAAAACCTCAGGTTCCTGACCAGGTCTTGTGATCGCAATGGCACACACATACCGGCATCTTCTGTCAGCAGCACCTTTCAGATTCTCGAGAACAACCTGATTCTTATAGGAGTATGGCGTATCATGACCAAGCCATCTTGCGCTATGGACGCCTGGCTCATCATTCATGGCCCTGATCTGGATCCCGGAATCATCTGCAATCGCTTCAATTCCGAACTGATCCGTCACAGCCTTTGCCTTGATGATCGCATTCTCCGCAAACGTGGTTCCCGTTTCTTCCGGCTCAATATATCCCGAAAGATCCTGAATGCACTTCACGGTATACCCTTCCGGTTCCAGCATCTGTCTGAATTCCCGGATCTTCCCCTCATTTCCAGAGGCTACTACAATTACTTTCTCACTCATATTCTGATTTCTCCCTCATATAGATTTCAAATGATTCCCGGCGATATTCTTCCAGCGCCTGACGGAACGATTCTTCTTTCCTGGAAAGTCTGATCCCATTGATCAGCGGATCGATCATCCGCTTCTTGCAGGACACTTTCAGCCATCCTTCTGCTTCTGTTCCATGATCCGAGAATTCGAGTTCATGGAGGGCGGTAAACGCTTCCCATTCCCGCTTCAGACCGCCCTGCTTCAGCTTCGCAATCACTTCCGGCTCAGCAGTCATGAAATCTTTCCGGGTCAGAACTCCTTCCTGAAGCGCATGCTTCAGAAGCCTGGCAAGACGTTCCATGCCATAACGGTCTTCCGGCGCACTGTAGACTCGAGAGCACTTCAGCGCAAGCATTCCGAATTGCAGACATCGTTCTTCTGTCCTGAACCCGTATTCCGGATTTCCGCGTTCGTCCTGCTGAATGGAAAGATCTTCCAGGAACTTTCCAGCCAGTTCCTCCTCTGCAAACTGATAATGGATCATGTTGCCGAGCGTGTATTCGAGCCGATCAGCATTCAGCTGCATGGAAGGATTATCGGCCAGCGGGTACTGGTGATAATCTTCGACGGCAGAGACCGGAATGCTCTCCTCTTCCAGAATCGCACAGAGCTCTCTGCTGTGTTCGATCAGACTTCCGGTCAGAGCTTCTGTCGATTCCTGAGTCTCATAATCCCCATTCAGAAAATCAATCACATGCGAGAAGACTGGTGAAGCTATGTCATGAAATAAGCCTGCGTAGGAGAGCGTGAGATCGTGAGCAGTCTTCCAGAGAATCCAGGCAGTCCCGATCGAATGCTCCAGACGCGAATAAGGGGGAATGTGAGCAAACAGTGGATAGGAAGTGTAATTCATGCCGCAGTTCATATCCACAGAACCGATCCGCTGCATCGCCTTAGAACAGATCGCTTTCTGAAGACCGGCAGGCAGTTCATAGAGCATGCATTCATACCGGGCATTCATGCGATCGTGCTCCAGATCATGGCAACTGCCAGTGCCGGAAGAAGGTTTGCGACCCGGATCTTATGCCCGAACAGAAGGTTCACGCCGACACAGAAGATCAGCACGGACCCGACTGTGGAAAGAGACCGGATCATGGCTTCGCTGATTGAGGCGGCTGCAGCATGGGCAGCCAGAGTCATGATGCCTTCGAAGATCCCGACCGGCAGAGCAGAAAAGATGCATCCTCTGCCCATTGCCGCGGTCATGATCAGGATGATCATGAAATCGAGCACCGCCTTTGCGGCAAGGATTGAATAATCGCCCTGCACCCCGTCTTTAATCGAACCGACCACAGCCATTGCGCCGATGCATACGGTAAGGCTGGACGTCACAAACGCATTCACAAACGCCTGATCGTCCGCATTGCCGGTTTTCTTCTTCAGCCATTCCCCGAATGACTGCATGCGGTCTTCCAGGTTGATCCACTCCCCGAGAATGGATCCGGCTGCCATCGAACCGATCAGCATCATGGTCCCATGCGCAGCAATCGTTCCGTTCTCGATTATCAGCAATCCTTCCAGAGAACCTGAGATTCCGAGAAACATCGTGCTGACGCCGACTGCACTGATCAGGGTCTCCTGCATGCGCTTGGGAAAACGGGAGCCGGAAAACAATCCGATCAGTCCGCCGAGAATGATTGCTGCAACATTAATCAGGGTTCCCATTGCGGACCTCGATCTGACAGGAACGCATCGTATCGAGGGCTTCCTGATGGCTTGCCGGAGTTACTCCGGCACAGCAGGACGCATCAACGGAAATTGCTGTCTCCGGCATATTTGCCTTCAGAAGCAATGCGTTGCTGACGACGCAGATGTCCGTGCATAGACCTACCAGCTCGATTGAGATCGGTTCTTTCTGATTCAGCTCTTTCAATTGCTCTGCCAGGATCAATGAACCGAAGGTCGGCTTATCGATGATGATGGCATTCTTTTCCTTCAGCGCTTCTGCAACTTCCGGGACAATCTCCCAGCCTGGTGTACTGCGGATGCAGTGTGCGACCGGAAGATTTCTTCCTTCCTGAGTTTCGAGATAATCAGTTTCATGGGTATCTCTGGTTGCGTAGACCGGACCTTTCCAGTTCAGGATCTTATCTGCCACTGCAGAGACAATGCCTTCCGCTTCTTCTGTTCCAAGCGATCCGTTCACGAAATCCACCTGCATATCGATGACTGCAAGAACCTGCTTCATGTCACATTTTCCTCCTGGTCATGTCTATCATTCTACTGCGATTCTGCAGGAAATTTGTACTTGCATTCCTGCCTTTACCCGGTATAATAGTTTTTGCGCATTGGGATATAGCCAAGCGGTAAGGCAACTGGCTCTGAACCAGTCATTTCGGGAGTTCGAATCTCTCTATCCCAGCCATATCTTCATGAAACGGACCTGACCGCAGGTTCGTTTTTTATATGCTCCCTATTTCATTGAATCCCCTGGCCTTTCAGAGTAAAATTACCATGTTTGAAAAGGAGTTCAGAAAAGATGGCTATTCGTACAAGATTCGCCCCAAGTCCGACCGGTTACATGCATATCGGCAACCTGCGTACGGCATTGTGGGCATATCTCATTGCAAAGAAAGACCCTCAGGGTGTTTTTATTCTGCGGATTGAAGATACCGACCAGGGACGTCTGGTCGAAGGTGCTACTGACATCATCTACCAGACGCTTGCAGCATGCAATCTGAAACATGATGAAGGACCGGATGTCGGCGGGCCGGTCGGACCATACGTGCAGTCCGAGCGGGTTAAGAGCGGTCTCTACATGAACTATGCAAAGGAGCTCATCCGTCTTGGCGGAGCACACTACTGCTTCTGCGATGAATCGATGATTCAGGCCCAGAAAGAAATCCAGGAAGCCCGCGGAGAGTCGTTCAAATATGATGATCCGTGCAAGAATCTGACGATCGAGGAGGCGGAAGCACGCATTGCTGCCGGAGAGAAGTTCGTCATCCGCCAGAGCATTCCGCTGACCGGAACTACCTCTTTCGATGATGAAGTCTTCGGGCATATTACTGTTGAGAACAGCACGCTGGATGAATCCATCCTGATCAAGAGCGATGGCTTCCCTACTTACAACTTTGCCAATGTCGTCGATGACCATCTGATGGGCATCACGGATGTTGTCCGCGGAATGGAATATCTTTCCTCCACTCCGAAGTACAACCTGATCTATGAAGCATTCGGCTGGGATATTCCTCGTTATATCCACTGTCCGCCTGTCATGAAGGATGAGCATCAGAAACTATCCAAGCGAAATGGCGATGCCAGTTTCCAGGATCTGGTTGCCAAGGGCTATCTCCCGGAAGCAATTCTGAATTACATTGCAATGCTCGGCTGGTCGCCGGAGAACAACCAGGAAATCTTCACGCTGGAGGAACTTGTTCAGGCATTCAATGTGAAGCATATCGGCCAGTCCGGAGCAATCTTCGATCCGGTGAAGCTTACGAGCATCAACGGCATCTGGCTGCGGAACATGGATCTTGACACCTACTTCAATCTGATTCACCCGTATATCGATGAAGCCGTCAAAGGAGACTTCGACAAGAAGAAGATCGCAAAAGTAGTCCAGCAGCGTGCCAACACGCTCAATGAGATCCCAGGCATGCTGGATTTCTTTGATACTTTCCCTGCTTATTCCGATGATCTGTATGTCAACAAGAAGATGAAGACGGATCAGACAGTTGCACTGGAATCCCTGAAAGCAAGCAGAGAAGTACTCGAGGCGATTCCGGAAGCAGAATGGACCGAAGACCACCTGCATGCAAAGCTCATGGAGCTGCCAGCGAAGCTTGGCCGCAAGAACGGCCAGGTGCTGTTCCCGCTCCGTCTTGCAATCACCGGCAAGCAGTTCACCCCGGGCGGTGCGATTGAAATCGCAGACATTCTCGGCAAGGAGCGGACGCTGGCACGTCTTGATCAGTCGATTGCTCAGCTGGAGCAGAAATGAACTATGAACTGATCCAGGATCGCAGCATTCTGGATGAATTCGTGAAGTCTTCCGGATCCGTGCATTACATGAAGACTTCGATGTGGGGAGAATTCCGCAGGAAAACCGCAAAGGAAACCTATGAGATGCTTGGCTTCTATGACGAAGACGGCACGTTCAGAGCAACCGCAATGGTCCTGCTTGGGTCGTTTCTGGGGCATTCCTATGCGTATATCCCCTGGGGCCCGGCGATGGACTACACGGATCAGCAGCTGCGCAGAGAAGTATTCAGGCTGCTCAGGCAGTATGCAGAGCAGAAGCAGGTAACCTTTCTCAGAACAGATCCGAATGTAATCCGCTGCCATCATCAGATTGACGGAACTGTGATCGATGACGGCTTCTCCAATGAAGCAGTGACGGAAGAGCTGAAGCAGCTCGGCTATCGTCATAAAGGATATGGCTATGCCTATAATGGCAGCTGGACCAATCGCTTCACGCTGATCGCTGATCTTTCCGGATCGATGGATGAGATTGTTTCTCATTATGCAAAAGCCAGGAGAACAAGTCTGAATCGCCATCAGGTCATCGGAATCTCAACCCGGATCGGAAGCGAAGCAGATCTTCCGGAACTGATGGAATTTGAGACGATGCTGGCAGAGCAGGATGGCTTCAAGCCGCATCCGAAGAAATTCTTCCAGGCCCTTCTCGAGACCTTCGGAGAACATGCAGTTCTCTACGTGACCGAGGTAGATCTGAGGCAGATGGTCCAGGGCATTGAGAAGGAACTGAGTTCGGGCAAATATGCCAAAGACCCGGAAGCCAGAGCATCCAAGGAGAAGCAGCTGGCGCATGCTGGCGATCTTCTGTCGGAATATGGTGCATCCGTTCCGATCGCCTGCGGCTTATTCATCCGGTATGGCCGCATGTCCTGGGACCTGTATACCTACAACCACAAGGAATTCAGTTTCATTCAGCCGGTCGATAACCTTCATCGCTTTGCAATGGAAGATATGAAGGCACATGGCGTAATCAGGTATGACATGTGCGGCTTCTCCGGGGTCACATCAAAAGACGATCCGGAATATGGCCTGTATGCCTACAAGAAGAGCTTCGGCCCGGAATTCATTGAGCAGATCGGAGAATTCGATTATCCGGTGAAAGCGAAAGGATATGAATCTTTCCTGAAAGAGAAGGATCTCGAAGTAAGGGCACGCCATAAATGGTGGAAGATCGCCTATCGCAGAAAGTAAAAAAATGCGGCTATCTGTCGGAATGACAGAAGCCGCGTTTTCTTACCTGCTCCCCCGGATTCTGGCTGCGGTTTTCAGCAGCTTCGGATAGACTTCGTCAAACAGATGATACATCGGCGAATTCAGAACGAAATTGAATTCCCCGATATATTCTTCGATCTGAATCGGCCAGGCACTTTTGAATTGGGTCAGGCCATCATCCAGCGTTCCTTCAATCCCGCCGAAGCTGCAGTATGGAATCTTATGCTCGGCACAATAATCAAGAAACTTTGCATAGAGATAGTAGTTTGCCCGCACCCGCATGTATTTCGTATTGTTCCCCATGTAGAAGAACTCCATGCGCTTTTCATTGAAGCAGACAAGCTTGCCGCAGAGAACGACCTCGTCTTTCCCTGCTTCCTTCCAGTCGCTCTCGTTCCTCTTCAGCTCCTGCTCTGCATTATGAAGCTCCTGCGTCAGGCGGGCAGTTTCCTTCTTGCCTAAAGCCTTCTTGAGTTCTTCCGTGCAGCGCTGAATCTCCTGCTTCAGACGTTCTTCCTGATGGGCAAAATTCAGTGTGGCCACAGCAACAATGGCATGGTCGCCGAACGCATTGACCATGTTCTGAAAATACTCTTCATTGCGCAAAGCAACCTTCTGCCTCGTTTCAGTGTAATGCATGGCTTCTGCAAACTCATGCAGATACTCATGCCCGAAGTGTACTTCGACTCCCCTTTTTTCGGCAGTCCGGATGCTCTGACGGGTATTCTTGACGAGCCGGCTGCGCCAGTCGGCATCAACAGTCATCGCGGCATTGAACCGTGGCTGAGTGGCTTCGCTGATCTTCTTGGTGAAGCCTTTATGCTTCGCTCCGAGGGTCTTCAGATATTCGATGACATCCGTATTCTCATCAGAATGCGGCAGATCCTTCTGTGTGAACGGATAGCAGCGGCAGAGCAGATCAGGATCAAAGCGAAGATCAATCGCATGATGTGCTCTGGCAAAAGAACAAAGCTCTTTCAGATAGAAGGAAACAAGATCCCTTCTGGAATAATCCATGACCGGTCCGCGGGGAATATAGGCAAGTGTATGCCATGGGGTCAGACGCCTGAACAGAATCAAGGCAGAAGCAGCCATGACGCCATCTTCCGTCACGCTCGTGAAATAGCTTTCCCAATTGCTCTTGACCTTCGCCCATGGGGAAGTCTGATATAAGGTATTCTGATCCGAAGCAATCACAAACGCATCCGCTGCAGCAGGATCTGTATCAGTATGAAATGCAAAAGCCATAGAACAACCCTTTCCATAAAAAAGCACCGGGTTCACCGGTGCGATATCTGATGGTGACGAGTACGGGATTCGGACCCGTGAATGTCGCCTTGAGAGGGCGATGTGTTAAGCCGCTTCACCAACTCGCCATGCATAGGAACCAGACGGTTCCTATTATACACGATTTACGCAGCTTTGAGTGCGTTTTTTGCAGTCTC
This sequence comes from uncultured Erysipelotrichaceae bacterium, assembly GCA_900314905.1. Taxonomy (GTDB): domain Bacteria; phylum Bacillota_I; class Bacilli_A; order Erysipelotrichales; family Erysipelotrichaceae; genus Bulleidia. The sequence continues at coordinate 39,158 of OMXA01000004.1, forward strand.
TGCGAGATCGGTGAATCCTTTCTCGTCATGGATTGCAATTTCGCTGAGCATCTTGCGGTTGATATTCACACCAGCAAGCTTCAGACCATGCATCATCTGGGAATAGCTCAGATCATTCAGTCTTGCGGCTGCATTGATTCTGGCAATCCAGAGCTTGCGCATCTCACGCTTGGTCTGCTTTCTGCCAGCAAACGCATACTTCTGCGAATGCATGACCTGCTCATTAGCTGTCCGGTACAGAAGATGCTTGCTTCCGAAATAGCCCTTCGCAAGCTTCAGTACCTTTTTACGACGGTTTCTCGTCGGTGTAGATCCCTTGACTCTCATCTTGCTATGCCTCCCTGATTAACCCTGCAGCAGCTGACTGTTGCGCTTTGCGTCCGTCTTGTCCAGTCCGGTGTAAGCTGCCAGATGCTTCTTCTGCTTATGCGACTTGTTTGCTGCGAAATGGGATACATAGTTGTGACGGACCTCGACTTTGCCGCTGCCAGTGATCTTGGTACGCTTAGCATAAGTCTTCTTGGTCTTCATCTTGATCTTCTTCGGTTTTCTAGCCTTTGCCTTCATAGCTGTTTCCTCCTGAACTACTTTCTCTTTGGCGACAGCACGATTGACATCGTATTGCCTTCCATGGCTGGTGCTTTATCCACCTGTGCCAGATCGGAGATCTGCTCGATGAACTTGTTCATGACAGACTCGCCCACTTCCTTGCGGGTGATCATACGTCCTCTGAAACGCATATCTACCTTGACCTTCTGGCCATCCTCGATCCAGGCTCTTGCCTGCTTGAGTTTGGTGTCAAAGTCATGCTGGTCGATCACCGGAGAAAGACGAAGCGGCTTGATTTCCGTCACATGCTGCTTCTTCTTCGCTTCGCGGGCTTTCTTCTGCTCGTTAAAGTGATATTTTCCGAAATCAAGGATCTTGCATACCGGAGGCTTGGCATTCGGCGCAACACAGTAAAGATCGAGTCCCATGTCATAAGCCTTCTGAATTGCTTCCCGTCTCAGCATGGTTCCAAGCTGTTCTCCTTCGGGGCCGATTACCAGAACCTCATGAAAATGAATGTTCTCATTGACCAGTTCCTCAGGGACATTACGTTTCGGTTTAATATACTTCAAGCATTACCTCCTGTAAAGAAAGCAGGTACAGAAGCCGCACCTGCCTGAAATAAACCATACGATTCATCGGCATCGACCCAGACCCCACGGGATCTCGGGTGAGAAGCGGCGCTTCTGCTTTCCGTTTTCTGTTACTCGTATAAGATAACAGTCAGCCTCCCGGCTGTCAATCTTTTTTTTCAGATTTCAAATCCGATCACGTTGACCGATACTTCAGATGGCTTGAAGCCAGTCATGAAGACGATATTCTCATAAATGCGGTTCTGAACCAGGCCGCATGTCGCATTGACATTTGCACCGTATTTCACGCGGATATCTGCGCTGATATGGAGCTTGTTCTTTTCGACCCATACGCTGACCGGCTTGTTGAACTTCGTATCTTTCAGGGAAATATTATCGATATCACGGACCGAAATCTCCGAAATAGACTGGAATACAGACTTGCTGATCACGATTCTTCCATATTCCGAGCTGTCTTTCAGTACCACATAATCCTGTGCCATAGCATTCACCTCTCTGCCAGTAAATTATAGCAAGATTGAAACTTCATTGAAACAGCATTGCAATCTGATGCTTCAGCCCGAGCTGCTCATCCGATACCGCCTGACATAGCTGCTGGCAGTCGGAATACTCTGCTTCTGCTTTCTCTATGGCTCTGCGGAAGACTGATGCAATCTTCAGAAGAGAGTCTTCATGGATGATTTCAATGGTTCCTTGCTGAATCATTCCTTCTGCCAGTTCTTTTCTGCAGAGTGCCCTTGCCTGTTCTGCTTCTTCGGTATCCCATTGCGCGAATCTGTCTTCATACCATCCAGGCTGGATCAGCAGTCTCGAGAGAACCTCCGCAAAATCATTCAGGCATTCGAGATTCGGCGCGTCCTGGATCGCAAACAGGACTGTGAAGAAAGCGTGCCATTCAAAATCTGAATTGATCACGGAGAGAAAATAGGCTCCGATCTGATTGCAGAACGGATCCGGATGCGAAAACTCTCCTTCCATTTCCAGGCTGCTCAGAAAATCCATCGGAGAATTCTTCAGCATGTTCAGATGTTCCAGGAATTCCACCATCTTCACCTCATTGTTATTTCCATTCAGGAAATAGCGGATATAGATATACTGAGCAAGAATTGCGGAATCTTTGCGGAAATCGAATGTGAAGCCGACTGATTCTCTCATCTTCATATGCACCAGTTCATTGATGGAATTGGCGGTCATGCGCTTGAAGCCAGTCGCATCCATGCCGATCACCGCCCGTTCCGATTCTGCATGGATCTGGGTATACACAAGATCCAGCTGATGGTCGACAACATCCAGGTTGTCTTTGATGGATCCGAGAATATTCTTGATGAACCAGTCTTCGGAAAGCATCTCCTGGTTCTTGTAGACAAGTTCATGCTCGATCTCGCTCCAGAAGCGATGGACCAGCGATTTGATCTGCAGTTCGAAGGTGACTTTCTCTGTTCCAGACGGGAGGCAGTAGCCGTCAATCCGGTAGATTGCATAGCCATTGCGCTGCAGCTGCGGCTGCGGCATATGCAGATTGAGAAACAGCGGATCGTTGCCTCGGAAACGGGAATATGTTTCCCTGCTGTCGCAGAACTCATAGAAGAGAGTCTGATACAGATCGGTCTCATTGCGGATAAACTGGCAGTCGATTGTGATGCCGACCAGATCATGAATATTTGCCAGAGCTTCCTGAGGGGTGCTGAAATTCAGGTAGTACTTGTTCCGCAGCAGCTTTTCACGCAGGGATTCTGCAGACTTCACGCGAGTGCGGATCCCGATGACGGCTGGATTGCCTGCCGTCAGTTCTTCTGCTGCGGTTCGCAGCATTTTTTCTGCAGAGAAAAGCAGAGGTTTCTCTGCTTCATACAGTTCCATGGTCTGATCGATGAATTGAAATAGCTCGAGTTTCATTTCAGGCGAAGTTCCTTCGGGTATCTGTTTTTCAGAATAGTCCCATCTGCTTTTCCGAAACCAAGTGCATGGCCATGCCAGCATACTGCTGCATATCCTTTCCGGGCACATGGAATCGTCATGCCGGAAAGATAAGGGCGGACTTCGGAATCCTGCAGTTCCATTTTAACAGGAAACGGGTGACCCGAAGAGAGAAATAATGCATGGTCCGGCTCAAAGCGATTTTTCTTTGCTTCGCCAAGCAGGACCTGATGGCGAAGCAGTCTGCAGCTGCCCGGGGAGATAAACGGGTATGATCCGCCATAGACTCTGCTGTGATGCACATAGGTATACGGATAGGAGATCTGCTTCAGGAATTCTTCTGCCGAAGGAGGCAGCGGTTCGCTCTTCAGGACCGCAGGAGAATCGGGATTCTGCGGTTCTGTTTCTTTTCTGAACGATGCGATGAAGTGTCCTTCGCCGCCATCCATCGGGAAAATTCTACGGCATGCAGAAGTGCCGGTACCAAGTTCAAAGCCAGGCCGCCCGAACGAAGCAGAGATCGGTTCCAGCTTCATGAACGGGTATTCGCCAAGCAGCCATGACACATTCTCTTCATTTTCTTCCAGTGAGAATGTGCAGGTGCTGTAAACCAGTCTTCCGCCTGGCTTCAGACATTTCAGCGCACTGTCAAGAATGGTGCGCTGACGCTTTGCGCAGGATAATACGCTTTCCGGGCTCCATTCTTTCTCGGCATCCGGATTCTTGCGGAACATCCCTTCGCCGGAACATGGCGCATCGCAGAGCACCGCATCAAAGAATTCCGGAAAGGAGTCTGCGACATCAGCAGGATCCGCATTGAGAACCATCACGTTCTCTGCACCCCAGCGTTCGATATTCTCAACCAGGATCTTTGCTCTGCCGGGATTGATTTCATTCGCTGCCAGAAGTCCCTGATTATGCATCAGACTGGCAATCTGGGTTGTTTTGGAACCTGGGGCAGCGCAGAGGTCCAGAACTTTCATGCCGGGCTTAGGATCAAGCACCGTCACGGCACTAGCCGCACTTGGTTCCTGAACATACAGAAGACCAGCTGCATGGATCGCGGTCGCACCGACTCCGGTCTGTTCCGGAAGGTAGTATGCATACTGCGCAAATGGAGTCGGGTTTTCCGGATATCCGGTCAGACGAAAAAACTCTTCTCTGGAAGTTTTCAGAGGATTGATGCGGTAGCCCCTTCTCGGCGGTTCCTTCAGGGTTGATTCAAATGCCTCATATTCATCCTTCAGAAGTTTCCTCATCCGGATTTCGAATTCCGGTTTCATGCGTGCTCCAGCTTCCGGACGGTACGCACATCCTGTTCCAGCTGCATGATCAGATTGTCCTTATTCTGGAAACGGATCTCCGGGCGGAGGTAATGAGAGAAGCGCAGCGTCAGCATCCTTCCATAGAGATTGCCGGAATAGTCCAGAATATGTGCTTCCAGAGACAGTCGTTCCGTATAGTTCATGGTCGGATTATGGCCGAGATTGATCATCGCCGGATGGCGGATCCCGTCAATCTGCACGGATCCGGCATAGACCCCGGGTCTTGGCGTGAGGTATTCCGATGGAATCTGGATATTGGCGGTCGGAAATCCGAGCGAAGCTCCTTTATGGCGGCCGGGAATGACTTTGCCTTCCATCTCGAACGGATGTCCGAGCAGACGTTCCGCTTCCTCGATTTCCCCATGTTCCAGCAGATTCGAGATTCTCGTGCTGCTGATTTTCTCGCTGCCATCAGCAACCTCTTCGACTACTTCAACCCGGAAACTGCCAAATTGCTTCAGCGTGAGCGCATCTCCTTTTCCAGAACAGCCGTAATGGAAATCATAGCCGCAGACAATCCCGATCAGATTCAGCTGGCCAAGCACCTTCTCGGCAAATTGCTGCGGTGAAAGCGCCGCCATCTCTTTCGTGAATTCCAGGATGCAGATATTCTCGATCCCATAGGAAACGGCCAGATTGATCCTCTGGCGCATTGTCGTGATATGTTCTGCATCAGCCGGATTCATGTCTCTGATTGTCACCCACGGGTCCGGCTCAAACGTGATCAGAGCAGATTCGCAATGCAGTTCTTCGGCAAGCTCCTCGGTCCGATGGATCAGAGCCTGGTGGCCGCGATGCATGCCATCAAAATAGCCGATGCATGCGGCAAGCGGTATTTTAGGTTTTCTAGGATGTTCCAGATCAATCCGAACGATGCGCATATTCAGAAAAGCCCTCTCTCGCAGTGATAGAGTCCATCCTCACGTTTCTGATATGCCGCCAGGATCTTCTTACTGCCGTCTATGATGATAACCTCGTTTTCTTCCCGGTCAAGCTTCAGCGGGCGGCCATGCAGGACAGGCTCCGGATCCGGTATGGCAATCAGAGGAAGCGAGGGTTTCAGCACTGTATAAGGTTCTGCAAAGACCGGGTCGGAAAGCAGCTGCTCAAACGTGTTGGCATCGGCAAGAGAAAGGCCCTCGATGCCTGCCCTTTCCAGAGCGCTCATGGCCGCATATTCCCCGATCAGGTTCCCGAGATCTTCAATCAGGGTGCGGATGTAGGTTCCCGAAGAAACAACCGCATCCATGGTCCAGGTGTCTTCATCTTTTTTTCCGATCGAAAGCGAATTCACCATTACGCGTCTGCCCGGGCGGTCGACCTCTCTCCCTTTTCTTGCATATTCGTAAAGCTTATGACCGCCGACATGGACCGCGCTGTACATCGGCGGGACCTGGATGATCGGACCGGTCAGCTTTTTGGCAGCCTCATTCATCTCCGCAATGGTATGGGCTGAGCTTTCCTTCTCTGCAATCGGCTCTCCGAAGATATCGCCTGTAGAATATCTGTTGCCAAGCCGGAACTCTGCCAGATAGTGCTTATGATCGCAAGCACAGTACGGAGCAAGCTTGGTGTATTTTCCGAGCAGGATGATCATGAGGCCAGAAGCCTGAGGATCCAGGGTTCCGGTATGTCCTGCTTTTTTTTCATGAAAAATGTTCCGGCAGCGGCGGACTGCATCAAAGCTCGTGATGCCAGCCGGTTTCTGAATCAGAAGTATGTTATCCATAACCTTGTGCATTATACCTGTTTTCCCTGGGTCTTGTAAAACTGCTGTTTTCATGAGAATGAATATTTTTTCATAAAACAGGTTGACATTCGCAGTGATTCCGCTATATTAATTCCGTAAAACAAAACAGCATAGAGGTAGCGGCGCAGATGAGTACCGTGCAGAGCCGGCAGGCACTGAAGCATGGGAAAGGCAATCGCCGCCGAACGCAGTCTTCCGGCAGGAAGGCATGCGTGGGAGTGCAGAGAAGATCTGTACTACTCCTTCAGTTACTGAAGTGGCGCTATCGGATATGGATTGAACTCATCAAGGCCGTATGTGATAGCATACGGTTTTGTTTTGATGAGGAGGAATGAACTTATGAACCAGATGATCCGTATTTCCGCGATTGCTATGTCCGGTGCGCTTCTGCTTGCCGGATGCGGCTCTTCCAGCACTGCTTCGCAAGCTGCAGCTTCAGCTTCAGCAGATTCCGGGAAAAAGACCCTTCGGGTCGGCATGGAATGCAACTATGCGCCATTCAACTGGAGCACGACCGACAAGACTGATACTGCCCAGCCCATTTCCGATGTGGACTATTGCGATGGGTATGATGTCGTCATGGCAGAAACTCTCGCTGACAAGATCGGCTATGAGGTGCAGATTGTAAAGCTAGACTGGGACAACCTGATCCTGTCCCTGCAGAATGATCAGATCGATGCGATCATTGCCGGCATGACTGATACCCCGGAACGTGAAGAGGAAATTGACTTCACTTCCCCTTACTATGTATCCGAAGAAGTCGTCATTGTCCGTGCTGACAGCGATCTTTCAAAGATCACAGATATCCAGCAGCTTTCCGGCTACAAGGTCCAAGGGCAGATGAACACGATCTATGATGAGGTGATCGATCAGATCCAGGGCGTTGATCATCAGCCGGCAGCTGAAACCTTCCCTGCTTCCATCCAGGCATTGCAGGCAGGTGGAATCGATGCGGTTGTCTCGGAACTTCCGGTCGCTAACGGTGTCGTGGCAGCAAATCCGGATCTTGCCATGGTGCGGTTTGAGGAAGGCCATGGATTTGAGGCAGATTCTTCTGTTTCCATCGGCGTTGCAAAGAACAATACCGATCTGAAGGACAAGCTCCAGAGTGCACTGGATACGATCAGCGAAGACGAACGCCAGCAGATGATGCAGGATGCGGTGGATCGTCAGCCTGCTGCTGAAGAATAGTCAATGAACAGCACGTTCTTCACCAATATCAGCGATATTCTGAACCGCTACGGCTCCAGCCTCCTGCTGGGTGTGCGGACCACGCTGATTGTCTCGCTGACCGGCACTGCATTCGGCTTTCTGATCGGCCTTCTGGTCGGCGGATTCCGGGCCGTCAAGCTTGACTATACTGCTTCCAAGCCAGCAAGATTCTTCAAGAAGCTGTTTGATCTGATCGCGAATATCTATATCGGCATCTTCCGCGGAACACCGATGATGGTGCAGGCGGTATTCATCTACTATGCTCTGCTCAACGTCATTCACTGGGATAATATGAATGCGGCCATCTTCGTCATCAGCGTCAATACCGGTGCCTATATGTCTGAGATCATCCGTTCCGGAATCCAGGCGGTGGACCCTGGTCAGAGCGAAGCAGCAAGATCGCTTGGCATGTCAAACAGCCAGACGATGATGAATGTCGTGCTTCCGCAGGCAATCCGCAATGCGTTTCCTGCCATCGGCAATGAGCTGATCGTAAACATCAAGGATTCTTCCGTGCTGATGATCATTTCCATCACGGAACTCATGTTCCAGTCGAAATCCATTGCGGGCACGACGTTCCATTTCACTGAAACCTATTTCATCGAAGCGATGATCTATCTGATTCTGACGACCATTGCGACGCTGATTCTCAATTATATTGAAGGCCGCCTGAACCAGCGCAAGGTCAGTCTTCCGCAGAGCGATACGGACCCAAGCAACATGAAGATCGCAGGATCTCTGAAAGATCCGGAAAGGAGCAGGCATGGCTTCTGAATCCTCATCCATGGTAGAAATCAGAAATGTCCATAAGAGCTTCGGCTCTCTTCAGGTTCTCAAAGGCGTTGATTTTGAGGTCCGGGAAGGAGAAGTCGTCACTCTGATCGGCCGTTCCGGTTCCGGAAAATCCACCCTGCTTCGCTGCATCAACCTGCTTGAGAAGCCGGATTCCGGAGAGATCCGGGTATTCGGGGAAGATATTCTGCATACGAAGAATGTCAATGCCTACCGGGCAAAGGTCGGCATGTGCTTCCAGCAGTTCAATCTGTTCCGCAACATGAATGTGCTGCAGAACTGTGTGGTGCCTCAGATGAAAGTGCTTCACCGCTCAAAGGAAGAAGCAGTGGAAAAAGCGATGGAGCTTCTGAAGCGGGTCGGGATGGACTCCTTCTGCCAGGCAGATGTTTCCCAGATCTCCGGCGGCCAGAAGCAGCGAGTTGCCATTGCCAGAGCCCTGTGCATGGATCCGAAGCTGATGCTGTTCGATGAACCGACGTCGGCGCTTGATCCGGAGATGGTCAATGAAGTTCTGGCTGTCATGAAAGAACTTGCCGGAACCGGTCTTACGATGATTATCGTGACTCATGAGATGAATTTTGCCAGAAGCGTATCTGACAAGATTGTCTTCATGGATCAGGGAATCATTGCAGAACAGGGAAGTCCGGAGCAGATTTTCACCCATCCTGCATCCCAGCGCACAAAGGAATTCCTGTCAGCGTTCCTCCATTCCTGAGAGGCCTATTGCGGAGTCCATTGGATTCCGCTTTTTTTCTGCGGTAAACTGTTCTCATGATCCGGCGGGTATATCTTGAAATCACAAATCTCTGCAACCTTCACTGTCCCTTCTGCACCCCGGTTTCAAGAAAAGGGTCGATCATGCCAGCAGAACAGGTTTCAAAGCTGCTTCCTGAGATCCGTTCCGTGACTCCTTATCTCTATCTGCATGTGCGCGGCGAACCGATGACTCATCCTGAGTTCGAGCAGATTCTTTCGCTCTGCGACGATGCACAGATGAAAGTACAGCTGGTGACGAACGGAACGCTGCTCTTTCGCCATCCTGACCTCTTTTCTCATTCTTCTCTGCGCAAGCTCTCGGTATCGCTTCAATCCGTCCAGGCCCAGGATCCTGCCCTTCTTCCTTCCTACCTGGATACCATTGACCGCTTGATCCAGCAGGCTCAGAAAACCGGCCGGCCGATCATTGAGCTGAGATTCTGGCGAAGCGATCAGAACGATCTGCCTTCCGCCGCTGCATGCATGAAGTTTCTGAAAGACCGCTATCCATCTGAAGCCACGGACCGCAGCCATAATCTGAGATTAGGCAGAAATCTTTATCTGACTTATGACAACATGTTTACCTGGCCAGACGGCACCGCCGATTCTTCAGATACCGGAACCTGCCATGGTGCGGTTCACCAGATTGCCATTCTTTCAGACGGTACGCTGGTTCCCTGCTGCATGGACGCTGGTGGCGTCATTCGCCTTGGCAATGTGCTGGAAACTCCGCTTTCCAAGCTCCTGGAGTCCGAGCGCTACCTCAGAATGAAAAACGGATTCTGCAATCATCAGATCACAGAACCCTTCTGCAGAACCTGCAGCTTCCGGAAACGCTTCGGCTGATCACAGCATCAGAAACGTCATTCCATCTTCCGCTTTCAGACTTCCTAAAGGAACATCCATGTCGCATTGGCATAGATGTTCTTTTTCATAAATGCATGTTTCTTCATCTATCCGGTACGAAGAACCGATTCCGCTGGAAAGCAGCGGCTTCAGCAGCTTCATGCATTCCCGGAAAGATGCAGAACATGGCAGCACGCACTCAATCCTCTGCATGGAAACCGGAAATTCCAGAAAAACTCTTACCTGTTCCTGCATCTGCTCTCCTTTCTGTCAGATGATCTCCGTGATCTGCATGATGCGGCAGCGCCCATGGGATATGAACATCGCCTGATTCCTCTTCAGCGGCTTGCGGTAATGAGAGGAGAATACATACTGTTCCCGGAAGCCTTCTCCGGTATAGATGATCGGTGCAGAACTTGCTTCGTGGCGGAGATTCAGCTCCTGATACCTCGAAAAGGGCATTGCCATCATAGCTCCTCTTCCGGCTTTCAGAACCTCTTTCACCTCCGCTTCCGAAGGATCCAGGATGAGGCCTGGAAACAGAGGCTTCCATGCGTCTCTGAGATGATCCTGTTCTTCCGGATAAGTAGAAAGGATCAGCGCGATGCAGGATTCAGGAATCGCAATCCATTCATACGTCTCGATATCCATTCCAAGAACAAGATCCTTTCCCTGATACATGGAACGGGAGATGATTTCCGGTACCTGCGGCAGCACATACCCTTTTCCGGTACCATGCATTGCGACGGAACGCTCTGCCGCTAAGCCAAGATCGGATTCCGTGATCTTCGGATAATGGACTTCCAGAAGATGGTCTGCCCGGATCATTGCCGTATACGGATGTGAAACGGTCTTATGGACAGCTGTTTCAAAGATCCCGGTCAGATCCTGCAGGTTGCTGTTGCGAAGGCTGATCCGGCATGAAATCAGCGTCAGATCCCGGTAAGAGATTGCCGAAGACCCGGAGACAAACACAATGAAGTGAATATTCAGCTTTTCCGCCTTCTCCAGAAGGCTGTGCAGATTCTGCTGATTGCTGTCGCCGTTTTCCCGGAAAGCACTGTAGTCATCAATCAGCACATAGCATTCCTGAGGATCGGAAGCCTTGCGCTGGCAAAGATGACGGAACAGATTGCGGACCAGTTCCTGATCTGAGCTTTCAAAGATATTGGATACCTGCGGAGCTTTCTCAAGCATCTCGAAACCGCCGCTCAGATCATCAATCAGGAACAGTTCATCGCCCTGCTTCAGCGTTTTCAGAAGACCATACAGAATCACGTGAAGAAATGACAGGCGATCGCTGCGGTCAATCCCGAAGACTGCCATTGCGTAGGTCTCCGGTCTCAGCAAGAGAGTCGGCTGGCGGTAATGATAGAAGTCATCAGCACGGCCAAGCACTGCTCCCTCCATCTGATCTGCTTCTTCCAGGGTCGGGGCTCTAGCTGCAGGCAGCCAGAGCTTATGAGCCTGAAATCCCCCTCCGAGTTCCAGCACTTCCCGGATCACGGCAGCAGCCTGGGTTTCTTCACTGCTGCATTCTTCCCGGTTTTCCAGAATGACATGCTTCATGGCATCCAGAATCTGAACTTTCGGCGAAGATTGTTCTTTCGGTGCATTGGCATAGCCGCTGGCCGCATGAACCCGCAGCCCATCGCAGAACAGATACAGCTCTCCTGGCTTCCGGATCCAGGCTGCGTCGGGAGAATGGATCATCTCGATGCTGTCCTGGCGGTCCTGGACTTTCAGACATACTTTGAATCGGCAGTTCGACCAGATCTGTTCGTCAACGACCCCGGAAGGTTTCTGCGTGGCGAGAATCATATGAATGCCGAGCGATCTGCCTACACGGGCAATGGAGATCAGCTCTTTCATGAACTGGGGTTCTTCTTTCTTCAGTTCGGCAAATTCGTCCACGAGGATCAGAATGGCTGAAAGATACGGAACCCCATAGCTTTCCCTCCAGATCTTCTGATAGCTTTTCAGATTCATCACCGGTCTTTCAGAAATCCTCGAGAGCTGCTGAAACAGGATTTCCCTGCGATGGCATTCATTGCGGAATGATACGAGGGCACGTTCCATCTCAGACAGATCCAGGTTGGAAAGCACACCGGCAATATGCGGAACTTCGTAATGATCATTCGCGAAGATCTGGGCTGCTCCCCCGCCCTTGAAATCAATCAGCACAATCTGAAGTTCTCTCGGGCTGTAGGTACAGATGAGGCTGAGTACCAGGGTAATGAGAAATTCGCTTTTCCCTGATCCGGTCATGCCGGCAACCAGTCCATGGGGACCATTGCCGGTTTCATGAAGATCAAGAATCACCGGTTCTCCGCAGGAATCAATGCCGATCCGCGAGCGGATATGATCTCTGACATGATTCGTTTCCCAGGCCGCCCGGATTTTCAGGGATTTCACATCGGCCGCATGATAGAGATCAAAGAAAGATGGACCTGCCTGCATGGAACTGCTACGGACAAGAAGCCTGCATCTGGAAAGAGATGAAAAGAAAGCTTCCCAGTTTCTTTTTCCGATCAGATCGCAGCAGAATTCCCTGGCTTCCAAATCCGTCTGCAGAATCCCATGGGTCTGATTCACATGAACCTGCAGATCCGTACCTGCCGGGATACTGTGATCTTCGCTGAGCTGAATCACAATCGGGTGCACGACATCCAGAAGAGAAATCAGATTCGGCTTCAGAGCGATCACGAGAACGGGCGGATCTTTTTCCTGATGCAGAGCCATGCAGGCTTCCCGAACCTCGTTCTGCGTCCCTGCAATCAGACGGATTCCTGCTGTTTCGCATTCCGTCTGCGGAATCATGCGAAGCCATGGATACGTTTTCTCGCTGCTCTCATCTGCGAGAAACATCATCTTCAGATGATCAGGTCCGAAGTCTTTCGCAATCGAAGCAATCATATTCCAGAGGAATTCTTCGTTCTGACTGCCAGCATCGATGACGATGCGGGAATACTCAGCAAGCGGAATCACTGCCGGCATCTGTGGCATAGAACAGATCTGTTCCTTCAGATCCTGCAGGAGCTCAGCCAGCGGGTCGTCCCGTTTAAGCCGGAAGGAACGCTTCAGATTCAGCGAAAAAGAGACGGTTCCGATCCCTGCTCGTACCATGAGCCAGTCTTTCTGGCCGGGTGTCTTCTGGAATACTGCTGCGGGATTCAGAGGCAGAGACAGAAGATGATCCGGATCAGGAAAGCATTCCATGCCTTCCATCCGGAACTTCTTCTGTTCTTCCTGAATATCGGAGTGAAGTCCGATCAGGTAGCGTTCATACTGCCTTAGACGAGCTCTGTTCTGTTTCTTTTCCCGGTGTTTCTCATAAAGCCGCTGCATCGGATTCCAGACCAAGGTGCTGACGACCATGACACCCGGAAGCAGAACCATCGGCAGCATCTCTTCGATTCCTCTTCCTGAGAGATAGCCATTGTACATCGCCAGAGCTCCGCTGAAGAGGCTTGCACTCGACATCGTCAGCGCAGGCCCCATCATGAAAATCAGCGGATTCTTCTGACGTTCTTCCAGCCGGATCGGTTCTTCCAGCTCCATCGACAGTTCCCGCTGAAGCTTCGGTGCCCGCCAGGTCCGCACGATGCGGACCATGCCAGCTTCCGGAAGCTTAGCTGCAGGATGCTTCTCGAATCCGGGCAGCGATATCGTCAGATTCCTGCAGGAATTGATCATCAGAAACTCCGGGTGAAAAACGATCTGCAGATTCAGAATCCGGAAGCAGCTGCACCAGGAGAAGGTCTGTTCATGCGGAATCAGCGATCCGTTCAGTACTCCCTGGATGCCAGCTTGCTGGCTGATGCGCATTTTCTTCCGATCAATGGTAATCTGTGCAGCTGTCAGATTCTGATCCGCGATCCGGATCGTATCATCCGGGCTGCAGCCAATCGTCACAGCACCATCCGGCCAGCAGCAGCGATGAAAAACTTCATAGCCTTCTTCATACTCACTGAAAGAGAGAGATGCTTTCTTCTTCGTCCGGCTTTCCGTGAGAAAGATCCGCGTTTCATGGCGGATCTCTTCCGTTTGATTGGCGCGGATGCCGCGGGGAAGCCGGAGATAGATGCGGCCGGAATCATTCAGGATCATCGCATCCTGTCCGAATACCTGGAACAGGACTGACCCTTTCGGAATCCGGATCGCCTCTGCATGTTCCGGATCGGCAATCCATGCGATCATGATCTGGGAGCCTCCGGAATCCGGACTGTGACGTTGCAGCTGACGGAATATGCCTGATCAGACGTATGGATCCGGATGATCGTGCTGCCCTCCCGGTTCCCGGATACCTTGCCGGAACTGACGCCGGCAATGCCAGGATTATCTGATTCAAAAACGAGATCGCTGACCGTGTAGCCCTTCGGGATTGCCGTGATCGGAATCACCTCCATTTCGCCCGGGCTGACAATCAGACTGTATTTAGCAATTCTGATCTGGTCGCTTTCGACCAGATCGGTCTTCTTTTTTGCCTCACGGTCCTTCCTGGTGCACTTTGCGACCCACTGTCCGTTTTCCATATGACGCCGTCCGTTCGGAATCAGTTCTCCCTGTCCTTCTTTCAGCAGAGATGTTTTCTTCGTGAACCCCATCTTGCCTAGCAGGGTTCTGGAGGAATTGAGATTCAGTGAAAGAACCGGGTGAGCACTGAGATCAGCGCAGACCAGCACATCAGGAAACTTCGCTGAAACTTCATCCAGAAGATCATACGGCAGTTCTCCGGCATCCACTTTCTGGTGAGAGCCTCTGTCGTCATAAAGATGAATCATTGCTCCTGCGGTCAGTTCTGCTCCGCCTTCGATATCGATATCCGCAACCCGGATCGCACCGCTGCCGATCCCCATGCCGACGGCAGCACTGACCCCTGTATTCCCTTCAAACATGGTCTTTTCCGAATGGCCGGTATCATTGATCATCCGCATGACACCATCTTTTACTTCCATTCCGACCGCATGATTCTGGGTGAACGCCACTTCCGCCTTTCCGCTGGCATAGATCCTGACGTTCAGACGGATGTCGATATCCGTTAGCGGAACTCCGGGAATCGGAATGCGGATCGAAGCGATCGGGAGCGTGATTTCCTTTTCCGGCTTGCTGTAGATCGAATTGACTGCCGAAAGAAACGCATTCGATGGAAGGTCATTGCTCACCTTCTTTTCCCAGGCAGTACTCTTCTCCCGCTTGACGCTCAGCTGTTCCACCGTTTTGAAATCGACCTTGAAATAAGCATCCCTGATCTTGAGCTTGCTGATATCGACATCATAGGAAGGAGTTACGGAGCTGAGGACTGCACTGCCATGAATCTTCAGACCATCATCCGTCTTCTTGTCTACCGTGCAGGAGATCGAATCTCTGGTCGTTTTGAAAACGATACTGTAGCCGTGATATTCATGCGGAATATTCAGCAGAGGCGCATGGAGTTCACGGACTCCTCCCGCAGGCACATGAATCGAAGCCGGAGCAGACTGTACCACAGTTCCATCGATCAGATCGATGATCTCTGCCTGGGTGAAGTCGACATCAAAGGACGAATGCGCATTCATATCGCTGATCAGTTCAGAAAACTCCGTTTCGTGTCCTCTGACTTCCAGCGTTTCCCCGTCTTTTGACCTTTCTGCGGATTCAACGGTCAGGGCATGCCGTTCCCCTGTTTCATCTTCCCATAAGGCAATGGAATTCTCTTTCAATCCAGAGCTGATCGGGAATACTGCAGTCTGGTTTTCCGGATCGAAACGGATCGGCTCTGCCTCCACCTGTTCGAATGCTTCATTGAACGTAATGGTATTCTCTTCTCCGGAATCCTCAAAAGTCCGATTGTTGATGTACTCGACCATCTGATCGAGCAGATTCATGGCTTCTTCTTTTTCCATGACTTCTTTCGGGCGGAACCGGTCATGCTCATCCGTATTCATGAACCCGTAAGTCACTGCCGCCTCGATCTGCTTCGGAAATGCGGAAGCACTGCGATCCTTGATTTTCTGACTGCCATCCGATTCGATCTGTCTTCCGCTCAGATTGATCAAAGTGCTGGCAGCCCATTCCCTGGTCAAGAGAGCAGCCGGATCAAAGCCGGAAGAAGGTTCCAGAACATGCCATTCCACGGCAGCCTGAACCGAATCATAATAAGGAGAACCGATCGGTACATTCATGAAATAAGGAGCAGTCTCATGATACTGGCTGATCCCTGCTTTTTCATCGAGTTCCCTGATCCATTCTCCGAGGCTGATGCCATCTGCAGCCTTCCGGCTGCACCCCTGCAGGAGTACTGCAGGGATGCAGATCAGAAGGAGAAACGCATGCCTAAGCCTGCATGCCGGACGCATTGCTGGTAATCGTCGTTTCCAGGGAATCGTAAGACTCTACGGTGCGGTCCAGAAATCTTGCATAGCTGTCAATCGTTTCTTTCTGGGTATCGAATCTTCCCGCAAACTGATTGAAGCGTGTTCTGATTTCCTGTCCGCCGTCTGAGATCCAGGATGCCGCAGTATCGTTCATCTCTTTCTTCATCTGGTTCAGATCTTCAAACATCTGCTGATTGCAGGAACGGATCTGTCCTGCACATTCGCTGACCTGGGCCAGCGTGATCTTCAGTTCTGCCATCTCTTAGTTCCTCCTCTTACTGGGCGAGATTCGCTGCCTGAGAAGCAAGATCTTCCTGCATCTGACGATAGGACTTCGCACTGTTTCTCAGAAACTCCGCATATTGAGAACAAAGCACTGACATCTCCCGGAAATCTGTCTGGAACTTTGAGATCTGAGTGCTGAACGCGGTGTTGTCCTTTCCCTGCCACCCTGTCTTCATCGTATCGACGGCATCGAATAGCTGGGCATACGCCCTGGAATAGTCCTGATTGTGTTCTTCGATTCTCGCTGCACTTGCTTCAAGCTGTTCTGGTTCTACTGCAATGGAACGCATTTCAACATCCTCCTTGTCTGCTTTTCTCATTGCATCAGGAACCAGGTTTCCCCTATTATGCAGAAAAAAAGATCATGGTTCCGGAAAAAGAACCTCTGCAGGACGGCTTCATAAAAGATCTCTGCATGAAAAACGTGCGGAATAGAAAAAGCACCCGCGAAGGATGCTTATAGGGAAAAATCATCAGAGTCAGAAGGAAGATGTGACGCACTCCATGCAAGCAATGCAGCCGAAGGACCGGGATTTCCGGAGGTCATATGCTGAATGCATTCATCCAGATTATCTCTGGTAATCAGCCCGCATTCCGCTAGGCGAAGGATCGAATCTGAATCGTCTGCCTCATCTGCAAGCGCACACGCGTCCGCAAGCTTTTCGGAAAGCAGCCGGGAAAAGGAATCAGAGAATGCCCTGGAAAGTCCTTCTGGCCACCGGAGCCTTGCGCTCAGAAGACGCACCCGTTCCGCACTGAGAAAGGAAACCTTCATTGCGCGATCGTATCGGTTCCAGTCAAATAGCGCTCCATTTCTTCCGAAACAGGCAAGGAGTTCCTCTCTCAGCATTTCGTGATGCTGCGGGAACAGGATCCGGAATTCTGGAAAGACAGCTTCTTCCAGCTCGCAGTCAAGAAATGCATTCTCCGCAATGCGGATCCTGTCATTCAGAAAGCGGATCGTATGAACAGGTGCCCGGAAAAACGAAAGCATTTCAATTGCCTCGAAGGAATGATCCAGAATGATTTCCTTCTCCTCGCCCGTATATGCAAGCAGGGTCCTGCGGTCATTTTCCAGCTGGCAGAGCATGTGATCCTGCACCGCAAAATTCTGATTTCCGGAAGCAATCTGATAATTTCTGATCCCGCGCCGCTTTGCAAATCCGTCTCCCGTTGCAAAGAGCGCCCCAGGGGCAATCTGTTTCAGGGAGGCAGGAAGGACAAGACTCTGAAGGTGATTCCTTCTATTCAGAGCTTTTGGTTCTATGCATGCAGTTCCTTCCGGAATGACATAGGACTCTCGATTCTCATCAGGCTGAATTCCGGCAAGCGCAATGCCGCTGTCCGTCTGATGAAAGATTCCGAAGCCATCCGTCCAGTAGTTCCCTCCTGGCTCGAACTCAAGCCTGAAATCAAGAGCGGAAACTTCATCGATCTCGGCAGCCGAAGAAGGAATCCTCACTTCTTTCAGGCTGCACATGCCGGCAAACTCACGGCCTAATGAAACCAATCCCTCATTGAGGATCAGATCTTCCAGATCTGCACATCCTTCCAGTGCATCCGCTTCAATCTTCAGGACTGAGTCAGGAAGCTTCAGCTTTGTCAGGTGGCTTCCTTTCTCAAAGAACATCATCGTGCCAAGCACCCGGACTGGCTTTCCATCAATGGTCTCCGGAATTTCCAGCTCAGTTTCCGTTCCGCTCCATGCGGTCAGACGGATTCCATCCTGCCATGCTTCATAAGCAAAGGTTCCCATCAGAGGGACAGATCTCCTTCTTTTTCAACCGTGCGCTGATACTCATGGACTCTGCGCAGAAGGTCTGCATTGCGATCCTTGACAAGCAGATCCTCGCTTGCCTCGGCATATTCCTTAACCGGATGCTGGGCAAGAAATCTAGCACAGTTCGTATTGACCGTGAACTGTGTCACTGCTAAGAGCATCTCTTCTGGCGAAGAGAAATGTTCTTTCAGAAACCGGAAGAGATTCGCAAGCTGATTCCGGATCATTTCTGCATTCTGCTTCATCGTATGCACTTCGCGCTGATAGCTCGCTTCTGCACTGAGGAAGCCTTCTGCTGCATCCCTTGGCCGTTCCAGTTCAACGCCTTTCTTCGTCTGCCTCAGCAAGGCACATTCATAAGCGACGATCCGTTTTTCCCGATCGGTCAGCCCTCTTGCGTCCTGGACTCTCTTCGCTTCTTCTTCCAGCGAGGTGCAGATCCCTTCGAGCCGTTCCGAAAGATTGACCTCCGGGTGGGCAATGCATTCCTGCTTCAGCTTGCGCAGCGGATTCAGAAGAGCTCTCAGACCATCTTCCTGCTCCACATTCCTCAGAATGGCAGGCATCACTGCCTCCATCAGCAGACTGGTCACGCTGATGCACTCATCAAACGAAGCTTCTGAGATCCTCTCTGTGATTTCCGCATCCTGCTTTCCGTCCAGGATCATGGAAATCTGGTAGTCATCCCGGTACTTCCGGTAAAGGTCATAATACGAAGCGAAATTCTCGGCAGTTTCCGGATCAGAGAGATATTCGTGTATCATCTCCTCATCTGCCCGATATCCCTTTTCTTCATAGAGCTGGAGTGCTTCCGAAAGATCTTCCCAGCCTCTGGCAGTCACATACGTTCTTCCCTCCGGGGTGGACTGAATCCGGTAGAAATCATCCGGATGGATTTCCAGAAATGACAGAATCGCCTGATGAACCTGCTTCTGCTCCGCATAAGTTCTCCAGACTTCATAATCCGGCTCCACATGCAGCACCTTCAGACGATCGAGGGTGGCAATATCGAATTCATGCACTGCCCGGTTGTATTCAGGCGGATTGCCTGCCGTCACAACGACCCATCCTTCGGGAAGCTGATGATTGCCGAAGGTCTTGTACTGCAGAAACTGCAGCATGCTCGGTCCGAGTGTTTCGGAGACACAGTTGATTTCATCAAGGAACAGAATTCCTTCCTTCTGCCCGCTCTTCTCCATATTTTCATATACCGCTGCCAGAATCTCGCTGAGGGTATAGATGGACACTTCAAACGGCTTGCCCTGATAGGTACGATGATCGATGAATGGAAGGCCGAGCGCACTCTGGCGGGTATGATGCGTCATCGAATACGATACCAGCGAGATGCCGAGCTCTTCGGCAATCTGCGCCATGATCGCCGTCTTGCCGATGCCAGGCGCACCGATCATGAACACCGGCCGCTGCCGTTCTAATGGAATCCGGTAGTTCCCGAATTCATCTTTCATCAGATAAATGCTTACACTGCGCTTGATTTCTTCTTTTGCGTCCTGAATATTCATTCCTCAAACTCCGTTTCCGGCAGCACCAGACGGATTGCCCAGGGCGGAACCGCTGGTGCTGCATAGCCATTGCCGACAAATATGAATGCCGTCTGATACGGCGGTACTTCTTCCGGGAAGATGCCCTTGCCATCCGTAAAGTAAAGAAGACCTCTCAGATTCCGGAAGGCATGTTCCTCATTCAGCTGCCGGACCCGGGCAAATACCGGTCTGAAATCCGTACCTCCGAATCCCTGCAGCTCGATATTCTTCAGATAATCCCGGAATTCCTGCTGATTATGCAGCGTCACTTCTTTCTGGATCTTTGCATCGCATTGAATCACATGAACATTCACCTGTTCAAAGAAACTCTTCTCAGAAGACAGGATCTCCCAGGTCTTCTTCAGGAATGCCTTGACCAGTGCTCCCTGCACGGATCCGCTGGTATCGATGGCAATCACGAAATCCCGGATCCTCGTATCCTCCCGGTATTCCAGCGGTTCAATCAGAGGCATATTCCCATACAGGCTCATGCCATACGTATAGTAGATATAATCAAACTCATCCGGACTGAGCGAAACCTGTTCTCCGGAAACAGCAAACTTTTTCAGAAAACTGCTGTAGTCATAGGAGCGATGAGAATTCAGCCTCAGCCGCTGGGATACCGTGCCAGGCTGATACCCCTGCGTCTTCTCAAAGGACTGGATCTGGTTCTCCGTTGCCCGCTCAAGTTTCTTCCAGCGGTCGCTGACCTGTGCTTTTGAAGGATATGCCTTCTCCCTCCCGGCGTATTTTCTTCCTTCGACATCTCTGGTCAGCCAGAGCTCATGGACATCTCTGCGAAACAGCGGTTCCTGTCTCATCAGGTTCCATTTCTGATCCGGATGATGAATCAGCCAGGAATAGATTCTTTCCGCAGTGACTCCCCGGCAGGTATCCCGCACTGCCGTCAGCTGAGCGAAACGCTCCGCATCACCGGGTACTTCGATCTCTTTCCAGCCCAGATTCAATACTGCCCCTTCTACCGCCGCATCTGCCGCAAAGTCCCAGGCATCCCGATCCAGCGTCACATACTGAAAGCCATGGAAGAAAAGACAGTGCAGAACCATATGAAGATATGCCCGAACCACCAGCATCGGATTGCGTTCTGCATCTCTCAATACCGCCTTGGGCATCACGTAGAGATAAGTGCCATCACATCCATAGCCCAGGGTGATCTCATCTGTTTCATGATCCGGCGCATAGAATCTCACCGGCATCGCAAACAATGCCCGATTCAGATATGGCATCCGGGCAACAATCTGATCCCTTGCCCCCTGCATTACCTCTGCTGCCAGCTCTTCTGCTTGTTTTTCTGTCTCCATAACGATGAAATTATACCCGGTTCCGCTTCAGATTCCTAATGAACTGCAGATAGAAGCGACAATTAAAAAGAAGTGCCTGAGCACTTCTCAGCAATGGAATACGTGTCTGTTTCCATCCAGCAGATACGTGATCGATATGCCATGATCCAGCGAAACGGATTCTGTCTTCGCTTCCGTCAGATGGCGGTACTCTCTGTATTTCTGCCTCATTTCTTCAGTGTAGGAGCCAGGATCATCACTGGTCAGGAATACCGTTCCGGTCAGAGCGTCCAATGTGGCAAGCTGATTCTTCTGTGCTTCGCTGAGACGGCAGTTATCTTTCCGCAGGAAGAACACATCCGGATCGCTGCCGAAGACTCTGCCATTCAGCTGTCTTCTGGCCAGATTCGTCTCAATGGCATGTTTCGTGGAATTGCGCTCGCGATGAAAGCCGCGCATATAAAGCACATCATCAAAATTCAGACTGACATCGCAGCTTGTGCGGCAGTATTCAGTCAGCCCGAAGGCCGGCATCACCGGAACCCCGCAGCCAAGAATCGGATGGCTGCCGCAGAGTTCTCGCAGAAACTTCATCACCCGGATCATTCTGCCTGCCCGGGATTCTGTTCTGCTTCCGAAGGGAGCCGCTGCATACAGGAAATCGAGCTTGACCAGATCAAATCCCCATTCGTCAAATACCCGATGGAATACTTCTTTCAGATAATTCTGAACGCCCGGATGGTCAAGATCCAGCCCATAGAAGGAAGACCAGTTGCCCCCGCACTTCCACGGCTTTCCTTCGTGTTTCAGGATCCAGTCCGGATGTTTCTGAACCAGTTCTGATTTTTCTTCGGCCGCAAATGGCGCCAGCCAGAGACCAGCCTGAAACCCAGAGGCATGAATGGCATCTGCCTGTGCTTTCATCCCGGCGGGGAACTTTCCTGCATCCGGAATCAGCCAGTCTCCGACCGCAGGCTCCCAGCCATCATCAATCTGAAAGAGATCTCCCCGTTCAAAGATCTTCCTGCATCCATTCAGGTCATTCTGAATGGATTGCTCGCTGATATTCTGATACCGGTTGTACCAGCTGGAATAACCATAAAGCTTCTTTGCAGAAAGCGGATGGATTCTGGCAGCTTTGATCCAGCCGTCAAATACTTCCGCTTCTTTTCCTTCCGCAAGATAGAGATCCAGCAGCGGATAGGATCCATCTGCTTCCACCCCTTCACAGTCTCTCCTGATGCTGAGATTCCCGGAATCTGCATCATAGAAGAACTGCGTATATCCGCCTTCCTCATCGGTGGAGGCAATCAGGAAATACTGATCTCCGTTGCGGAAATAGCACCAGGATACGCCCTGATGGAAGCCATCCCGATATGGATATTCGGTGAAATGATAATCGCCATAGCGATCAAACGAATACTTCTTCAGAAGAAACTGAGGAATGCGGTTTACCCCTCTGGTTTTCTCTTCAGGCTTCTGTTCTTTGCACCAGGTCCAGGTCTGATAGCCATTCATGAAAATTCTGGTATCTGCGGTCACGGCAATGCGCATGACTGCGGTAACGGATTGCAGAACCCCATTCAGACCGCTGCACTTCAGATGGATTTCATGATTGCACGCGCTGCAGGTTCCTTCCTGATGGAAGTTCTCAGCCGTAACGCTCCAGTTCAGTTCATGCGTCATGAGCGTGGCGTTCCTTCAGTGCTTCAATCATCTCTTCGCTCTTCTGATCTGTGAGCCTGAACTTCTTCCGGAACAGAACCATTGCCAATAACAGCCCGAGGAATGGCAGCACCGTCATCAGAAGCCTCAGCCCGAGCAGAGTCGATGCACTCTGAACCGCAATTTCTCCGGTGGTCTGATTATTTCCGACTAAGCCGATCAGATCGATGCCGACACCGCTGATCAGAACTGCAATGGCAGAGCTGGCCTTCACGACGAAGGTCTGCATGCTGAAGATCACAGACTCCTGCCGGCTGCCAGTCGAAAGCTCTCCGTAATCGACGGAGGAAGACAGAAATACCGTCGTCAGCACCGTCAGCATGCCATTGGCAAGGAAAACCAGCACCCCAGGAATGCAGAGTACGCCAAGCGATCCGCCGAAACCAGCCAGGCAGGCAGCGAGGATCAGAACATAGCCAGTCATGGAGAGGGTCAGGCACAGCCGGAAGATCTGTTCATTGGCAAGCTTCTTTCTCAGAAGCGGATACAGCACCATCATGCCGAGAATCTGAGAAGCACCGCCGACCGTATTGAACAGCGTATAGCTGTCAACCCAGGAAGCACCCCCGAAATCATACTTGAAGAAATAGATCAGAAGATTGGAGGTGATGTACAGGGCACAGTCAATCAGAACGATGACGCCTACCACGACCATTGCCTGATCATTGCGGAACAGCGCCTGGAACATCTCCTTCACCGTTGCGGTATGAGAAGCATTCCCGGATGGCTGACTGCTGAGCTTGCGCTCCTGGATGCTATGAACACAGAGAATCTCAAAAACAGCAAACAGCATTGCGACAATGAGGGCAAGGCGGCTGAAGCCGGCCCGCTCGCTGCCATTACCAAGCATCGTGACCATCTTCATCGCGAAGACGGTGATCAGGGCATTGCCGATGCCGGCACAGGTTCTGCCGACCACGGAGATCTTCTCACGATCTGCTGCTTCGCGGGTCACCGCCGGAATCATCGACCAGAACGGGATATCCATCATCGTATAGGTGACTCCCCAGAGCACATAGATAACTGCAAAGTACGTATGCAGCCCCGTGCCGGATAATGCCTGAGGAGCACTGAATAATGCATACAGCACGAAGGCATTCAGAATCGATCCGGACAGAATCCAGGTGCTGAACTTTCCGAACTTCGGATTGCTTTTCTCAACCACAATGCCCATGAACGGATCATTCAGAGCATCGAAGACTCTGGCAGCCATCAGCACGATGCCGACGAATGTAGCGGAGATTCCGAGAATATCCTGATAGTAATACATGACATAGCTCGCACTGAGCGCGTAGACCATGTCCTTGCCGACGGCTCCCAGGCCATAGCCGGCGGTCTGACGTTTTGAAAACTGCATGGAATGTTTTCCCCCTCTTCAGTCAATGATGAATGAAACAGAAACAGGTGCCGTCTGATCTGTTTCGATATGCAGGACTGCGTTTCCCTTTGCACCGGTGGTGCGCACATAAGTTCCGCTCATGCCTCCTTCGAGGACTGCGACGTCAGGACCGGCAATCTCAATCGGGCCTTCCGTCGAGAAGCGGACCGGAAGCTGAGCATAGGAAGCAAGATTGTCATTGCTGTCCAGAAGGCGGATGCGGATGGCACTCATATCATAGGTGCCGCCTTCATGCAGGCATGGATTGCTGTTCTTCACTTCCAGATGCAGCCGGGAATCCGGAGTCTTGACTACGGACTTTATGACCTTCCCGTGGCTTACCGCATCGAATCTCCATATGGTTGCCTTGCCGCCCCAGTTGCCGACGTAGGTTCCGAACAGCCGGTAGCCATCTTCCATCGTCAGGTGATAATGCTTCATCGCATACAGCAGCTTGAGCTTGATCGACAGAGGAAGATTGCTCATGCCCTTTTCCTTTGCGGCAAGCAGGCAGTCATGAATCAGCTTCGCTTCCGTTTCCGGAAAATGCTCATTCTCCTTGATCAGCTCGCCGATCAGGTCATCAATCTTCACAGGCCCGTGCGCCAGGCCATTCCACCCCTCAGAACGGAAGCTCTTTACGAACTGATCATTTTTATATAAGCGGATTTCCTCAGCATTCGTGAACGCATAGATCTCCCCGATCTGACCTGCGTTATAGTCGCCGATATCCATCGGGGTGCAGACTTCAAGCACCGGTTCTGATTCTCCCTGGCTTGCATAAAGCGCTGCGGCAGGCTTCGGATTGCGGAAGCTGTCCATCACGCCATGGTAGCAGATCCGATCTCCGGAGCCGAAGTCCTGGTGGGTCGGATAATCAAACATGCACCACTGGAAACATCCTGCATGCATGCCATCCTGCATGGCATCGTTCAGCACCCTGGCATGGCGCAGCGCATGTTCCTGACGGCGCTGCCAACGATCATAAGGCTTCGTCGGAAACATGTGGCCGTTTGCCTCGCTGATCAGCATCGGCTTGTTTCCGTCCGGAGTGACTTTCTCCTTCGGTCTGACCCCTGCGCTGGTACCGTTATAGGAAAAGTCATTGAATGCATACACATCCTCAAGCAGATGGCTCTTCTCAAGATACCTCACGCCGCTCGTCGGACGGTCAGGATCGAGTTCATGGGCGCATGCATTGGTTTTCCGATACAGCTCATCATCATCGAGGCTTTCGTTGATCCTTACTCCCCAGAGAAAGACGGACGGATGATTCCGGTACTGAAGCACCATCTCTTTCGTATTCGAAACGCACTGATCTCTCCACTTCTGATCCGAGGAGATATGCTGCCAGCCTGGAATCTCGGTGAACACTGCCAGTCCCATCTCATCGCAGGCATCCAGGAAATACTGGCTCTGCGGGTAATGGGAAGTCCTGACCGCATTGACCTGAAGCTCTTCTTTCAGGATTCTCGCATCTTCTCTCTGCAGGCTTTCTGAAGCAGCATAGCCCAGATACGGATAGCACTGGTGCCGATTCAGGCCGCGCAGGAATACCGGTTTCCCATTTAGCAGGATGTGATTCTGATCCGTGGTGATCGTGCGGATTCCAAGATGCTGATCAACCGTGTCCAGCACTTCTTCTCCTCTTCTCAGTGATAACTCTGCCTGATAAAGATATGGATCCTCCATCGACCAGAGATGCGCATGATTGATCGTGCATGCATGGGAATGCTCTGATGCAGGCCATCTCTCTTCCAGAACTGCCGCTCCTTCTGCATCTCTGATGCACAGCAGAATATCAAGTCCTTCTGCATTTCCGGCAATCTCTGTCTCGGCAATGATCTGATCGATCTTCTTAGTTCTGAGATAGACATCCTTCAGATAAGTCTGATTCCGGATATCCAGCCATACATCGCGGTAAATGCCTCCGAACGCAAGATAATCCATCACAAATCCGAAGGGCGGAATCTCAGGATTCTCGGTCGTATCAAGCCTGACCGCAATCCAGTTTTCTTCTTCAGGATTCACAAGATCCGTGATATCTGTCCGAAACGCCGTATAGCCGCAACGATGCTCCGCGCACTTCTTTCCGTTCACGAATACTTCAGCAATATGCGCACATCCGTCAAACTGAAGG
Source organism: uncultured Erysipelotrichaceae bacterium (assembly GCA_900314905.1). Lineage (GTDB taxonomy): Bacteria > Bacillota_I > Bacilli_A > Erysipelotrichales > Erysipelotrichaceae > Bulleidia. The sequence goes on from OMXA01000004.1 coordinate 65,407, forward strand.
ATGATTCTCTTTCCTTCTGCTCCAGGCGGAACGATAAGCTTGTGCCGGTATCCGCACACCATCTGGTACGAGGCAGGATCAGCTTCATGCAGCGGAACTTCCTTCACCGTATGCGGAAGCCGGATTGCTTCTCCTGTCCCTTTTCCATCCCGGAAGGAGTCACTCCAGACCGGAACAAATTCCCATTCATTGTCCAGTAAAATCATCTTGCTTCAGCTCCTTTCATGAGCAGATCTGCCAGGTATTCAAGTGCTTCATGATACGTGATCCCATACTCCTTGAGACCATCCGTAGACAGGAATGATTCGATGCTGGCAGTCACCGTCATCCGGAATACCGGCATCGAAAGATCACTGCGCAATGCACCGGAAGCGATCCCTTCTTCCATCAGCTTCAGAGTCGGTTCCCAGTTGGTTTCCAGGTTTCTGCGGATGCTTCTGGCAACTGAGGGGTATTTCTCTCCGATTCCTTCCAGCTTCCTGAAATCCAGCATCTGATATTCCTCCGGCATTGCAACAATCACGCGCCTGAGCTTCTCTGCAAGAGGTATCTCCTGTTCCAGGATTGCCTGTTTCTGGGCATGGATCTTAGCAAAGCCGGAATCGCAGAGATCCAGCAGCAGCGCTTCCTTGGATGGGTAGAGATGATAGATCGTCTTCTTGGCAATATGCATTCCCTCTGCCACATCCTGCATGGTGAATTTCAATCCTTTCAGCGCATAAAGACGTGTTGCCTGATCAAGGATCTCTTCTCTCAGTGACATACCTTACTCCCTTCTGGAAACTGCATTTCTATTTCTGGTTTCCATTATAGTGCGATGTAACCGCTTACGCAATAGCCTGCAGAAAAAAGAATACATACCTGGTAAATATGCCAACCTGCAGGGAGAACTCTTCGTGACTCCATGAGGAACACGATGCGGCAGAAGAAAAAGGAAACAAGAGAAAATAAAGACGGCCTTCTTTGCGAAAGCCGCCTGGTGAATCAGTTATTCAGTTCTCTTTTTCCTGCTCATGGATCCGGGCAATCAGCTCATCGATATGCCGGCCATTTTCTTCTGTCCGGTCAATCTCGAAACGGAGCTCTGGGCATCTGCGGATGTCCAGACGCTGCGCGAGTTCAGAGCGGATGTAGCCTTTAGCTTTCTCAAGCGCAGCCATCGCATCCCGATGGGATTTGTTCCCATAGAATGTCACATAGATCGTCGCATAGCTGTGATCGTTTGAGACACGTACATCTGTGACCGTCACATTGGAGACATCCGGATCCTTGACCTGGAACGCGATGATTTCAGTCACATCGCGGCGGATGATTCCCTCGAGCCGTTTCTGCTTGACGGTTTTTGCCATACTCAGGCCTCAGCAGGAACTTCCTGTTCCTGGTATGCTTCGATGACGTCACCGACTTTGATGTCGTTATAATTTTCAATCGTGATGCCGCATTCATAACCGGCAAGCACTTCCTTTGCATCATCCTTGAAGCGCTTCAGAGATCCGAGCTTTCCGGTATAGATGACAATTCCTTCCCGGATCAGACGGACCCCGCAGTCTCTGGTCAGCTTGCCATCCGTGACCATGCAGCCGCCGATGGTTCCGACCTTGGAAACTTTATACGTCTGACGGACTTCCGCCTGGCCAATGACAACTTCGGTATACACCGGTGCCAGCATGCCTTTCATGGCATTCTCCATCTCTTCGGTGACCTTGTAGATGATGTTATGCAGACGGATCTCGACGCCGGCATCTTCTGCCTTCTTGCGGATCGTCGCATCCGGACGCACATTGAAGCCGATGATCATTGCTTTTGAAGCATCCGCAAGCATGATATCGGATTCGGTGATGGCACCGGCTGTCGCATGGATGACATTGACCTTGACGCCCTTGACATCCAGCTTTTCAAGCGATGATCTGACTGCTTCTGCAGAACCCTGGACATCAGCTTTGATGATGACCGGAATTTCCTTGATTTCGCCGGCTTCGATTTCCTTGGACAGATCCTCAAGGCTCATCGCAGCTGTCTTGCGCCTCTGCTGTTCCACCTTCTTGCGGTTGCGCCGGTCAGCGACTGCACGTGCTTCTTTCTCATCGTCATAGGCACGGAACAGATCGCCTGCCTCCGGAACATCATTGAGACCGATGATTTCTACCGGAGAACTTGGTCCGGCACTTCTGAGCTCATTGCCATCTTCATCCGTCATCTTGCGGACCTTGCCGAAGCAGGTGCCGACCACAATCGGATCGCCGTGATGCAGGGTGCCATTCTGAACGAGCAGAGTTGCGACAGGGCCTCTGCCCTTATCCAGCTTTGCCTCAATGACAGTACCGGAAGCCAGGCGCTTCGGATTTGCTTTGAGCTCCTTCATGTCCGCAACCGTCAGAATCGTCTCCAGAAGATCGGAAATGCCTTCCCCCTTCTTTGCAGAAGTCGGAACGAAAATCGTATCGCCGCCCCAGTCTTCCGGCATGATGCCGAGATCCGCCATTTCACTCTTGACGCGGTCCGGATTTGCCCCTGGCTTGTCCATCTTGTTGACGGCAACGATCATCGGAACATCAGCAGCTTTTGCATGGTCAATGGCTTCCTTGGTCTGCGGCATGACACCGTCATCTGCAGCGACGACGATGACCGCAAGATCGGTGACTTTGGCACCTCTTGCCCGCATGGCCGTGAAGGCTTCATGGCCTGGTGTATCCAGGAACGTGATCTTGCGGCCTTTGATGGAAACCTGATAAGCACCGATTGCCTGGGTGATGCCGCCGGCTTCGCCAGCTGCGACTTTCGTCTTGCGGATTGCATCGAGCAGAGTGGTCTTGCCATGGTCGACATGACCCATGATCGTGACAATCGGAGGACGTTCTTTCAGGAGCTTCGGATCATCCGGTTCTTCATCTTCCAGACTGTCCTCATCCTTCGGCTTCACTTTCGTAGGTTCGATATCATATTCCAGGCAGACCGTCTCGACCATCTCGTCGTCCAGTGAGCTGTTGATCGTGACCATCTTTCCCTGCATGAACAGGATCTTGATCAGATCGCCGGCACTGCGGCCGCACTTCTTTGCAAGTTCGCCGACCGTAATGCCATCCGTGTAAGTGATGGCATGAATCTCCGGCTGCTGACGGCGCGGAGAGAATCCCTGCGGACGGCTGCTATTGTTTCTTCCGCGGCTGCTGTTATTATTGCGCTTGCGGCTGCTGTTCCGGTTTGCGCCAGGTTTGAAATTGTTTTTCTTCTGCATTGCATTTCCTCCTTTTTCTTCTGCAGACAAGCTTTGCGGGCATCGCCTCTCTTTCTGAATTTTCCGCTAGCGGATCGCTGCCCGGATTGTATCCCAGAATTCCTCCGGGATCTTCACTTCCAGGGCACGCGCCAGGGAACCATTCTTCTTTGCTTTTTCAACGGCCTCCAGGTCCTTCTTCAGATAAGCCCCGCGGCCATTCGCCTTGCCGGTCGCATCAACGGCAAGGGTTCCCTCCGGTGTGCGCACGATGCGCAGCAGCTCCTTCTTCGGAAGCTGCTCGCCCGTAGCGACGCACCGTCTCATCGGTATCTTCTTCGGCATTACTTGCCTTCCTCGTCCTTGTAGTAGTCTTCGTATTCATCGTAATCGATGTCATACTGGCTGTCTTCTTCTGCCTGCTGCTGTGCTTCGATCTCTGCAAGCTCTTCTTCGGTATAGACCGGCTTTGCAGGTTCTGCAGCATTCTGCTTGCCAAGCTGTTCGAGAAGGACATCATTGCGGACCTTGATGCCATCATCATCCTTGTTCTTCCGCTTTCTGCGGGACGGAGTCTGCTGCTTCGGCTTCGAAGTGCTGGCCAGCTTCTCAAAGACTGAAACATAATCGTTCTTGCTTGCCATCTCTTCGAGGTCTGCCTTGTGCTTCTTTGCCTTCGGCTCTTCCTGCTTGACAATCGCTTCCTTCACCGGCTCTTCTGCTTTTTCTTCTTCGGCAGGGGCAGGAGCTTCTGCCGGTTCTTCGGCTGGAGCTTCGGCTGCCTTCACTTCTTCTGCAGCAGCAGCTTCTTCAGGCTTGCTTTCTTCTTGCGGGGCGGCAGTTTCATTTGCCATGTCATTGCGGATCTTCTCGCTCATGACTTCCTGCATCTCTTCCGGAATGGCGTCTTCTTCACGGGCGGCAGCTTCGGCAGCTTCCTTGCTTGCCTTGGCAAGCTCTTCGACCTTAGCCAGACGCTTCGCTTCCGCCTCGCGGGCTTCACGCTCCATGCGTTCTGCTTCGCGCTTCTCATGTTCCTTGGCAAGCTCTGCTTTGCGCTGCTCTGCTTCCTGCACGAGCTTCTCGTAGTCGACGCCCATCTCGGTGAGTTCTGCCTTGGTCTTGATATCGATCTTGCGGCCGGTGAGCTTGACAGCAAGTCTTGCATTCTTGCCCTTCTTGCCGATTGCAAGCGAAAGCTGATCTTCCGCTACGACAACCAGCAGAGAACGCTCATCCTCACCCGGGAGCACTGCTTCGACTTCTGCCGGAGCCAATGCATTCTTGACTAATACAGTGACATCTTCACTCCATGGGAAGATATCGATCTTCTCGCCATGCAGCTCTTCGATGATTTCCTGAACCCGGGCTCCTCTCTGACCGATGCAGGCACCGATCGGATCGACTTCCGGATTGTAGCTGACGACCGCCATCTTCGTGCGCTCGCCTGGCTCTCTGGCAATGGATTTGATTTCGACAATTCCCTGGGCGACTTCCGGAACTTCTTTCTCGAACAGACGCTTCACGAGCATCGGGTCGGCCCGGCTGACGAGAACCTGAGAGCCTTTGGTATCCTTGTTGACTTCGGTGATGACAACCCGGATCTTCTGTCCTTCCGTCAGATGTTCCTGCGGAATCTGCGCAGACTTCGGCATCAGGGCAGTCGTCTTGCCGAGATTGATCAGAGCGAACTTGTCCTTGACCGACTCGACGATTCCGATCACCATGTCATAAAGCTGGTCGATATATGCATCATAGACCGCAACCTTCTCTGCTTCGCGGATCTTCTGGCGCATGACGTTTCTCGCCAGAGATGCTGCAGCTCTCGACATGCCGTTGATCTCGACTTTGCGGCGGATCACATCGCCGAGATACGTATCGGCTTTGATTTCACGCGCATCCGGCAGCGAGATCTCAAGCTCATCATCTTCGACATCTTCAACGACATTATAAAGCTGATAGATATCAATCGTCTGATTCTTCTCATTGATCTCGGCTTCCACATTGATGTCAGAAAGCTCAGCATCTTTCTTGTAAGCTTTTGCCATCGCTTCCTTCAGAGCATCGAGGACGACCTCTTCCGGAATCTTGCGCTCATCCTCAATGGCATTGAGCGCCCTGATCATATCTTTGTACTTCAGTTCCATGATGATTCTTCTTTTTCTCTCCTTCAGAATTTGATTGCCAGGCGGATCTTTTCGATATCTGCTGCAGGAATCTCCGCTTTCCTGACTGCTGCTTTCTCACGGTATTCCAGGCTGATTACACCACCGGAATACTGTTTCACCGTTCCGGTCAGCTCCATGAGCTTCTTGTAAGGATGCTTCAGCCGCAGGAACACATAAGGCTCATGCATCGTTTCAAGCTCCTTCAGATCACGGATCTCACGCTCTGCACCAGGACTGCAGACTTCCAGGGTATAGGCAGACTTGATGACATCCTTCGCATCCAGGAAGTCCGAAAGCTTCGTGCTCACCTCTGCGCACGTATCAAGATCCATCGACCCATCCTCGTGCATGATTGAAACTTCCAGCGTATGCTCGCTTCCTCCGGTCCACTTCAGATCATACAGCTTCACGCCGCATTCCTTCAGGACCGGTTCCAGCAGTTCTTTCAGCTGACCGGTATTTTCCATCGCTCCTCCCAATCAATAATTAAGGAGTGCTTCCGCACTCCCTGTAACACGATTAATATAGCAGATTTCCCCGTTTCTGCAAGCAGTTTTCGCAAACTGCGCGCAAAGACTCCGGATGCTCTTTGCTCAGAACAGGCTCATCTGATTTTTTTCCTGCAGATCGCCCAGGCATCCATAAGCTTTCAGCTTCTTCAGCAGCGTATCGCTGAGCTGCGTGCGCTTGAGCACATCTTCTTCTGACAGGAATTCACCCCTCTCTCTTGCCTCGACGATGCTTCTGGCAACGTTGGCGCCAAGACCGTCAATTACGGTGAACGGCGGAATGATCGTATGCACATCCTCCCCATCCGTGCAGAATTCCGTAGCTCTGGACTTGTACAGATCGACCATGGCAATCTTATACCCGCGGGCATACATCTCTTCGCAGACTTCCAGCACATCAAACAGGGCTTTTTCCTTGTTCGTCACCGGATTGGTAGAATAGCGATTCTGCATGCGGCTCTGAATATCCTGCATGCGGTCTCTGACTGCTTCCAGGCCTTTGCACATGGTTTCAATCTCATAGGCATCGGAACGGAGCGTGAAGAACTGGATATAGAAATTCCATGGTTCATGAACCTTGTACCAGGCAATGCGGATTGCCATCATGACATACGCAACCGCATGCGCCTTCGGGAACATGTACTTGATCTTCTTGCAGGAACCGATATACCAGTCCGGAACATGATGTTCTTTCATCGCCGCTTCCTGCTCCGGAGTCAGTCCCTTGCCTTTGCGGACTCCTTCCATCGTCTTGAATGCCATCAGCGGTTCCAGACCTTTATTCAATAGATAAGTCATGATATCGTCACGGCATCCGATGACCTCAGAGAGCGTGCAGGTTCCTTCCTGGATCAGGCTTTCAGCGTTGCCCGCCCAGACATCCGTGCCATGGGAAAGACCGGAGATGATGACCAGATCGCTGAAGCATTTCGGCCTGGTCTCTTCAAGTACCTTTCTGGTCGTGCGGGTGCCGAACTCCGGCAGACCGAGGGCGCCAGTCTCCTTCTTGTATACCCGCGGATCTGCCTTCAGGGCATCATCGCAGTAGAACAGAGATAATACTTCAGGATCATTCATCGGAATGGTGGTCGGCTTGGTCTTCGAGATGTTCTGCAATAAGCGCATGGCCGTCGGATCGACATGACCGAGAATATCGAATTTCAGGACATTGTCATGAATATCGTGGAAGTCGTAATGGGTCGTCTTCCATTCGCTGTTGGGATCATTGGCAGGATACTGAACCGGGGTGAAATCCTCTGCGTCATAGCCTTCCGGAATGATGATGATGCCGCCCGGATGCTGACCGGTCGTGCGCTTGACATTCTGGCATCCTTTTGCCAGATAATCCTTCATCGGCCGGCGCATGTCGGTGATTTCCATCTTCTCGCAATAGCCGCTGACATACCCATACGCAGTCTTCTCGGCAACCGTGCCGATCGTGCCTGCCCGGAAGGCATGCTTGTCATTGAAGACTTCCTTGATGAACGCATGTGCATGGGCCTGGTATTCATTGGAAAAGTTCAGATCAATATCAGGTGTCTTGTCGGCATTGAATCCGAGGAAGGTCTGGAACGGAATATTGTGTCCATTGCCGCGCATGATCGCTCCGCAATGCGGACAGCGTTTATCCGGGAGATCAAATCCGGACGCGATTCCCGGATCATCCAGGAACTCGGAATAATGGCATTTCGGGCATAGATAATGCGGCGGCAGCGCATTGACTTCGGTGATGCGCGACATCGTAGCAGTAAACGAGGAACCGACAGATCCCCGGGATCCGACGATATAGCCATCGGCATTGGATTTCTTGACGAGCAGATGGGCAATGTAGTAATGAACGCCGAAGCCATTGCGGATGATATTCTCTAGTTCGGTATCCAGGCGGTCTCTGACAATGTCCGGAACTTTTCCTTCAAACTCATATTCTTCCTTCATCGTTCCGTAGCAGATTTCGCGCAGCTTGTCATCTGAACCAGGAATGGTCGGCGGGTAAGTTCCGGAAGGAACCGGCCGCACTTCTTCGAGCATGTCAAAGATCTTATGCGGATTCTCGATCACGATGCGATGGACCAGATCCGGGTCTTCCAGCCAGCTGAAGGCATCGAGCATCTCGTCGGTAAGACGGATATGCTGATCCGGATTCGGGGTCCTGACGCGCAGTGCTTCGTCGCGGATATACAGCGGATGGGTCGCACCGCCGACCCCCTGGGACATGATATAGACATCGCGGAAAATCTTCTGGTCCGGTGAACAGTAATGGGCATCGCTGTCGGCAACGACTGGAATGTGCAGTTTGTCCGCCATCGCGATGATGCGCTTCTGCACTTCTTTCACCCGGTTCATCGAAGGAACATTGCCGAGTGCCACAAACGTCGTATAGTTTGCCAGCGGCTGCAGTTCGACATAGTCGTAGAACCGCATCGCATTCTCGAGCCGCTGATCGTCGCCATTGCAGGCAAGTTCCCATACTTCGTTATTCTGGCAGGAAGTTCCGATCAGAATATCCGAACGATCTTTCTGCACAGAAGACCTGAGAATTCTCGGCTCGGCGGCACCGCCTTCCTTGCCAAGCACTGCCAGGGTATCCGTGCAGCTTTCGGTCACCATCTGATACAGCCGCTTGAGGCCGGCATGGTTCTTGCAGAGAACGATGATATGAGACCTGCGGGCTTTCTTGTAGAAGCCCCGATCCGGAAGCTTGTCCTGCAGGTCATTGACCGTCACTGCCCCGAGCTTCTTCGCATCTTTCAGCAGGCAGAGAAATACAGAAGACAGCACTTCAGCATCATAATCTGCACGATGTGCAACTTCTTCATCATACGAGATCCGATAGTAATTCGAGATATTCCCTAACCGGTAGAAATGCCGGTCCTTCAGCACGACTCGAGCCAGGTCAAGCGTATCGATGACGCAATTATGCAGCGGCGGACGGCCGATTCTTCTCAGTTCTTCGTTCAGGAAGTGGTAGTCGAAGGTCGCATTATGCGCAACCAGGATATCCTCTCCGATCCAGTCCAGAATCTCATCGCAGGCTTCCCGGAAAGTCTTGGCATCCTTCACCATCTCATTGGTGATATTCGTCTTATGAGAGATATTGGCAGGAATCGGAAACGGCGGCTTTAGAAACAGCTGCTTGCGATCCACGACACTGCCATGCTTCAGCCTGACCGCGCCGAATTCAATGATCGAGTCATAATAGCAGGAAAGACCGGTCGTCTCAAGATCGAATGAGATATAAGTCGCTTCGTCGAGATCCGCATCAATCCGGTTGCGGACAATCTTCGGAGTGTCATCGGCCATGTTCATTTCACAGCCAAGACCTACTTTGAATTTCCGGTCGCTGCCTTTCTTCAGGCTCTGGGCGGTATTGAAGGCTTTCACCATTGACTGCACATCGGCATGATCCGTGATGCAGATGCCTTCATGGCCGAGATTCCATGCATATTTCACGACAGCCTGCGGTTCGCATACCGCATCCATTTCCGACATATTCGTATGCATATGCAGCTCCACCCGCTTCTCTTCTGCAGGATCCGTGACCTTCTCTTCTTCCAGAATGTCAGTTGCCACGGCCTGCACGACCAGGTCACGGGCGTAATTATCAAAGATCACGGATCCGTAGATGCGGACCCGCATGCCTTCCTTTACCAGTCCGAGATCTTCTTTCGTGAAGTTTCTTCCTTCAAACCGCTTGACCAGAATCGCATCAGTCCCATCATAAACAGACAAGGTCTGGATGGTTTTCTGAGCAGCCTTCGTGACGACTTCTTCCAAGGCAAATACTTTTCCTTCAAACTGGATGCTGTCAACCGGATCATGCACATCCTTCAGATGCACAATGGGCCAGTCTTCCCTCTTCTGGCGGAAGAACTTCCGATGAGAATCGGACTGAGGCCGTGCATGCTCCGCCGAGGCTGGAGCAGAGACCGCCGGTGCAGCCATGAAGACCGTTTCCACCTGCGGAGCTTCCGGCGCTTCAACAGATGCAGTGATCCCGGATACGGAGATTCCGACCTTCTTCAGATATGCCTCTAAGGAAGGAAGCAGTTCCTGAGCACGATCTCTTGAAACAGAATCAGAAAACCGGTAATCGATGGAACGGGCAGCGTCATCATACTGAAACACAGCGTCTTTCAATAAGGCACTGTCCGCTTCTTCGTCATAGTAGAGCGTCAGGTACTTATATAATTCATCTCTGCCACAGCTGGAATCCTGCGCAGAAATGGACACATAGCAAGGACACTTCAGGTACTGCTCGAGCAGTTCCAATAGATCCCGGTAATCCCCGCATGGAAGCGGTCCGGGACTGGAAAGCTCCAGCTCCACATGAACCGGATTCCTATAAAAGCGCACTGCAGTTACATCTGCTGCACCATAAGCTTCCCGATTTCCTGCCCCGATCAGGTCCAGGATGGATTTCAGAGTCATGGTCATTCCTAATCTACCTCTTGAGCGTCTCTCATTCTACCATAAGAAAACCGGAAGACTCCGGTTTCCTCTGTGCTATTTCAGAAGCCCTTTAAGGAATTTCTTCGCACTGCGGATGCCGAGATTCATCGCCTCATTCTCAATGCGGTTTCTTGCTTTCCTGGCCAGGCGGTCGCCCCATTCCTTCTGTTCTTTTTCCTTCTTCAGCGCTTCCCGCTGGGCCTGTCGCTGCTTCTGTTCTTCCAGCTTTGCCAGTTTCCTGTTTTCTGCTTCTTCCTGTTTTTTCTTTTCTTCCTCGGCTTCCAGATCATCCATGGCTTCATAGGCTGAAGCAGGATCGAAGGACTTCTCATACTTGCCATAGAGACTGTCACCCTCAATGCACCGCTGAATTGCGTCTGCCGGTGCCATGGCCATCGAAGAGCGCGGCGGCAGGATCTTCGTCTTTTCAACGATGGTCGGTGCCCCTTCTTCATCCAGCACGGAAACCAGTGCAGTACCGGTCTTCATCGCGGTAATCTCGGCTGCGGCATCCAGATCCGGGTTCGGACGGAAGGATTCCGCAGCGACCTTTGCCTGCTTGATTTCCGCAGGCGTATAAGCTCTGAGACTATGCTGAATGCGATGGGAGAGCTGTGACATCACCGTGTCCGGAATATCCGATGGACTCTGGCTGATGAAGAAAACACCTACTCCCTTGGAACGGATCAGCTTCACGGTCTGCTCAATTCTGGTCATCAGCGCCTTCGGCGCGTGATCAAACAGCAGATGGGCCTCATCGAAGAAGAACACCAGCTTCGGCTTCTCAGGATCACCGACTTCCGGCAGCTTCTCATACAGCTCTGACAGCATCCAGAACAGCACGGTGGAATACAGCAGCGGATGCTGGAACAGCTTCTGGCACTCCAGGATGTTCATGACACCCTTTCCGCCTTCGCTCGTCATCCAGTCCTCCAGATTCACCTCTGGCATTCCGAAGAAGGATTCAGCTCCTTCCTGTTCCAGCTGCAGCAGCTTTCTCTGGATTGCGCCAGCCGACTGCTTCGAGACATTGCCATACTTCACGGTATAGTCAGATGCATGCTCGCCGACATAAGAAGTCATCGCCTGCAGATCCTTGAGATCGATGAGATCGAGATTCATCTCCTCAGCCGCTCTGAAGACGATGCTGAGCACACCTTCCTGCGCATCGGAAAGATCCAGAATGCGGCTCAGAAGCAGCGGTCCCATATTCTGCACGGATGCCCTGAGCGGATGACCCTGCTCTCCATAGACATCAAAGAAATGAACCGGATAGCTGCAGCAGTAATTCTCTTCTGATACCTGCAGATCCATGAGCCTGTTATGAATTCCTTCGGCATTGCCCGGCACGATCATGCCAGTCAGATCGCCTTTGACATCCGCAATGAACGTCGGAACGCCAAGATCCGATAATGATTCAGCAATGACTTTCAGGGTGACCGTCTTGCCAGTCCCGCTTGCGCCGGCAATCATGCCATGCCGGTTCATCTGCCCTGGCAGTACATAAACGCTCTTTCCGTCTGCCTTTCCTAAGAGGATCCGATTACCTTCCAGCATACCCCTGCTCCTTTACTAGATCAGACGATAGCCGCCTGCATTGCGGATTCTGAGGCAGTAGCATGCCCCTTTTCCGAATGCACTTTCCATGCACTGGATATAGGACCCGGTCAGATCTTCCGGAACAAATGCCTGGATCGTTCCGGCAAAGCCTCCCCCATGCACACGCCATGCGCCTCTTCCTTCCAGGAGATTCTGGCTCAGGGCAAGGCCGATCGCAAGCGACTGATGCTGAGGATCAGACGAAGCATATACATTCTGCAGATATTCAAACGAACTGTTTCCGGATTCGATGACCAGCTTCAGGAATTCTTCCATCGAATTATGTTCCAGCGCATTCACTTCTTCCAGAACCCGATCCGTTTCCTTCAGAAAATGATACGCTCTCAGCCACGCCCGATCGCCGCACTGTTTCCGTACTTCATCCGTCTTTGCAAGGAATTCCTCCAGGGATACCCTGCTCAGGACTTCTTCGCCAAAGACAGAAGCAGCCGCTTTCATCTCAGAAGGAATTCTCGAATATTCCTCACTCAGATCCGCATGGCTTGCCCGGCAGTCGGTCAGGATGATGCGATAGCCGCTGCGATCGAAATCAAACGGAACTTTCCGGACGACAGGGGCTTCCCGATGACGGAAATCAATCGTGATGAAGCCGCCGACGGAACAAGCCATCTGATCCATCAGACCAGATGCTTTCCCGAAATACACATTCTCCGCAAACTGGCCAGCCTTCGCCTGTTCTTCCGCAGAGACTCTTCCATCGTTATAGAGCTCGTTCAGGATCTCAGCGATCAGAATCTCAAACGCAGCAGAACTGCTCATTCCGGATCCCGGAAGCACATCTGATTCCGCATAGCAGGAGAACCCGCCGATCCCATAGCCAAGCTCATGATACCTTGCTGCAATGCCGCGGATCAGTGATTCCGTCGTATTGACTTCTTCTGGCTTCTGAGAAAGATCTTCCAGGTCTACCGGCTTTACTTCAAAGGCATCAGAATGATACGTGATGACCGGTTTTTCTTCCGGAACCACAACCGCAGCCGCATCCAGATCGATCGAAGCTGCCAGGACCCTGCCAAGCTGATGGTCAGTATGATTGCCGCCGACTTCAGTTCTGCCCGGAGCACTGAACAGACACGCTTCCCGATCGCCATAGAGGTCCGATGCTCTTGCAATGAGCTTCAGGTAGCGTTCTTTCTGCGCCTGGACATGTTCAGCTCCATACAGGAGCTCAAGCTGGTTCTGCAGCAGATCAGAGCTGACTGCTGCCTTCAGTTCACTAAGTTTCATGATCTTTCTACCTCACTAGTTTTTCAAACGCATTCTGCGCCGCATTCTGTTCCGCCTGTTTCTTCGAGCTTCCGGTACCAGTTCCAAGTACCAGCCCATCGATCACTGCATTCATCGTAAACGTCGGAGCATTGCTCGGGCCTTCTTCGCTGACCAGCTCATAATGCACCGTCCGCCGGTTATCTGCCTGCACATATTCCTGCAGCTTCGTCTTGTAATCCCGGAATACCTTGACCTCTTTCGGATGGCGGATCTCCGGCAGGAAGACTTCATTCAGGATATTATCCACGGCATCCATCCCCTGATCGAGATACAGCGCGCCGAGCAGCGCTTCAAACATATCTGCAATGATTGCATCTTTCTCTCTGCCGCCGCTCTTCTCTTCGCCAGACCCAAGCAGCAGGAAGTCATTCAGATGCAGTTCACGCGCATACATCGCCAGCGCTTTCTCGCATACCAGCTGAGCCCTGAGCCGGGTCATCTCCCCTTCGTTCAGCGGAGGTTCCAGCGGGAAGATATGAGCCGTGCTCCATAGCTGCAGCACTGCATCACCCATGAATTCGAGCCGCTCATTATCATGATACCGGCGATGTTCATTCACATAGCTCGTATGCATGAATGCCTGCCGGATCAGATCCTGATTCTCCACTTCGATGCCGCGTTTCCGCAGCCATTCGATACAGTCCATTTCTTTCCTCCTCTAGTCCGCAAACGAAGCATTGTTCTCATTCCGTTTCCGCACGGATTCCAGAAGCGGCACATAATCAGGGTTATCAGGATCCGTCACGATCTCTGCGGCATCCTTCTTTGCCTGATTCATGATCTTCGTATCTTCCACGAGATTGCCGAGAATGAAATCCGGCACTCCGCTCTGCCTCGTTCCAAGTATATCACCCGGCCCTCTCAGCCGTAAATCTTCCTCTGCGATCTCAAAGCCGTTATCCGACTTCACGAGCGCATTCAGCCGTTCCAGTGCTTTCTCATCCTTCGATCCGGTCAATAGCCAGCAATATCCCTGGCTGCTGCCGCGCTGCACGCGGCCGCGCAGCTGATGCAGCTGTGACATTCCGAAGCGGTCCGCATCATAGATGATCATGCCGGTCGCATTGACCACATTCATGCCGACTTCAACCACAGTTGTTGAAACCAGCACCTGAATCTCATTCTCCAGGAACCGGCGCATGACTTCCTGCTTCTCTTCCGAATTCATCCGGCCATGCAGAAGCCCCACCTGGTAGTCCGGCGCAAACAGCCTGGAAAGGCTGAGAGCAATATCACTGACAGCTCTGGCATTGAACTCTTCATTGCGATCAACCGCCGAACAGATCACATAAAGCTGCCTTCCTTCTCTCAGCAGCGTTCTGACCTTCCCCAGCACGGAGCGGAAACTGTTCTCTTCAATCAGCTCGGTGATGACCGGCTTTCTGCCCGGAGGCATCGTAACGATCGTGCTGACTGCCATATCTCCGTAAAGCACCGAGGCAAGGGTTCTCGGGATCGGAGTGGCACTCATCAGCAGAAAATCAACCCGGGTTCCCTTCTCTCTGAGCGCCCGGCGCTGTTCGACGCCGAAGCGCTGCTGCTCATCGGCCACGACAAGTCCGAGCTTCTGAAACGTAACGCTTTCCTGCAGAAGACTATGCGTTCCGATCAGGATATCGATGGAACCATCTGCAGCCCCCTGCAGAATCTGCTGCTTCTCAGAAGGTTTCAGGCCGCTGTACAGCAATCCGATCTTCACGCCATAGGGACCAAGCAGATCCTTCAGAGCAGAGGCATGCTGGCGGGCAAGAATCTCCGTCGGCGCAAGCAGCGCTCCCTGGAAGCCTGCGGTCACCGTCCCATACAGAGAAAGCGCCGCAACCAGCGTCTTGCCGCAGCCGACATCTCCCTGAACGAGCCGGTACATCAGATGACTGCTTTCCAGATCAGAGAGGATCTCATCCAGCGCCTTGCTCTGATCCGCAGTCATCGAAAACGGAAGATTGCGGATCACATGATCAAGCAGCTCATGATTGATCCGCTTCGGCTGCTTATAAGCATCAGCCCCATTCTCATTCTTCATGAGCTCCACGGCAGTGAAGAAATGCAGGAACTCGGAATACTTGAGGGTCCGGTACGCTGCCTTCACCTCCTGCATGGACCTTGGCTCATGAACCATGCGCAGCGCCGCATCTCTTTTCAGCAGCCGATAGGCACGCTGAAATTGCAGCGGAACATCATCCGCAATCGGGCCTGCATCCAGGGCATGCTTCACGCATTCCCGGATGGTGCGCTGAGGAACGCCTGCCCTCGAGGAATAGACCGGCGTGATCGCTTCCTGCTCTTCCGCCGGTTTATTGTTATAGGTCATGGCAGTAACAGAAGACCTTCCCTGATAGATTCCGGAAACCATGATCGGCTGATTTTCATGCAGGGAAGAAGCCCAGGGACGGTTGTAGATGGTCACCTGCAGCACCTCTCCTTCCTCGGTGCGGACGGTGAATTTCGTGACCGTCTTATTGCGGCCGAACCGCCAGCTATGAGCAGCGCCGCTCACATGGCCGAAGAATGCGACATGATCTTTTTCATGCCACTCTGAAACGGGGCTGAGATTCAGTTCTTCATAGCGGAATGGGTAATAGGAAAGGAGGGCATCGCGATCTGCAATGCCCAGACTTTGCATGGCGCTGATGCGCTTGGCAGTCAGCCTGAGTCTTTTATCATCCAGTTCCATTCCGATTGTCTGCTGTCTGATAAGGAGCAGGCTTCCCTGCTCCTGAATAGTGATGGATTCTGCTATTACTCCACGCCTACGATGAAGCAGTAGACCGGCTGATCACCCTGTTCGACATCCACATCCACCTCAAAGTGATCTTCGATATATTTCTGAACCCTCTGGACTTCCTCTTCCAGAGCATCCTTTCCATAGATCAGCGTGACGATCTCGCTGTCTTCCTCGCACATCTGATCGATGAGACGGCAGACCGCATCCACCTTATCACTGCTGGTCAGGCAGATTTCCTTGTCAAGAATTCCCATGTAATCGCCGGCCTTGATCTCTCTGCCGTCGACCGTCGTATCCTTGATGGCATAGGTTACCTGACCGGTCTTCACGTGTCCGACTGCATCCATCATCGCGCTCTGGTTCTCATCCGGATCCGCTTCCGGATTGAAGCTGATGCAGGCACTGAGCCCCTGCGGGATTGACTTGGTCGGCAGCACGCGGACATCTCTGCCTTCGCTCACTTCAGCAGCCTGGCTCGCTGCCATGATGATGTTGCTGTTATTCGGCAGGATGAAGATATGACGGGCATGCACTTTCTCGATTGCCTTAATGAAGTCTTCGGTGGAAGGATTCATCGTCTGGCCCCCGCTTACGATGTAGTCGCAGCGATAGCCCCGGAAGAGCTTCTCGAGTCCTTCGCCGGCACAGACCGTGATGATGCCGTATTCCTTTTCTTCCGCATCCTTCTCAGATGAAGTCTCTTCTTTCGAAGTCTCAAGGATCGATTCTCTCGGTCTGCCAAGAGCAAGATTATCAATCTGAACTGCCTGGAACTCACCGAAACGCTGGCCAAGGTTCAGAACTTCGCCCGGCTGGGCCGTATGGACTCTGACCTTGACGAGATCTGCATCATTGACAACCGTGATATTCTCGCTCAGCTTGCTCAGAGATTCGCGGAACCGGTTCTCCTTGAACAGGTGGACGCCCTGATCGCTGAGCTTCAGGATGAATTCCGTCACATAGCCGCTGGCGCCGATTTCCTCGGATCCGCTCTTCTTTCTGGCAGATTCATCTTCAATCGGTGCTCCATCGAGATAGGCCTTGAATCCGTCGAAGATCGCGAGCAGTCCGCTTCCGCCGGAGTCCACGACTCTTGCCTCTTTCAGGATCGGAAGCAGTTCAGGCGTCCGGTCCAGAGAAGCCCGAGCCTCCTTGCAGAGGATTTCCATATATTCCTCAATCGTCGCTTCCGGATGATCCTTCACATAGAGATCAGCCATATCGGAAGACTCTCTGACAACCGTGAGAATCGTTCCCTCCACCGGCCTCATGACTGCCTTGTAAGCAAGCATCGCACCATTGAGCATGGCTGCCGCAAACGCCTTCGTATCAAGTTCCTGGCTATCGCCCACGCTCTGATAGAAGCCACGGAAAATCTGTGACAGGATGACGCCGGAATTGCCTCTGGCCCCCATGAGAAGACCTCTCTGGAGCGTCTTGGCAACAACCGGCAGGTCTTCGCTGCCGCTCTTGTTCACCTCATTGATTCCATTGGTGAATGTGAGACTCATATTCGTTCCGGTATCGCCATCCGGTACCGGGAATACATTCAGTGCATCCACTTCTTTTCTGCGGTTATTCAGGTTGCTGCAGCCGCTCAGCAGCATGCCTCTGAATACCTTGCCGTCAATCTTATTCATCTCGCCTGTCAAGCCTCCGTCACTCGATTACCTGAACGCCCTGAACAAAGACGTTGACAGCCGCGATCTCTTCCGAAAGAGATTTCTCCAGCACATACTTGACTTTCTTCTGAGCTTCCTGAACTACTTCGGAGATCTTGACTCCGAAGCTCACGATAATATAAAGGTCGATTTCAAGGCCGCTGTCGGTACGTCTGACGACAACACCCTTTGCGTAGTTTTCTTTTCCCAGCAGTTCCGCCCAGCCGTCTCTGACAAGCTTGCGGGAAGCCATGCCTACTACTCCATAGCATTCGGTAATGACTCCGCCAGCCAGGGAGGCAACTGCTTCTTCTGACACATTGATATTCCCGTAATTCGTCTTTCTTTCGACTGTCATGGTCTTTCAAGCTCCTTAGCGTCATCCATTATATTAAAATTAGGCATCTTTCTCAACTGCCTCACCCTCCGGAACCTTCTGAAGAATCGCCGGAATCCGAAGAAGCATCGCTGTCTTCAGAGCTTCCTGCATTCTCATCCGGGATCACCAGCGTGCCGGAATCATAATAGCCCGCCAGGTAATGATTCAGGAAATCCGGATCCTCGGCATCATCTCCATTCTGATCAATGGGAATCACAATCCTGTTTCCGGACGCATCAAGATAATAGCCTTCTGCACTCTGGTAGTAATGCTTGACCGCCTTATCGCCCCATTTGTTATAGATGTAGTTGCCATCGGAATCCGTCCAGTATTCCCGCTCGGTCACGGTGTCATTCCACGGACAAGCCCGCTCGACTGCAACCTGGGTACCATCACTGTCTGACTGATATGCATAGAGGCAGCGGTTATGATCTTTCATATTCTGATAGATCTCTTCATAGCGGTTCAGCGTCGAAAGGCTGTAGTAATCCGCAAAGAAATAACCGCCAGTCCGCATCAGCACTTCAATGGCTTCATCCGTATAGCCAAGATCATACTGGTTCACTTCTGCAATGCTTTCGATCGTGCTGCGATCCAGCTGTTCAAATGCCTGGGTCAGCAGATGATTCTGCTGCTCTTCCGTAAAGCCAGTGATATACGGTACTCTGGAAAGGATAGACATGTAGTCGCTCTTCAGTTCGCACGTGCTTCCATCTGAAAACACGAGCATCGGCTTTGCCTCATTGTACCGGTATCCGATCGGCTCTTTCTCAATGATCGAAATCGAGACAATGCGGTTCGCTTCCAGCTTCACTGAAGCAGATTCCACAACCGGATCGCTCAGAAGCCTGCTTTCCACCTGCTTGGGAATGACGAAGTAATAAACTGATTTCTCCGTGATTCCGGACAATGAGCTGATATAATCTCTGCTCAGAAAATCAGTCCCGCTCACCGCAATGACCTGAACCCGCGAAGCAGGATTCAGAAAATAGAGCAGCCCGAGCAGAAACAATGACAGCATCACCGCAGACCGAAACAGCATCGGCTTTGCTCTGGCAAATTCTTCATTGTCCCGGTTCACCGCCCGCTCCTGAAACAAGGAATCCACCGGTGTCTCCTCTGGCTTCAGGGTACTGTTCTTCTGGTCTACCAATTGAATTTCTCCACTTCCATGTGAAGGCTGATTCCGTACTTCTCCTTGACAAGTTTCTGGATTTCTTCTGTCAGGGCAAGGAAGTCCTCTGCTCTTGCATGACCGTCATTGACGATGAAATTCACATGCTTTTCGGAAACCTGAGCATCGCCGATCCGATGTCCGCGATAGCCGATGCCTTCAATCAGCTTCCAGGCAGGAACCTCATCCGGATTGCGGAACACGGAGCCTGCACTCGGACGATCCAGCGGCTGCGAAGCCATTCTTCTCTCCCGGCGCGAATCCATCAGCGCCCGGATTTCAGACGGATCCCGTTTCACCATGTTCAGACGGATCGCAATGACAATCCAGTCGGGATGAGACTGGAAGATACTCGTCCGATACCCGAACCCGCACTCGTCTTTCGGGACCCATTCGAACTTTCCGTCCCGATAGACAAAAACACTGTCAATGACATCGCTCATCGAGCTGCGGTATGCACCGGCATTCATGAACGTGACGCCCCCTACGGAGCCAGGAATACCGCTGGCAAATTCCAGTCCGCTCAGCCCTGCTTTCATGGCAGCATACGCAACCGCAATGATCGAGCAGCCAGCCTGAGCCACAATCGAGGTATCAACGATGTAGAAATCATTGAACTTTTCCAGGCGGATGATGACGCCGTCGAAATCCCTGTCTGAGCAGAGGAGATTCGAACCTTTGCCGATCAGCTTGAACGGCAGATGATTCTTCCGGATAATCCGGATCAGGCTGTCCAGACTCACGGAGTCATCCGGATAAGCAACATATTTTGCGGTTCCGCCGATCCTGAGCGTCGTCATGGAAGAAAGCGGAACATCGGTTTCCAGTGCAGCTACATTCTTCAGCTGTTCAAGCAATGTTTCCATGATCCGCAAGCTCCTTCACCCATTCGTACATTTTTTCCGCCGCATCCGGCGTTCCCATCGCTTTTGCATTGGCCGCCAGATTCTGACGTTCCTGGCTGTCCTTCATCAGACGGTTCACCGTCTGAGCAAGCACGTCTGCATTCAGATCTTTTTCCTCGATCATGACTGCAGCATGGCGGCGGACCAGTTCTTCCGCATTATGAACCTGATGGTTATTCGGCACATAAGGACTCGGAATCAGGATCGATGCCGTCCCGATTGCAGAAATCTCTGCCAAGGTCGTAGCACCTGCCCGCGTGATTGCAAGGTCAGCTTCTCTCAGCATCGCCCTGCCGTCAATATACGGCAGAATATGAATCCGGTTTCCCTCGGAATGAAACGTATAGTCATTCGACTTTCCAGCGGCGATCAGCACCTGGAACGATCCGTCGAATCGGGCACATGCCTGATCGACGACTTCTGAGACGGAGCTGCTGCCAAGACTGCCCATCATGCAGACGACAAGCGGAACGTCCCTCTCAAAGCCATACTCCAGCAGAAGTTCAGGCCTTGGAGAAGAAGAGGCGGCGGCTGAGGCTTCCGGATTTCCATAGAGTCTGGTCTTTCCTTCCGGGAACTCTTTCAGGCTGGACGGGTACACTGCTTCAATGGCATCCGCAAATCTGCTGAGATACAGATTGGCTTTCCCAGCCGAGGAATTCTGTTCGCTGATCATCGTCGGAATGCCTAGCTTATGAGCAGCCCGGATCAATGGAACGGATATGTAATTACCGAACCCGATGCATACGTCGGGCTGAAATTCTTTCAGGATCTTCCGGCAGGAACGTTCGGCTTTCTGAAGCGAAAGCAGGGATTTCACCTTTGCGGAAATTCCCCCGTTCATGCCGCTCATCGTCATCCCGTCAAACGCGTATCCTGCTGCTGGAATGACCTGTGCTTCCATCCGGTTGTCAGACCCGAAGAAGCGGATCTCGCATTCCGGGCAGTTCTTTCTGATCGTATCTGCAAGCGCCAGCGCCGGGTAGATATGGCCGCCCGTTCCGCCGGTTGCTATCATCACTCGTTTCATGAGCAAGATTTTATCACATCTGAAGCCATTCGATACTGGAAAGAGATCGGTGTAGAATACTGGGTATGAAACGCCTGCAGATGATTGCTTCGATCCTTGCTGCTTCGTGTCTTTGCCAGGGATGCTCCCCTTCGCCTGCTCATGGCAGTCCCCCAGAAGAACTGCCTGCAGAAGTCACGGCTTTTTCTTCTTCGGAAGAAGCTTCTCTGGAAAAACAGCTGGACTATTTTCTCAATGACGGGATGTCACTGCCAGCTCAGGACGCATCCGGCAATGTGATCAGCTGGTCCGTTGCTTCTGGCAATGCTGAGATCCTGGATGACGTGCTGAAGAAAACCGCGAAAGCTGGGGAATATGAATCCATCGTGCTCAATGCGAAGATTCCTGCTCTTGATGAATCCTATGAATTGTCCCGGCTGCTGCTGGATGAGTATTCGGCCTATGTGATCTCCTATTTCACCTCGGCAGGCTCTGATCCGGAAACGCTGAAGCTAGCATATACGTTTGACTGCAGATACTGGTTCAAGGTCAATAATGACAGACCGATCCTGAAACCATCCATCGGCACGAAGCGCCTCCGCGATCCTTCCCTGGTCCGGAAGAAAGATGGTTCCTTCGCCCTGCTTGCGACCCAGGGCTATGATACGGATTCCATCTATGTCTATGATACGGATAATCTCGGCGAATATACCGGGCAGCGGGTGCTGAAAGTCAATGCCTCTTCAGAGGAACAGCCGATGAGTGAAAAACAGGCCTGGGCACCGGAAGGCTTCTATGACTGGACAAGAGATGCGTATGTTCTGCTCTGGTCCAGCAAGGAAGATGGCGGCATGTACTGGAGCACGTCCCGGGACCTTTCTTCGGTATCCTATCCTTCCGTACTGATGAGTCCGGGTTATCCGGTTATCGACGGAACCATGGTCAGGGACGGATCAGAATGGGTCATGATCTACAAAGATGAGAGCGAACCGATGGAAGACCATTCCCAGCTGTTCCGCGCAGTCAGCACGGACGGGTGGGAGAATCTTCGCTCCTTTGAAGGGCCCATCTATGACCGCCATCAGGTAGAAGGACCGATGATCATGAAAGCGCTGAATGGCGAAGGCTGGTATGCGGTATGCGATGACTATACGAGAGGAGCTTACAAAGTTCTATTCACGGATGATATCGCTCATGGCACATTTAAAGAAGTCAATGATGCGGATCTGATGATTCCGCTGGAGGCACCAGCGCATGGATCTGCGATTGCAGTCACATGGAAGGAACTGCAGCGACTTCTGGAAGTATATCCGGATTCGCTGAACAATTCATAGGAGGGACAATGAAACTGGATCTAGATGACCTGCTGAATGCAGCTGAACAGAAACAAGACACCGACCGGATGGTATTCTGGTATCCGGAAAACCGGATCCTGCTGCTGGATGAACACGATCAGCCCGCCGAAGACCTCGGCGAAGAGATAAAGCCGGAGGACTATGAGATCCTTCCGGACTGGGAGGACCTGGACCGCTACCAGCTGATGGAAGACTTTGCGGACCGGCAGCCGGAGGGAGAAGAAAAGAACTGGCTTCAGAATGCCATCAGAGGACATGGAGCATTCCGCCGCTTCCGCTCTGTGATCGAGCGTTTCGGCCTGCAGGACGAATGGTATGACTTCGCAGATGAAGCAGAATACCTGCATGCAGCAGCGTGGTGCCGGGAACATCATCTGGACTATGAGGAAGTTCCGGGAATCGCAGATCTCAGCATGCCTGTCCAGACACCGCGGAAAAAAGAAGCCGATCAGCCGGAGATCCGCATCGTCCGTCTTTCCAGCCGCAATGCGATGCAGATCATCTACCTTCTGCATGAGCTGCGCATGGAAGAAGCAGCCCTGCGCAGCAAGCCTCTGCCAGATCTTGAAGCCAGTCAGGAAGAGCTGGAAGATACGGCAGATCGGGCAGTGATCTATGCGGCAAGTGACCATGGGGCTTATATCGGCTTTCTGATGGTTCAGGCTCCTGATGAAGTCGTCCAGGCATTTTACGTGAAGAAGGAAAAGCGGAACCAGGGAATCGGGCAGCAGCTGCTGCAGGCATATCAGAACGATCATTCAGAAGCGGATCTGAAATTTGAAGTGCTTCCCTGTGACAGGGATCTGATTGCCTTTCTGATCTCAAACGGATACGGGACTATCTCCACGATTGAGCTGCATCAGGATTGCGAAGCTCAGAGCAATGTCTGGAGCGATGGAACTCATACCTTCCATTTCTGAGCTAGTAATTACGCATGATAACCTGACAAACATGAAAAACAGCGATAATCATGCGGGCTGAAGCCGCAGAAATCTGGCAAAACAGTAGATTTTTAAGAT
>OMXA01000003.1 GCA_900314905.1 uncultured Erysipelotrichaceae bacterium
ACAGTGAAGATATTATAACACTGAACTTAAATACCGGAGCAACAAATACTTTCCCGAGCTGGCAGAAGGCTCACCCCAACAGAATGATCGTTCACAACGGTGAAATCAATACGATCCGCGGCAATGCGGACCGCATGCTTGCGCGGGAGGAGACTATGACTTCTTCCGTTCTGGAGCCGGAGCTCGGGAAGATCTATCCGGTAGTCAATGCCAGCGGTTCTGATTCGGCGATGGTAGATAATACCCTGGAATTCTTCTATATGAATGGCATGCCGCTGGCCAAGGCAATGATGCTGATGATTCCGGAATCCTGGCGCTATGATCAGGGAATCAGCCAGGCCGGAAAGGATTTCTATCATTACTATGCAACGATGATGGAACCATGGGATGGTCCGGCTGCCGTGCTGTTCACGGATGGGGAAGTATGCGGTGCAACGCTGGATCGCAATGGCCTCAGGCCTTCCCGCTACTATGTGACCAGAGATGGCAGACTGATTCTGTCTTCGGAAGTGGGGGTGCTCGATCTTCCGGAAGATCAGATCATCACGAAGAGCAGGCTGATGCCTGGCAGAATTCTATTAGTCGATACCAGACAGAAGCGCATCATCTCCGATGAAGAGCTCAAGGCATCATTTGCTTCCGAAGCTCCTTACGGAGAATGGCTCAGCCGGAATCTCCTGCACCTCAGAGATCTGAAAATACCGGCTCATAAACCGCCGGTGAATTCCCAGGATATGCGCGATCACCTTTATCAGGTCTTCGGCTATTCCTATGAAGATGTCAAGGATGAGATCCTGCCGATGGCCCGGAATACGATCGAGCCGACCGCATCGATGGGCAGAGATATTCCGCTTGCGCTCATGCATTCCAGAAGGACTTCGGTCTTTGACTATTTCCATCAGCAGTTTGCCCAGGTCACAAATCCTCCGATTGATTCCATCCGTGAGCATCTGGTCACGGATACCACGGTCTATGTCGGTACAGATGGGAATCTGCTTCAGGACTCTCCTGAAAACTGCAAAGTCCTTGAAATTGACAATCCGATTCTCTCCGAAACCGATCTGATGAAGATCAAGGCACTGGATCGTCCAGGGTTTCAGGTCAAGGTGCTGCCGATCCTCTATTACAAGCACACCTCGCTTGCCAGAGCGCTGGAGGCACTGAATGTCGATTGCGATCGGGCAATCAGCGCCGGCACGAATATTCTGATTCTCTCTGACCGGGGCGTGGATGAAAACCATCTGCCGATTCCTTCTCTGCTTGCAATCTCCGCTGCAGAACAGCACCTGATCCGCACGAAGAAACGGACTAAAGTTTCGCTGATTCTCGAAAGCGGCGAACCGCGCGATGTGCACCAGTGTGCAGCCTTGCTGGGGTTCGGTGCCCGGGCAATCAACCCATATCTCGCGCATGAATGCATCGGCGAGCTTGTCACAGCCGGGATCCTGGATAAAGATCCGCATGTGGCAATGGAGGACTTTGATCATGCCCTGCTCAATGGCATCGTGAAGACGGCAGCCAAGATGGGGATCTCCGTGCTGCAGTCCTATCAGTCTGCGAGAATCTTCGAGATCCTCGGTCTCAGGAAAGAACTGACCGATCAGTATTTCCCGGGAACAACCGCCAGATGCGGAAGTGTCGGCATCGAAGAGATCGAGGCAGATGTGCTGGCCAATCATGACCACGCATTTGATTCGCTTGGCTTAGGCGTCGATACCAGGCTCGACAGTGTCGGATTTCATCGGCTGCGCTCGGGCGGCACTGCCTATGAGCATCTGTATTCTCCGGAAGTCATCGTCGCCCTGCAGAGAGCAGTTCAGGATGGATCGTTTGAGGAATTCGAGCATTATTCTGAACTGCTTCACAGCGAGCATCCTCATACCTTACGAGACCTGCTGGATTTTGTGCCATCCGGCAATCCGGTCCCGCTGGAAGAAGTGGAATCTGCCCAGTCCATCGTGCAGCGCTTCCAGACCTCGGCAATGTCTCTCGGAGCACTCTCTGAAGAAGCTCATCGCTGCATGGCAATTGCGATGAACCGCCTGCATGCATGGTCCAATACCGGAGAAGGCGGAGAAGACCCGGAACGCTACGGAACTGAATCCAGCAGCGCGATCAAGCAGGTGGCGAGTGCCCGGTTCGGGGTCACTTCGGAATATCTCAACAGCGCAAAGGAAATCCAGATCAAGATGGCCCAGGGAGCCAAGCCTGGAGAAGGCGGCAATCTTCCGGGAACGAAAGTCTATCCGTGGATTGCAAAGATCCGCTATGCAACTCCGGGCGTCTCGCTGGTCTCCCCGCCGCCGCACCATGATATCTATTCCATCGAAGACCTTGCCCAGCTGATCTACGATCTGAAAAATGCCAATCCGGATGCCAGGATCTCCGTGAAACTTGTTTCGGAAGCAGGGGTCGGCACCGTTGCCTGCGGCGTTGCCAAGGCAGGGGCACAGGTGATTCTGATCTCGGGCTTTGACGGCGGCACCGGTGCTGCTCCGCTTTCTTCCATTCATCATGCCGGCATGCCATGGGAACTTGGTCTGGCGGAAGCCCAGCAGTCTCTGATTGACAATGGCCTGCGCAGCCGGGTGATTCTTGAGACGGATGGCAAGCTGATGAGCGGCAGAGATGCTGCAATCGCTGCCCTGATGGGAGCAGAAGAATTCGGCTTCGGAACCGCGCCGCTGGTTGCCATGGGCTGCCGCATGATGCGGGTGTGCTCAAAGGACACGTGCCCATTCGGCATTGCGACTCAGAATGAGAAGCTGCGCGGAAGATTCGCCGGCAAGCCGGAATATGTCATGAACTTCATGATGTTCACGGCAGAAGAGCTGCGCAGAATCATGGCATCGCTCGGCTTCAGAAAAGTAGAAGAGATGATCGGCAGGACGGACTGCCTGAAGCAGAATGACCGGATGCCGCAGGCAGATCTTTCTGCTCTGCTGGATCCGCATTATGCCGCTGCACAATCGCGTCGCCATGATCCGTATGACAGCTTCGACTTCCATCTTGAGAAGACGCTGGATGAATCCGTATTCCTGCCGGAGTTCGAATCGTATTTCCGGAAGAAGAAACCTCATACCTGCAAGGCGAAGATCTGTTCTTCCGACCGTGCTCTCGGCACGATCATGGGCTATGAGATCACAAAGCGCTTCGGCAATTCGCTGAAAGAAGATACCTACGTGCTGAATCTGACCGGAGGCGGGGGTCAGTCGCTTGGCGCCTTCATTCCGAAAGGCATGACGATCCGCCTTCATGGCGATGCGAATGATCATGTCGGCAAAGGTCTTTCCGGCGGAAAAATTGTTGTGATGCCGCCGGAGAACAGCACCTTCAATCCGGCCGAGAATATCCTGATCGGAAATGTTGCGCTGTATGGTGCAACATCGGGTAAGGCCTACTTCGATGGCATTGCCGGCGAACGATTCTGTGTCCGCAACAGCGGTGCAACCGCGATTGCTGAAGGGTGCGGAGACCATGGCCTGGAATATATGACCGGCGGCATTGCCGTGATTCTCGGCAGGACCGGAAGAAATCTCGCGGCTGGCATGAGCGGCGGCATTGCCTATGTGCTGGATGAAGATCATACGCTGTATCAGCGGCTCAACAGCAGCCTCGTGACCATGCATGAAGTGAAGGAACGCTATGACATCCAGGAACTCAAAGCGCTGATCAGCGACTATGCGGCAGAAACCGGATCCGTGAAGGCAGGAAAGATTCTTGCTGACTTTGAGAGCTGGATCCCGAAGTTCAAGAAACTGGTTCCGGATGACTATCAGACGATTCTCAGCATCACCGGAAAGTTCGAGGAACAGGGCATTCCGCATCAGAGCGCACTGCTTGAGGCATTCTATGAGCTGAAGCAGAAGGAGGCACAGAACAATGGGTAAGACAGATGGATTCCTGCTGTATCAGCGCGAGGAAGAATCCCTCCGCTCTCCAAAGGAGCGGATCAGAGATTACAGAGAATTCCATATCCCGCTGGATCAGAATGCGAGGAAACTGCAGGCTGGCCGCTGCATGAACTGCGGTGTTCCGTTCTGCCAGTCAGCAATCAGTCTCAGAGGAAAAGTCACCGGATGCCCGCTGCACAGCCTCATTCCGGAATGGAATGATGAGATCTGGAACGGCAACCTCGAACATGCATTATCAAGACTCACGAAGAAGAATCCGTTCCCGGAATTCACCGGCAGAGTATGCCCGGCATTATGCGAGAAGGCATGCACCTGCGGAGTGGAAGATGAACCGGTCACGATTCATGAGAATGAGTTTTATATCATTGAGTCTGCCTTTGCGGCAGGCATGATGAAGCCTCATATTCCTGCCATGCGTTCCGGCAGGAAGGTTGCGGTCATCGGCAGCGGCCCGGCTGGTCTTTCTGCGGCAGATCGTCTGAATCAGCGCGGCCATTCCGTGACGGTCTTTGAACGGGAAGATGCACCGGGCGGACTCATGATGTACGGCATCCCGAACATGAAGCTCGACAAGAAAGTCATCACCCGGCGCATCGATCTGATGAAGGCAGAAGGAATCCACTTTGTGTGCGGAACGGATGTCGGCAGGGATATCAGCAGCGAAGAAATTCTGAAAGAGTATGATGCCGTTGTGCTGGCGTGCGGCGCCAAGCAGGCAAGGACCCTTCCTGAGACGGAAGGATGTGCTCAGGTATTTCCTGCCGTGACGTTCTTGAGCGAAGCAACCAGATCCGTGCTGAATCCGGAATATCAGCCGGCAATCTCTGCTGAGGGAAAACATGTGATCATCGTCGGCGGCGGGGATACAGGCAATGACTGCACCGCCACCTGCATCCGCCAGCATGCGGCTTCGGTAACCCAGCTGGAGATGATGCCGTGCCCGTCGAAAGAACGCCGTGCCGATAACCCATGGCC
This sequence comes from uncultured Erysipelotrichaceae bacterium, assembly GCA_900314905.1. GTDB lineage: Bacteria > Bacillota_I > Bacilli_A > Erysipelotrichales > Erysipelotrichaceae > Bulleidia. Next base: position 4,890 of record OMXA01000003.1, read on the forward strand.
CCAATGGCCGGATGTGCAGAAGACGGATTACGGTCAGCAGGAAGCGATCGCCGTATTCGGGAGTGATCCGCGCCTCTACCGTTCCACGATCCATTCTCTGATCATGGACCAGGAAGGTGCTCTTGTGGCAGCAGAAGTGGAACAGGGAAGCTTCATCGATCGGAAATGGGTGACGGAGGAAGGCTCCATTCGCCAGCTTCCGTGCGAACTGCTGATTATCGCAGCAGGATTCACCGGCTGTGAGTCCTATGTTCCCGAAGCCTTCCATACCGAACTTGGTCCTCGCCATACCGTGAAAACAGAACCGGGCAGCTATCAGACCTCAATTCCCCGCGTCTTTGCAGCAGGTGATATGCATCGCGGTCAGTCGCTGGTCGTATGGGCAATCGAAGAAGGCAGAGAATGTGCCAGGGAAGTCGATCAGGCCCTGATGGGATATACGAATCTGGACTGATTCAGAAATCAGCAGAGGAATGTGGCTTCCTTCTGGATGCAGAAGTCTGCTCGTTTCATGAGTGGTATGGTCCGCAGAGGCAGACCTGTATATTGCAGGGATCTGCCTCTTTTCTGTGCGCTCCTCTTCCCGTGCAGTCTGAGTTAGCGCATCCGCTTCGGCTGAGGGATGGGTTCTGCACCGCCTGCAGAGATTGCTCCGGATTCAGGAACAGACAGATTCTTTCTGCTCAGAAGGAAGTTTCTGCATACCAGCGCACGCTGCCATCCTGCCGCACTTCTGCAAACAGGTTCCGGCGTTTTCCGGATATCGTGATCAGATAGCGCATAATCGAGCAGCGCCGTTCCGGGATCTCGGAAGCGCTACAGTATACCGCAGACTGAATCCGATAGACTCTTCTGCCATCTTCATCGCTCCATACAATTGCCTTCGGCACAATCGCCCCGCTTTTCTGCTGCTCTGCAATGACATTCAGATATCTGATTCCCGGACTCATGGCTGCTCCTTTCAGAATGTTCAGGGTTTTCTGGATTCAATGAACCATCTGGTTTTCTGCTCGAGTACAGAAGGGATCTTCTCCAGATAGAGCCGGCGGGTCTGTCCGTGAATCACGACTTCGAAGCACTCTCCGCATCCGCCTGCCTGCGAAGACATGCGGGAAGGCCCCTTCAGAATCCGGTCGATCGGGTAAGAAGCGGGACGGCCAGGCTCGTTCCAGCACACTGCCAGCGGAATCACGGAGCCGTCTGTCCGGAACAGAACATCGACATCTACATATTTCCTGAATAATTCCATGGCTCTATTATAGCGCATAAAATAAGCAAACATGCAACAATATACCGTGTATATTAAAATATCGGTGATTTCAAGTGCAAAAAAAGATCTGCCGTTTCGGGCAGATCTCAGCAATGTTCTGCAAAATAATCCAGAATGCAGGAATAATATTCCTTCCTCGTTTCGGCGTTGGCGTTGAAGATCTCATGCCGGGAATTCCCGAACTTTCTCAATCTGGCAGCAGGACAGTTCTTCACGAACGTCTCCTGGCCTTCCGGCTTGACCATCGTATCCTTGCCTGCCTGAAGCACCAGGACAGGAGTCGTGATCTCCTCTGCATGTTTCACTGCCTCAGAAGCCCCTTCTCTGGCGGCTTTCGCCCAGCTCCAGGTTGCACCCCAGGTCTGGAAAGAAGGATCTTCGCGCCGCTGTTCCATCTGGTATTCATAGCGATCCCGGTCCATGGCCGAACTGGTTTCGAATTCATCTTCTCCAGTGAAGACATGCTGGCCAGGCGCATACGGATCATCCAGGCTCACGGCTCTGGAATAGACCGCCAGCAATCCGACTGCCTCGTCCGGGACACTGCCGTAATTCATCTGCAGCATCGGCGAGCTCAGGACGGCTGCCTGGAATACCTCTGGGTTCTGCTCCAGATAAAGGGCCCCGACCGTACCGCCCATCGAATGGGCAAACAGGAAGAGGGGAAGCGAAGGATGGCACTCTTGTGCATAGCGGACAAGGGCCCTTGCGTCCAGCACATAGTCCTGGAAGGAACGCACATACACCCGCTGATCGGGGTAATATCTCATCCGCTCGGATTTCCCGTGACCTCTCAGCTCTGCAAAGCAGATCGCATAGCCTGCTTCATAGAAGCGGTATGCTGTTTCGTGATACTTTCCGAAAAACTCGCAGAATCCATGAATCATGACGATGCAGCCCTTCGGATTCACAGGGACTGCATGACAGCAATGGAGACGGACTCCATCTTCCGTGATGAGGCTGCTCTGCTCGACATGTTCCCTGACCCATGGCTTCAGGACTGTTTCCGTATAGGTGCGATATTCCGGGCTCATTCGGTTTCCTGACTGACTTTCCGGGCAGTATCCGGATAGTTCGTGATGATGGCGTTCACGCCCATCTTCGTGCAGAGGGCAATATGCTTCGGCTCATTGACTGTCCATACATTGACTTCCAGGCCTTCTGCGGCAGCATCTTCCATGAAGTGATCGAAGCGCAGATTATACAGAGCAGGATGCAGGGCAGATGCCTTCAGTTTCTTTGCGTATGGTGCAATTCCGATCGGACCATCTTCATAAAGAATGCCCGTCTTCACAGAAGGGTCTAGAGATTTGATCCGGACCATGGAATAATGATTGAAGGAGGAGTACATCACACGGTTCTCCATGCCGAATTCATGGACCAGGGCAAGAATCTTCTCTTCGATGCCCTCATAATCGACAATTCCGGTCTTCAGCTCGATATCGATCGTGAGATCAGAAGGCTGGATCAGCTGAAGCACTTCCCGCATCGTCGGAATCTCCACTTTGCCAAGCTCCGGATAAGAAGCACAGAAATTCAGCTTCTTCAGCTGGGCAAGCGGCAGATCGCGGATCCATCCGGTTCCGTCAGAGGTACGGTCAACGGTCTCATCATGGCAGACGACCAGTTCCCCGTCTTTGGTAAGCTGGATATCCAGTTCGACGCCATCAGCCCCTGAATCGATTGCTTTCTGAAATGCAGGCAGGGTATTCTCCGGTGCATATCCGCTGGCACCGCGATGTCCCCAGATCAAAGGTTTCTTCATAGTCAGACCTCTTTCTGAAGTAATCTTATCGACGAGCAGCATGAAAGTAAACCGAAAGCAGTCCTTCCTGCAGAAAGGATGCACCGGTTTAACAGGAACTTTACCGAAATTTGATTTTCTCCCGGTATCAGAAAGACCGGATGTTTCCTAACATAGAAACGGAGAGAACAACATGAAAAGCAAGCTTACGCAGATTGAAAAGAACTGGGTCATCTATGACGTCGGAAATTCAGCCTTCACTTTGCTGGTTTCGACCATCATGCCGCTGTACTTCAACAGCCTGGCAACTGCCGACGGCATCTCTCAGGTTGACTATCTTGCCTACTGGGGATATGCGGTCTCGATCTCAACACTCATCGTTGCGATTCTCGGACCGATTCTTGGCACAGCAACCGACAACAAAGGGTTCAAGAAACCGATCTTCATGTGGTCTGTGATTCTTGGCGCACTGCTTTGCGTACTGATGGGAATCATCACGAAATGGGTGCTGTTTCTGATCATCTTCGTGGTCGCAAGAGGCTGCTATCAGTCAAGTCTGATCTTCTATGACTCCATGCTGGTCGATGTCACGAGCGATGAACGCTCCGACTATGTTTCTTCCCAGGGCTATGCCTGGGGCTACATCGGCTCCTGCATTCCGTTCATCCTGTCTCTGGTGCTGATTCTGACTGGCCCGAATGCCGGGATTCCGGTTTCTGTCTGCATGGGCTTCGCGTTTGCGATTACCGCAGTCTGGTGGGTTCTGTTCACGATTCCGCTTCTGAAGTCTTATCAGCAGGTGCACTATGTGGAAAATTCCAGCGCTTCCATTGCCGGCACGTTTTCACGGCTTGGACATACCCTGAAGAATGCCATGCATCATAAGAAGATCTTCCTGTTCCTGCTCGCTTTCTTCTTCTATATCGACGGAGTCTATACCATCATCGATATGGCAACTGCCTACGGTTCTGCCCTCGGCCTGGATTCCACCGGCCTGCTGCTGGCTCTGCTTGTCACGCAGTTCGTGGCCTTCCCAAGTGCCATTGCCTTCGGAAAGTTCTCGGCGAAATATGATTCCTCGAAGCTGATCACCGTCTGCATCATCGGCTACTTCTGCATTGCGATCTTTGCCTTCTTCCTGCAGTATCAGTGGCAGTTCTGGGTGCTCGCTGTTTCCGTCGGCCTGTTCCAGGGCGGCATTCAGTCACTTTCCAGAAGCTACTTCACGAAGATCATTCCTGCTGATCAGTCCGGTGAGTATTTCGGGCTGATGGATATCTGCGGCAAAGGAGCTGCCTTCCTCGGCACGATCGTCGTATCCAGAGGCTCTCAGCTCACCGGTTCGGTCAATGCCGGAGTTGGATCCATTGCGATCTTCTTCATCATCGGCCTGATTCTGTTCCGCATGGCGGTGAAGACCAAGGCTGATGATTTCAGCAAGACAGAAGGGGAACTGATCTGATTCTTCATGGAACAGAAAGACATCCGGTATGAAGCTATGATTGAACCGGTAAAGGACCATGGCGGGGCGTATGTCGGATTCCCGTATGACCTGAAGAAAGAATTCGGCAGAGGCCGGCTGAAAGTTCATGCATGGTTTGACGGAGTTCCATATGACGGAAGCGTCGTCAATATGGGAATCCGCAATGAAGATGGCTCAATCTGCTATCTTATCGGCATCCGCAAGGAGATCCGGAAGCAGATCGGCAAAGAACCAGGCGACATGGTCTCTGTGAAGATCATTCCTGCAGAGGAAAGAAAAGGACTGTGAACTGCATTTCCATGCGGCTCACAGTCTTTTTCATACCTGAACCCGATCTGATCGTCAATCTGGTCTCATGGATCTGATCATCCGGACTGTTCTTAAGGAATTCTTCACAGAACCTTAATGTTATTCTTTACGGAACAGGCGCATGATACAGGAAGAAAGAAAGGGGACAGAACACGATGAAGACGATTCTCGACACCGATATCCGGGTGATGATCTGGATGCAGAACAGCCGCAGGCAATGGATTACAGCAGTTCTGAGAACAGTCAGCGCATTCAGCGACTTCGGCATTTTCTGGATTGCGCTGGTTCTTGTTCTGTACCGGGTTCCGAAGTATTCCTTCCTCGCTGAAAAAGCAGGCCTTTCGCTGATCATGAACAGCCTGCTTATCAATCTTGTGCTCAAACGCATCACTGCCCGGGAAAGACCCTTTCAGGTATACCCGTTCCTGGAACCCCTGATCAGGCTTCCGAAGGACTGGTCGTTTCCATCCGGTCATACCGGTGCTGCTTTTGCCTGCACGATGGTGCTGATCCGGTTTCTGCCAGCGGACTGGGGGTTCTTTCTGCTGACGCTGGCCGTGCTGACCGGATATTCCAGGGTCTATCTCGGCGTGCATTATCCGAGCGACGTCCTTGCCGGTGCGCTGCTTGGGGTGCTGACTGCTGCGATCGCCTTGCGCTTATAAGGAGTCCAGATCATCTTCGATGGCACTGCTTTTTGCGTAAGCAGAACTGCGCGCTTCGAAGAAATCGGTCTTGACCTGATTGGCATCAGCATACTGTGATACCCATCGCATGGACTCCGGTTCTTCTTCCAGACCCGGATACAGCGGGTCAAGGCCGATGGACTTCAGCCTGATATTGCCCAGATACCTGATATAGTCTTCTACCATCGACTGATTCAGACCCGGAATCTGATCGCCGATCACATAGCTGCCCCAGGCAATCTCCTGGCGCACGCCTTCGTCGATCATCTCATAGATCATCTTCGTGTTTTCTTCCGTGAAGAGTTCCGGTTCTTCTTCCTGCAGGATCCGGATGATCTCCATGAACAGCCAGAGATGCGTGTTCTCATCCCGGTTGATATAGCGGATTTCCTGCACGGATCCAGGCATCTTTCCATTTCTGCCGAGATTGTAGAAGAACATGAACCCGGAATAGAAATAGATGCCCTCGAGAATGAAGTTTGCCACGCAGACCCGCAGGAAGGAACGCTTGTCCTGATGAGCAACGAATTCATTGTACAGGTTTCCGATAAATGTATTCCGTTTCAGAAGATGTTCATCTTCTTTCCACTGATACAGAATCTGATCCCGTTCCAGCGGCGAGCAGATCGTGTCGAGCATATAGCTGTAGGACTGACTGTGAATGCATTCCTGGAAGGTCTGGATCGACAGGCACAGATTGATTTCATTGGCGGTCACATACTGGCTGATATTCGGCAGATTGGCTGACTGCAGCGAATCCAGATAGACCAGAAAGCTCAGAATCTTGTCATACGCAGTCCGTTCCGCCGGCAGCAGATTCGGATAATCCGACTTATCCGGATTCAGGCTGATCTCTTCCGGAACCCAGAAATTGTTCATGGCATTCCGGTACCAGTCAGAAACCCATGGATACTTCAGGTTATTGAAGTCATTGATATTGGTCGTGTTGAAGTTGAGAAGTCTGCGATCCCGGACGTCGGTATCTCCATCGGGGTTGAATAAGGGCTTTCTGCGGATTGATTCTTCCATACTATCCTCCTTCAGGCTGAACAGCTCTCGCATTCCGCGGGATCCAGCGACCGCGAGCGCACATAATAGATCGTTTTGACCCCAAGCTCATCTGCCAGAATATACAGATTCAGCAGCTGGCTCATCTTGTATTCATTCGTGATCCAGAGATTGAAGCTCTGGGCCTGATCGATATGACGCTGCCGCACTGCTGCAGCTCTGACAGACCAGGTCTGATCGATGGAATGGGCATTCTTGTAAAACCACCAGGTGGCAGGAGACAGATCCGGGGCAACCCGCGGCAGGATCGCTCCTTTCTTTTCCTCGAGATAGAAGCGGTTCATGATCGGATCCAGGCCGGCCGTCGTCGAGACGAGAATCGAAGTCGAGCTCGTCGGGGCTGCGGCCATCACATATGCATTGCGCATGCCATGTTCGCGGACCTGTTCCGCCAGCTTCTGCCAGCGCTCGCTGTCATAGTGACGACGATGGAAATATTCGCCGCTCTCCCATTCCGACCCGGAGAACAGGGAATAGCTGCCTCGCTCTTCGGCAAGATCTGAAGAAGCCTTGATTGCTGCATAGGCAATGTCTTCAAACACTTTGTCTGCAAACTTCAGATGCTCTTCAGACTCCCATTTCACCTGATGCTTTGCCAGCAGATGATGATAGCCTGAAACTCCAAGCCCGATCGAACGGTAGCGGTGATTGGTCAGCTCAGCAGCCGCAACCGGATAGAAGTTCAGATCAATGACATTATCAAGCGCCCGGACGGCATCGGCTGTCACGGAGTTCAGTTCTTCCGGGTCATCGATATTGATGTTTCCCAGGCACAGCGATGCCAGGTTGCATACAACGTAGCTGCCCGGCTTCCTCACAGTGACGATGACCGGATCTCCGTCTTCGTTCTTCAGAGTTTCTGATACCAGTTCTGTTTCGCTCATATTCTGAGCAATCTCGGTGCAGAGATTGGAGCAGTAGATCATGCCTGCATGCTTATTCGGATTTGCTTCATTGACCGCATCGCGGAAGAAGGCAAATGGAGTTCCGGTTTCCACGGCGGAACGCAGGATGAGCCGCACGATTTCCTTGAGCTTTACCGTGCGCTTGCGGATCCTGCTGTCACGTACGCAATCCAGATATTTCTGTTCCCATTCTTTTCCATAGCTATCTTCTAGGGCATAGCCTTTCTTCATCAGAATCTCATGCGGATCCATCAGATACCAGTTCTGATTCAGGTTTTCCTTTGCCATTTTCCAGAACAGATCCGGATAGCATACTGCCGGGAAAAGATCATGTGCCTTCATGCGGTCATCCCCGTTATTGGTACGCAGCTGCAGGAACTCCGGGAGATCCATATGCCAGGCATCGAGATATACTGCCGCTGCTCCCTGCCTCATTCCGAGCTGGTCAACAGCAACAGCGGTATCGTTGATTACTCTGATCCAGCGGATCACGCCGCCAGCCGCACCCTCAAAGCCGCGGATACTGCCGCCTCTTGCCCGGACCTTGCCGAGATACATTCCCATCCCACCGCCGAATTTCGAGACTTCCGCAAAATTGCTGATAGAGGCATAGATACCATCCAGCGAATCCGGAACCGTATCGATGAAGCAGCTGCTGAGCTGATGATAAGGCTTGCGGGCATTGGCGAGGGTAGGAGTAGCCATCGTGACCTTGTGCAGACTCATCATGTCATAGAACCGTTTCACGATCTCCAGCCGGTTTTCTTTCTCATTCATGCCCAGATGCATCGCTACGCCCATATACAGCTCCTGCGGTGATTCCATCGGAATATGCGAATGCGTATGAATCACATATCTGGAAAGCAGAAGATCCAGTCCCGCCCAGGCAAAAAGATCATCGCGCCCGTTATCCATCATCTGCTCAAGCTTTCCGATTTCCTCTTCGGAATAATGTTCCAGAATGTACGAACCGTAATAGCCTTCTTTCGTAAGCCAGACGAGCTTTTCATAGAAGCTGCGGATTCCGAGCTTCTTCTCTTCCTGACGGAGATTCTTATGGAACTGATAGGCAAGCAGTCTTCCTGCTGCTTTCTCCCATTCGGGTTCTTCTTTGGTCGTCAGTTCTTCGGCACTGCGGATCAGCAGTTCCATGCGGCTGTCCGGGGATAATGCTTCTTTATTCATCGACTGGAACTTGGCTGCCAGTCTGCTCAGATCGCACGACGGAAGATCTTTTTCCATCTTTTCCAGAAGGGCATACAGATTCGGGTCCTGCATCATCGCCGTCAGACTCAGTCGTGCATTTCTGGCTGCCGTACGCTTTTCCCGGTAGAGAATATAAGCCTTGGCGGCATCATAGCAGCCTTCCTTCATCAGGCTCTTTTCCACGGCATTCTGGATTTCTTCCACTGATGCCGAGTTCCGCATGCGGAACTGACTCTCCACGGATCGGACGATCCGGTTCCCGAGGTCTTCGGTATACTCCTGATTTACTTCTGCAAACGCTTTCTGAACCGCATTGCGGATCTTCTGAGGTTCATACGCAGTTTCGCTTCCATTTCGCTTGATTACTCGTTTCATGACTAATCTCCATTATGCAAACATTATCGGAATTCACGCCCGGGGGTCAACGGATATGCTCCTTCCTTGAAAAGAAGACTGCTCAGTGCCCGCATCAGCATAGAGAAGACTCCCGGACTACTTCTGCCGGATGCAGAATAACCGGATTGCCCCTGAGCAGAACATCGAAGATAGGCTCTCTGCCAGGCAGAGAATCCAGTTCGCTTGTCATTTTTCTGCAGATCTTCCGTCAGATTCATAAGACAAGGCATTCCGCCGCAAAGCTAATTTCGGTCAGATTCCGCTCGCTTGTCTCTGCCTTCTGCCGGAAAGAAGGGGAATATCCATGGATCTGAGAGGAACAAAGTCGGAATTCTGCGACAATTCTGCTGGAAAGCATTTTCGAATTGCTTCCGGTCAAATATCTATCGATGTTTTTATTCCCTCGTAATTCATTGAGTGATCACACAGGAATGACAGTGATATCATAAAGAAAGCGTTGTTCATGAGGGGCAGATATGAAATCAGTCAGCAGAAGGAAAGGCAGTGCGATTTCTGCTCTTTCTGAAGAGGAAATCAATAGAATCGAACCGGATGTGATCCGGGAGAATCAGGAATCCCTGATTCTTGTGTCATCCGGAGCTGCAATTGTTTATGCAGTGCTTCTGATCTTTGCGTTTACGACGCCAGCATTCTATGGATCCGGTACATTATCCGGAATCATGATGATTCTGATGATCTCCATGTTTCTGTATCTCCGCATCCGCAAGCCGGAACAGCCGAAGACCATTCAGTTTCTAAGCTATTTTCTGATCCTGGCGCTGTGCGGATCTGCAATCATCCGGGGAACTTATCTTTCCCAAAGCAGCACTGCCGGTTCTTTTTTCGGAGTTCTGCTTGGAATTCCGATGTTCTTCATCAATCGGCCTCAGAAGTTCAGATGGCTCATCTGCACAGTGACAGCGGTGTTTCTGATCATGGCAATCCGGTTTGATTCGGCAGAATATGCAGTAATCGACGGGTTTTCTGCGATTGTATTCGGGATGCTAAGCATCGTTCTGAATGACCGGATGAACCATATGAAGATCCAGGGTCTGCTATACCAGAAAGAACTCTCCGATGTGAGCCAGCGTGATGTTCTGACCGGCCTCAAAAATCGCAACTGCTATGACCAGTCGTATTTCCGCTATGCGGACCAATGTCAGAATCAGCTTGCATGTATCTACCTTGATGCCAACGGTCTTCATGAGCTCAATGATATGAAAGGGCATGAAGCAGGCGATGAGATGCTGATCACGGTCGGCGGGGCAATGCGAGATGTCTTCGGAGATGCGGATACCTACCGGATCGGCGGCGATGAATTTGCTGCCTTTGCAGCAGATATTTCCGAGGAAGAACTTCAGACGAAGATCAGGATTCTTCGCTCGAAGATTTCTGACCAGTCTTTTTCAGCTTCGATCGGCACTGAAATTCAGAAGAAAGAAGATATGGATATCAATCTGCTGATTCGAAATGCTGAGCAGCACATGTATGACGATAAGCGCAGATATTATGAAACATCCGGGAAGGACCGCAGAAGAGACAATTCCGATGAACTGGAAGAAATGATCCGGATCGTGAATCATTCTGAAATACCGGAGGCCATCTACTGCTTCAGAGACGGAAGAGTGTGTACGGTCTGTGTCTCTGACGGGCTTTATGACATGATGCATTGCGAGGATGAGCCGGATAAGGCTTCCCTGATTGCCAGGTATGACCGCAATATGTACCGGATGACTCTGCCGCAGGATGCCGCCAGGATTGCCGCAGAAGCCCTTCGTTTTGCAAAAGAAGGCGGACGCTACAATGTGTTCTACCATGAGAAGATCTATCAGCAGAAAGAGTATACGCTGACGCATGCAGTCGGATATCATCACTATCTTGAGGATGGCAGCCGCATTGCCATCGTTACCTACAGTGATATCAGCCAGGCTGTCGCCGAACATCTGAAATCCGAAGCGGAAGCAGATAATTCCCTGAGAAGGTTCCTGGATCAGAGCGATCTCGGAATTGCTGTGATCCAGAGATCTGACGGAGAACTCCTTTACTGCAATTCTCCGATGTCCCGGATCCTGAAGCCAGTGAGAAACTTTGACAGCGGCATGACACTGTCAGAATTCATGACCGGGGTCAGAGACCAGTCTCTGCTTCGCAAGGTCAGGGAAATCGCGGATTCAGGCAGCCAGATCATCCGTTTCCGCCCGGAGGACAGACCGTTAGCCATCCGGGTTTCCTCCCAGGAGTGGGAAGGCAGGGAAGTATTCTTCATCCGCTCTGAGCCGTGGGAAGAGCTGTATCATGACAGTCTGACAGGTCTTCCGAATCTGACCTATTTCCGCGTGCATGCAAAGGATCGCATGAATGCAATCCGTGCTGCGGGGAAAACTCCTGCTTTCGTATATTTCGATCTGTATGGCATGAAGAGCTACAATGCCAGATTCGGTATCACGGAAGGAGACCGGATTCTGAAGTGTACCGGGGAGATTCTGAAGCGCGTATTTGAAGATTCTGCACTCTGCAGGGTATCGGAGGATCATTTCCTGCTGCTTTCGGAAACATCAGAGCTGGAGAAGAGACTTCAGAAAGCCTGCGAAGAAGTGCGGAAATGTTCCAGGGATACGTTTCTGCAGCTGAAAGCAGGAATCTATGCAGAAGAAGAAAAAGATTCTGATAAACACAATTCTGATGATTTCTTCTCGCAGGCATTTGATGTTGCAAGACTTGCCTGTGCTTCGATCCGGAAAGATGCAGAAAAGTCATGGGCTTACTTCAGCGGCAGCGCTTCAGAGGAATACAATCGCCGGATACATGTGCTCCTGGAATTCCCGGACGCACTTGAAAAAAACAGGATCAAGGTGTTCTATCAGCCGATCTATGATCTTTCTTCCGGAAAGCTTGCAGGCTATGAATGCCTGGCGAGATGGCTGGATCCCGAAAAGGGACTGATCCCTCCTGGAGAATTCATCCCGGTCCTGGAAGAACATCATCTCATTGCAAAGCTTGATCAGTATATGCTTACGGAAATCTGCAGAGAAGCAGAGCAGCGCAGCCGGATGGGGATCGGGGAGGTTCCTCTCTCATTCAATATCAGCCGTGCAGACTTCAATGGAGAAGAGGTCTTTGAAACGATACTCAGGATCGCAGATCATTATCACATTCCGCATCACCTGCTGAACGTTGAGATCACGGAAAGTGCCTTCTCCGCTGATCCGGACTTTCTCAATGACCAGGTAGAAAAGCTTCATCAGGCAGGCTTCCAGGTATGGATGGATGACTTCGGCAGCGGGTATTCGTCCCTCGGAAACCTGCAGTCCATGAAAGTGGACCTCGTGAAACTGGATATCAGATTTCTGCGAAGCTATGAGCTGGAAAAGAAGAATGGCAATGCCGCACATGCTGCAGATATGATCACAGCTGTAATCCGCCTTGCAGAAATTCTTGGCTTGCATACACTCTGTGAAGGAGCAGAGACGAAGGAGCAGATTGATCTTCTCAGAGCAGCAGGATGCGAATATGCGCAGGGCTTCTATCTTGGCAGGCCTGCTCCGCTTTCTGAAATCCATGCAGGACAGAAGTCCATGCCGGCTGCCTGATGCGGTTTGACGCTTCGGTCATAGCTGTCTACAATGAAATCAGGAAATTGATTTCAGAAGACAATTCAGAAAGGACTGTTTTATGACCGATTACAGGAACTTCATCAGTCCGAAGCGCAGATCTGCTCCGGTACCGAAGGATCTTGTGGATTCTTCCGGAACATGCGTATTCGGAACATTCGACCGGGAATTCGAAACCATGGATCTGCTTCATGCAAGGAAGCCGACCCATGCTCCGCAGCTTCTCAATCGCTATAAGCTGACCTTGTGGGAAGCGACCGAAGTGAACCTGAAGAACGGGATCCTGCTTGCAGTGGTCTGCGATATGGGCATCTTCGGCAAGACCCTCTGCCTATTCTTTGATAAGCGCACGAAGAAGGTCTATTCCTGGGATCATAATCTTTCCAGCAGAAAGACCGTCATCGCACCGAATCTTCTGAATGGCAGCATTGCTGAAGCAAAAACGGATGTCAGCCACGTGAAATACGTGAATCACTTTGAAAAGGGATCATGCCATCTCTCCGGCTTTCATAAGAATGATACGGATTCGATTTCCTACGACTTCGAGCTGACCCGTCTCAGCAAGCCGAGTGTCGTCAGCATTCCCTTCGGAGAGAACCGCCCGCTGTACAGTCAGAAGGATTTCTTCCATGCAGAGGGCAGCCTCACAATCAACGGGGAGAAGATGGAAACCGATGAAGAGACGACTTCTGTCGTAGATGACCACAGAGGATATTACCCGCGTCATATGCATTATGACTGGGTCACGACAATGGGAAAGAATGAGCAGAACGGAACCAGAAAATTCTTTGCCTTCAATCTGACCAGAAACCAGTCTATCGATCAGGAAAAATACAATGAGAACCTGATCTGGAAGGAAGGAGAGACGAGCCTGCTGCCGCCTGTGGTATTCGACCGTGATATTCCAAGCAGCCAGTTCCATGGGAAAGCAGTCTGGGAGGTGCATGATGCGCATGATATGGTGAATGTCAGATTCCATGTGCAGGGCATCAGTCCGATGGTCATGCATGCAGGAATCGTGAATATTGATTACTATGTCGCCTTCGGGGAACTGGAAGGAATGGTCCGGGATGAAGATGGCAATGAATATTCCCTGGATGGAATGATGGGGATGGGCGAAGACAAGACCATGCTGCTATAGAATGAGGATCTCTGCAGAGATCCTTTTCTCTGAGCGGAATATCGCACCAACCGGCTTCTCTTTTTTCTTCGATGATTGCCAGTACATCAGAGGAAATACGAAATGGAATTTGTCGCAAAGACATTCAGCCAGCCGGATATCCGGGAAGAATAGCAGCTGAAAAAAGCGGAAGGAGGCTCATCCCGCTCAATGCATTGCTTCATGGATCACCCGCATGACATTTCCGCAGGCGATCTTTTCTATTTCCCCGGCAGAAAATCCTGCTTTTGCCAGCGCATCATAGAGCCGGTTCAGCTGGTCGCAGGAAGCGATTTCCTTGTCTCCGTCAAAGCCGTCAAAGTCCGTCCCGATCGCAATCACATCGATGCCTGCGATCTCTTTTTCATGCTGGATCATCTGGACCATGTCATCGATGCGGCTGATCTGGCTGCCTTCTGAATCATTCAGGAATCCTGGCATGAGGTTCAGCCCCATGACCCCGCCCGCCTTCGCGAGAGCCTTGATGCGGTCGTCAGTCAGATTCCGTGAATGCCTGCATATCGCACGGGCATTACTGTGAGAAGCAATAAAGGGCACCTTTGCAATCCGGCAGACATCATCAAAGCCGGCATCATTCAGATGCGAGACATCTACCAGCATGCCGATGTCCTGCATATGCTTCACTGCCTCAATGCCGAATGGCTTGAGGCCTTTTCCATTGATCATGGGATCATTGCTGTTGGGATAGCCGAAGCAGTTCTCAAAGTTCCATGTCAGCGCCAGCGCTCGAATGCCCATATGATAGAACTCATCCAGCTTCTCCATCTTTCCATTCACTGCGACACCATCTTCCATGGTAAGCACTGCAGATACTTTTCCGTTCCGGAAGTTCGTTTCAATCTGAGAGGCATTTTCTGCCTGGGCAATCACATCGCTGTGCCGTTCGATGGTATTGCGGAAGACCCTCGCACATCCGCTGATATATTCTTCGTGCGATAGTGCCGGACGATGGAAGTGCTCATAAGCTTTGTCCGGGACAATGTAGATGGCAAAGAACTGGGCAAGCGCTCCTGCTTCTGCAAGGCGCTCTGCATCGATGCAGAGCTCAGGGCGATGATAGACATCGGCGTTTCCGCCATCTTCCAGGAACGCATGCATCAGGGTATCACAGTGCATATCAATCGTATGGAACATATTCTGCAGCCTCCTCATTCTGATTGGGTTCCATTATAGAACAGCATCCTTCCGGTGAATTCATGGATTTCCTGCAGATCTGAAGCGGTGATTGCCTGAAAGAAGAAAAGACAGCAGGATCGTGTCCTGCTACCGGAATCAATGAACCGTATGATCACTCAATCACTTCACCGTTGGAAGTGCAGACTTTCTGATACCACCAGAACGAATCTTTTCTGGAACGATGGAAGTCTCCGGTTCCATCGTCATGACGATCCACATAGATGAACCCATACCGCTTTGCATACTGTCCGGTTCCTGCTGAGACCAGATCAATCGGTCCCCAGGTCGTATAGCCGATCACCGGAACGCCATCCTCCACCGCTTCCTTCAGAGCTCTGATATGCTGGCGGAGATAATCAATCCGGTAGTCATCATGGATGGAACCATCTGCTTCAACTTTATCATAAGCACCCAGGCCATTCTCTACGACCATCAGCGGAAGATCCGGATAGCGGCCATGCACGGTATTCAGCGTATACCGCAATCCTTCCGGATCCATCTGCCAGCCCCAGTCCGAAGACTTCAGATACGGGTTCTTTGCGCCGACGGTCATATTGCCGGATGCAGATTCTGCATCCTTTGAGACGGTCACGCAGCCCGAGGAATAGTAGGAGAAGGTGTACATGTCCACCGTTCCTTCTTTCAGGATCTTCTGATCTTCTTCTGTGATGAAGGAAGGATCAATCCCGTTTTCACGGAAATAGCGGAAGATATAGGAGGGATATTCTCCTCTGACCTGAACATCTGCGCAGAAGTTATTGCGGAGATCATCCTGCTGCATGCACGCAAGCACATCTTCCGGCTTCGGAGTCAGCGGATAGTTCGTGATATGGCAGATCATGTTTCCGACCATGACATCCGGAATGATCTCATGGGCAAGTTTCACGGCCAGAGCAGAAGCGACGAATTCATTATGAAGCGCTTCGAAGGTCCGCTGCTTATCATGTTTCAGGCGGGAGAAGGGGATCGGTTCTGAGGCATGAATATCTTCCGGATCCATGACCCCAAGCCCGTACAGGTCGCCGATCGGGCTGTCCATGCATGCAATATTGATCTCGTTGAAGGTCAGCCAGTATTTCACTTTATCTTTATATCTGGTGAATACGGTGCGGCAGTACTTCAGAAAGAGATCGATGACTCTGCGATCAGAGAATCCTCCGTACTTCACCACGATATTCCATGGAATCTCGTAATGGCAGAGAGTTACCAGCGGCTCGATGCCATAGCTTCTGCACTCATCGAAGATGTCTTCATAGTACTTCAGACCTGCTTCATTCGGTTCCTCATCATCGCCATTCGGGTAGATTCTTGCCCAGTTGATGGACAGACGGAATACCTTCCAGCCCATTTCTGCAAAGAGCCGGATATCATCCCTGTAATGATGGTAGCAGTCAGATGCCTCGTGACTCGGATAGAATGCCTTCGGATCCATGACCGGAAGAAAGGTGCGCGGACGCTGCGCATCTCCGCCCAGCAGCATATCCGGCACTGACAGTCCCTTTCCATCTTCCAGATAAGCACCTTCACACTGATTTGCGGCTACTGCGCCGCCCCATAGAAATCCTTTTGGAAAACTCATAGAATCCTTCCTTTCCTTTCTTCTTCTATTGTATCGGATCTCTTCTGATCCGGCCCCTGCAAATCATGATGATCTGCGGTTTCTTGATCTGCAGAAATCCGCTATACTTGTATCCGCTGTACACCCGTCGGAGCACTTTGAGTACCGGACCGGTGCATCAGACGGGAGGAAAAGATGCTTCAGAAAAACCGCTATTTCGGAACCAGGGAATTCTATCGTCATACCCTGCAGATCGCAATTCCGATCATGGTCCAGGATGGAATCTCGAATTTCGTCAGCATGCTCGACAACATCATGGTCGGGCAGGTCGGCACCAGCCAGATGTCCGGCGTCGCCATTGTGAATCAGCTGATCTTTGTCTATAACCTGATGATCTTCGGGGGTCTTGCCGGAATCGGCATCTTCACCGCTCAGTTTGCCGGCAAAGGCGACCAGGAAGGAATCCGCTATACGATCCGCATGAAGGCGATGCTTGCCATTCTGCTTTCGATCCTGGCACTGCTGATCTTCCAGTTCTCCGGCAGCCAGCTCATCGGCCTGTGGCTGAAAGGGGAGAGCGGATCTGGCGATATGATGCTGACAATGTCGTCTGCCCGGAATTATCTGCTCGTCATGTACTTCGGCTTCCTGCCATTTGCGGCAACCCAGGTCTTTGCCAGCACGCTGCGTGAGAACGGCGAAACGATGGTGCCGATGAAGGCCGGACTCATTGCGGTCCTTGTGAACCTGACCGGCAATTATATTCTGATTTCCGGGCACTTCGGCGCTCCTGCTCTCGGTGTCACCGGCGCCGCGATTGCGACCGTCATTTCCAGATTCGTGGAAATGGCAGTGGTATTGCTTTATCTGCTGCGCAGCGCAGACCGCTTTCCGTTTGTCCATGGCATGCTGGCATCGCTCCATGTGCCGAAGGATCTGTTCGGAAAGATTGCTGTGAAGGCATTTCCGCTGCTGCTCAATGAAACACTCTGGTCGCTTGGTCAGACCGCGCTGTCTCAGCAGTATTCGATGCTTGGACTCAATATTGTCGCTGCCTTCAATATCAGCAATACGATCTGCAATGTCTTCAATATCGCTTTCATCTCGATGGGCAATGCGATCGCAATCATTCTTGGCCAGGAGCTCGGCAGCGGAAAGACTTCCGAAGTCCGTGATGATGCCGCAAAGCTTACGGTCTTTTCGATCCTGCTCTGCTGCGTATCCGGACTGCTGCTGTTTCTGATCTCCGGCCTGTTCCCGGAGATCTACAATACCTCCGGCGAAATCCGTCAGATCGCTGCCGGACTGATCCGCATTTCTGCTCTGTGCATGCCGATGTATGCATGTGAGAATGCCCAGTATTTCACGCTCCGCTCTGGCGGAAAGACCTGGATCACGTTCCTGTTCGATTCATGCTTCGTCTGGGTGATCTCGATTCCGGCTGCACATTTTCTGACACATTACACCAGTCTTTCCATTCTTCCTCTGTTTGCCCTGGTGCAGTCGGCAGAACTGATCAAGTGCGTGATCGGCGGAATATTAGTTCACCGCGGCGCCTGGATTCATGATCTGACCGGCTATGCCGGCTGAGATTCAGAGAATGATGAGCCGGTACAGATCCGCAAAGCGGATGCAGCGATTTTCCAGAATCAGCTGCTGTTCTTCAGAGCAGACCGCCATGACTCTGCCGCATATCGTTTCATAGACTCCGAGCTCCCGGAATCCATTCTTCCGCTCGGTCTCCATGGACTGGAAGAAGCAGGCTTCTGCTCTCACCGGATCCTGCTTCTGCGCAGTCATCTCTGCAAGCATGTTCAGTTTTCTATTCAGTTCTTCCTGCGCTTCTGCATCAGGGAACCGCCGCGGCGTCAGTGTTTCTTCTTCCGCCCGGATCTTCTCTTCAAACCCGCTTAATGCCGCAAACGGTGCAAACAGCTTTGCCCGTCTGGAACATGCCATCTTCGGATGCCGCAGACTGAAATAATCCCCGTTATGCACTGGCTTTCCTCGCTCCAGCACGCTGCGGTAGCGGAAATTCTCCGGGCATTGCATCATCCCGATCTGATAGACTTCGCTGCGTTCGCTCATGCCTTATGTCCTCCGATCTGCAGATTCCGTTCCCGTGCAGTGCCTTCCTTCAGAAGATTCATGCCTTTCAGCACCGCATTGGTACCATACTTCTTCCGGATCTCCAGGATCGCATCCTGCAGATGCTCTTCTTTTTCTTTCTGCTCATAATCCGTGAACAGATCCATCTGCAGCAGATATTCTCCATGCCACGTATTCTCAGCAGCGATTCCGAGGCGGCGGAGATAGAAACGATGATCCACACTGCTGTCGAACTGTGCAAGCAGAGCCCGCCGGATTTCAGAAAGACTGTCCGTGCGATGCCCGAGATGCACCGCCTTCACCGTATACTTCGGCATTCTGCGCCCATAGAAATCCACAACGACCGGTCCGTCATACTCCTCAAGCTTGTCCAGCGTGATCGGATCATAGCTGACCCAGAACGACAGATCCTTCACGGTCAGATGCTTTTTCCGCAGATCTGCGCAGAGATTGTCAATCATCTCCATGAAGATCAGCCGTCCCTCTGAAAACCGATAGGGCCGTACCAGTACCTGCCCGAGGTTCAGACTGTGCGAAGAAGGGCGGTACTGCTTGATATCTGACATCCGCACCGGCTCGATTCCCCAGGCATGATCGATGATGATCTCACCATCGATTCCGAACGTCCGGTAGAACCATTCTTCATTGATCTGGGAGCCATAAGCCACTTTGCCCATGGTATCCATGCCGGCCGCCTCAAGCCGGGCCGCTTTTCCTGCGCCGATCATCCAGAAATCCGTCAGCGGCTTATGGTCCCAGAGCAGATAGCGATAGCTTTCTTCATTCAGCTCTGCAATCCGCACCCCATCCTTGTCTGCCGGACTCTTCTTGGCAACGATATCCATCGAAACCTTTGCCAGGAACAGATTCGTTCCGATTCCTGCAGTTGCCGTGATTCCGGTCTGCTTCAGCACATGCCGGATCATCGTGATCGCCATGCAGTGAGCCGCAGAAATATGCTGCAATGCGGCCTGCTCTGCATACTGATGCAGATAAGGCGTTGCATCGATGAAGCATTCATCGATGCTGTAGACATGGATATCCTCGGATGCCACATATTCCAGGTAGATGGAATAGATTTCAGCAGAAACCCGTTCATACTCCGCCATCCGCGGCACGGCAACCAGATAGTCTACCTTGCAGCGATGGCGGTATTCATATTCCCGGATTTTCTGCTTTGCTTCGAACAGCCGCGGTCTGCTCGGCACGCCGATTGCTTTCAGAGCAGGGGAGACTGCCAGACAGATCGTCTTATCCGAACGGGTTTCATCTGCTACCAGCAGCTTGGCTTTCAATGGATCCAGACCGCGGCTCACACATTCCACAGATGCATAATAGGACTTCAGATCAATGCAGATATAGATATGTTCCGCCTGATGTTCCATATGAAGCTCCTTGCACAAACGCAATTGAATTCATAATCTGATCCTTATAGTTGCTTTAATTGCATATATATGCAACTTCTGCTTCTAAATGATAAGAGCATCGCATCACTCTGTCAACAGATCTGAAAACACGGAACAGTCTGCATTATCATCATTGATAGGAATTGTGATTTCGGATATTCAGATGCCGGTGATTGACGAGCTGGAGTTGATCCGCCATGTTCATGAATCGCAGTTTTTTCCGCATTTCATACTGATCAGCGGCTACAAAGAATTTGAGTATGCAAGAACCGCACTGAAATATGGCGTTGAAGATTACCTTCTGAAACCAGTGAACGAAACAGAACTGAATCAGATTCTGAAAAAGGTATGCAGCGAACATAATCAGATGCTGTCTGAAAATACGAAAATTCATATTGACATGCATAAAAATAATTATTATTTTATGAATGTAATCTGACGGGAAGGTTATCATCATTTATGAGCTTAACTCGTCTGCATAGGGACTAGTGCATTAGTGCTTTTTCTGCGGCAGACGGGTTTTTTCTTGTCTGCTGCAAAGCTTCTTTCATCCTGCTGTTCTGCAGACCGCAGGATGAAAGTGAAAGGAGGAGAAATTCGTGAAGATAAGCAAAGTGCTGAATAATAGTTCAGCAGTCGTGATCGACGATGACAATTGCGAAGTTGTTGTCGTAGGCCGCGGGATTGCCTTTCATAAGAAACCGGGTGATCTCATCAACCCGGAATCAGTTGAAAAGAAATTCAGCTTGTCTTCCAGAGAGCTGACAGCAAAGTTTCAGGAAATCATTGTCTCATTGCCAATGGAAGAAATCACCTTGGTAGAAAAGATTGTCGAGATGATCAAGATGAGGCTGGGCAAGAAGCTCGGCGATTCCATCTACGTATCTCTCAGCGATCATATTCATTACGCACTGAAAAATTACAGAAGAGGCATCAAGGTAACAAATAGTCTTCTGTTTGACATCATGCGCTTCTATCCGGATGAATACGCGCTCGGAAAGAAGGGACTCGAGATCATCAGAGAGTCTTCAGGCATAGAGCTTCCGGACGATGAGGCAGGATTCATTGCACTTCACATCATCAATGCAGAGACCGAGAATTCCATCGGAACCGATAAAGTAGAACAATCCACAAAGATCATTGAAGAAATACTGGATCTGATCAGAGATTATTTCGGAAAAGATATCCGGGAAGGATCTCTTGCATATTATCGGTTCATCAATCATCTCCGGTATTTCTCACAGCGGATCGTCAGCCATTCTACATTCCATGAAGATGAAAAAGATGCAGATCTGCTGAATATGATGCAGCTCACCTATCGGGAATCTTATCTCTGTGCGGTGAATATCAGAGGATTTATCCGGGGAAGGTATGATGTGGATATCGGAAATGAAGAACTGCTCTATCTGGTGATTCATATCCAGAGGGCAATCTATAACCAGCAATAGGGAGAAGATAAATATGGGAAAATATGAGAAGCTGGCCGCTTTTATCATTGATCATGTCGGCGGCAAAGATAACATCGAGAGTGCGAATCACTGCATGACAAGACTCAGGATCAAGCTGAAGGATGACAGCAAGGCTGATCGCAAAGCACTGGATTCAAACAAAGACATCATTTCAACTCAGATCGCAGAAGGAAAACTGCAGGTCATCATTGGGACACAGGTCGGAGATGTTTACGAAGACTTTGCTCATCTGACCGGGTCAGGTGAAAGTGAAGAAAAGGAAGACCAGAATAAGGGTTCTCTTATGAATCGATTTGCGGCTTTGATCACGAAGATTGTGGTTCCGTCGCTCGGGGTTCTGTGTGCCTGCGGAATCATTGCGGGAATTAACTCGATTCTGCTGGCAACAGGTGTCATCACAGCCGGAGATGGCACCAATATTCTGCTTTCTGACCTTGGCAATGCATGTCTGACCTTCTTTCCGGTCATTCTCGGATATACCAGTGCAGTGGCATTTGGGATGGATCCGTTTGTCGGAATGATTCTCGGAGCTTTCCTGATTTTCCCTGGTATTGCGGACTCTATTAATGCAGGAGAACCGCTGTTCACTGCGTTTGAAGGGACTGTATTCGCAATGCCGGTCTATAAGACTTTCTTCGGAATTCCAATCATTTTCCCTTCGACCGGATATACCTCCACGGTAATTCCGATCATTCTTGTGAACTTCATCGCCGCAAAGATCGAGAAATGGTTCAAGAACCATCTGCCGGCAGTTACGCGTCAGTTCATGGTTCCGTTCTTAACGATTCTTTTTGCAGGCATCATCGGCATTCTGCTGATCGGGCCTGTATCCATGATCCTTCAGAATGGTCTGCAGGCAGCCCTCAATTTTCTGATTGATAAATCAAAGATCCTGGCATTTGCAGTCATCACTCTGATTTACCAGCCGCTGGTGATCTTCGGCCTGCACTGGCCGCTGATTACGCTCGGCATCATGGAATTCGCAGCCGGCGGCAGTACGCTGATCGTTGCTTCGATTTTCCCGGCAAGCTTCACGCATATGGCTGCCTGCCTGGCAGTTTTCCTCCGGACCAGAAGCACCAAGATGAAGAATATTGCTTTGCCGGCATTCCTCAGTGCCTGCTTCTGCATCATCGAGCCTTCCATCTATGGCGTGACTCTGCCGGTGAAGAAGCGTTTCGGATACTGCATGGCAGGAGGCCTGATCGGCGGACTGATTCTTGCCCTCTCGAATTCTCCGATGTATGCAATCAGCATGGGTGTCACCGGCTTCATGGCCTTTGTGAATCCGGCTTCTAAAAGTTTCAGCGGCCTGATCTGGTGTCTCATTGCATGTCTTGCGGCAATGGCTGTCACATTTGCACTGACCTGGTTCAGCTATAAGCCAGGTGAAGACGGTGAGAATGAAGACGATGTTCAGTACACGCAGGTAACAAATATCACTCATGAAAAGGAAGTCATCCATTCTCCGATGAAGGGCGAAATCAGGCCGCTGTCTGAGATGAAAGATGATGCATTCGCAAAAGAATCTCTCGGGAAAGGAGTATGCGTGATTCCCTCTGAAGGAAAGATCGTCGCTCCATTCAGCGGAACCATCACGGCACTATTTCCGACTGGTCATGCGATCGGCATCACTTCAGACCATGGCACAGAAGTCCTGATTCATGTCGGCTGGGATACTTATAATCTCAAGGAAGGTTTTTTCAGAAAACATGTGAAACAGGGCGATCATGTCAGTGCCGGCGATACGCTGATCACGTTCGACATCAGCCAGCTGAAGGAAGCTGGCTATGATCCGATCACCGCAGTAGTTGTCTCGAATTCTTCCGATTATCTCGATATCGTCGGGTTCGGGAAGACGGCAGCAGATTTCAATGATGATCTGCTGGCAGCACTCGTATCAAAACCTGCAGAAGCATCTGCAGCTTAGGAGGAATCATGGAACAGGAGGAACTTCTGAATCATATCCGCGGAGCTCTGATCGGATGCGCTTATGGTGATGCAATGGGAATGCCGACAGAGATGCTGACACGCGAACATATCGATCTGGCATTTCCGGAAGGAGTACAGTCGTTTTCTCCTTCCACGGAATTTGATTTCATCGGCCGGCGGTTTGAAGCAGGGGAAGTGACGGACGATACTGTCAATACGCTGCTGGTATGCAAGTCGATCATCGATGGAAAAGGAGAATTCGATGTCCATGCTTACCTGGACCTGCTGCGGAAGTGGATTGAAGAGAACAAGGAAACAAGTGCATTCGTCATCGGTCCGAGCACGGCAAGAGCGCTGCAGCTGATTGCAGAAGGAACCCCGATTGAAAAAGCAGGAAGATTCGGAACCACCAATGGGTCTGCCATGAAAGTGAGCCCGATCGGCCTGATCAGTGATTATCATGATATGAAGCAGCTGGTAGATCGGACAGAGCAGCTGTGCCTGCCGACGCATCATAACTCGATTGCAATTGCCGGGGCTTCCATGATTGCAGCAGCCGTGAGCTATGCCTTGCGCGGGAATGATTCCATGGATGAACTGATTTCTGCAGCTGAAGAAGCAGAAGCAGAAGGCAGAACGAGAGGCTTCCAGCTTCCTGGTCCTTCCCTTTGCCTGCGCACAGAACTTCTGAGAAAGCGGATCCGGGAAGCTCCTGCCCAGGTTCCCCAAATGATTGAAACAGAATTCGGGATGGGAATGGAAACTGCAGAAACTGTTCCTGCCGTGCTTGCGATCGTTGAACTCGCCGGAGGAAAGCCGATGAAAGCAGCCAGGATCGCAGCAAATATTGCCGGTGATACCGATACCGCAGGAGCGATTGCCTGTGCAATCTGCGGAGCGATGAATCCGGAATTTGATCCTTCGGAAGTAAAGCTGCTGAAAGAAAGAAATCACATCGATTTCGATGCCTACGCAAAAGCTCTTCTTCCTTATGTCAGATAGAACCAGAAAGAAGCCATCCGGCTGAAGCCGATGGCTTCTTTCTGCACAGGGGATGACTGGCTCAGAGAAGAATTCCGAAGGCTTCCGTATCCTTGCAAATCAGTTCTGAACAGAGATAATAATCAATAAGAGGTATGCAGATGACAAACACAGTCTGGATCTGGATTATTGCCATAGCTGCAATCGCAGCAGAACTCATCTTCTATCTGGTGCAGAAGAAAAAGCAGGACCGTCTATCTGAAAAAGCGATGGACCTGGTAATGCATGGAAATCTCGATGAACTGGATCAGCTTGTGGACAGTCCCGAGATGCAGAAGCGCTTCCCTCTCTACAATCGTCTCTATCTGAAACTCAACGCGTCCATCATGCGCGGAAATCTGAAGAAGACAGATGAACTGTTCGAAGAGATCGGCAGGACGAATATGACGGATCAGCAGAAAGCGGCTTATGCCATGATGGGATTCCAGTATTATCTTCCGCTTGAGCGGAAAGAGGAATGCGGCCAGTACAAGGTGATGCTGGATACGATGAAGGGCAATGAAGCGATGAAGAAGTATGCCGATCAGGCATTCGGAATCGTCTATGATGGCCAGACGGACTCTCTGGAAGCGCTTCTGAAGAAGAACCAGACCGCGAATCCGGCTCAGAAAGCAATCAATGAATTTCTGATTGCGAAAACGTATGAGAACCTCGGCGACCGGGACAATGCACTGAAGTATCATCAGCTTTCCAATCAGCACCTTCAGGAGAGTGCAAAGCAGAGGCTGAAGAATTCCTGATCCTTGCGGCAGGCATCGGAGCCTGCTTTTTTCCGGCTCTGCAGGATGCTAAAATGTGCTTGATATCTGAGGGGGGAAATGATCATGGGAACACTGATCAGCGCAGAGAATACGTGGATGCTGATGGCAGTGATGTTCGGCAGCGTCGCATTTACAATCTTTCTGGAACAGAAGTATGTCTGGGCAAGCCGGATCAGCGGTGCCGTCATTGTTCTGATCATTGCGGTATGCCTGACAAATTTCAGAATCATACCGACAAATGCGCCGCTTTTTGATGATGCTGTGTGGGGCTATGCAGTGCCGATGGCAATTCCGCTGCTTCTTCTGCAATCTGATCTGAAGAAGATCCTGCACGAAACCGGACCGATGCTCGCCATCTTCCTGATCGGAGCGGCAGGGACTGTGGCAGGGGTGATTCTCGGCTATGAACTGCTGAAGAAAGCAATCCCGGGTCTGGCTGGCTTGGCTGCGATGATG
Organism: uncultured Erysipelotrichaceae bacterium; assembly: GCA_900314905.1. Classification (GTDB taxonomy): domain Bacteria; phylum Bacillota_I; class Bacilli_A; order Erysipelotrichales; family Erysipelotrichaceae; genus Bulleidia. The sequence goes on from OMXA01000003.1 coordinate 30,656, forward strand.
GCGGGATCCTATATCGGAGGAGGTGTGAATTTCACTGCTCTTTCTGCAGCATTTGATGTCGATGACACACTGATCTCTGCCGCAACCGTTGCTGACAATCTGAATATGGCGATCTACTTCATGGTGCTGATCGGGGCTGCAGGGAATGCCTGGTGCCGGAAACATTTTCCGCACCCGCATATCGATGAATTCGAAGCAGGCAGAAAAGACGATGGAAAAACCCAGGCGGAAAAGTACTGGACACGCAAGGATATTTCGCTGAAAGATATCGCTTACTGCATGGCTTACAGCGTAATCGTCGTCACGATCGCTAAGCTCATCGCATCCGGACTTGCCGGCGTGATTCCGGAAGGAAACTGGTTTCTGAACATGATCAGTGCTTTCTTCGGATCTCAGTATGTCTGGATCACTACGATTGCCATGCTGTTTGCGACGCTCTGCCCGAAGCAGGCCGCTTCGATGCACGGGGCACAGGAGCTTGGCACCTGGCTGATCTATCTGTTCTATTTTGCAATCGGGGTACCGGCAAGCATTCCGCTGATTCTGCGCAATGCGCCGCTGCTGCTCGTCTTCTGCCTGATTGCTGTTGCAGTCAATATGCTTTTCTGCTTTGCCGGCGGCAAGCTGCTTCACTATTCGCTGGAAGATGTCATCATTGCTTCCAACGCAAATATCGGCGGACCGACTACTGCCGCCGGCATGGCCATCTCGCAGGGCTGGTACAAACTTGTCGGACCGGCTATGCTGGTTGGAACGTTCGGCTATGTGATCGGAACTTACCTTGGCATCATCGTCGGCAGTCTGCTGGGAGCATGATATGAGAGAATTTATCAGAGAACCGGTTCCGTCGGCCCGGATTCCGGTTCTGGAAACAGAACGGATCCGGATCCGGATGAAGTATCCTCTGCTTGGCATGAAACAAGCAGAAGAAAGATGCATGCTTCGCATGAGCGTCTATGAGATGCTGCAGAAATCTTCCGAATCACTGGAATCAGGCTTTTCGCTTGTGATCTGGGATGCCTGGCGTCCGTTTGAGCTGCAGAAAGAGCTGTTCACTGCCTATTCTGCAGACATCATCCGTGACTTCCATCTTGAGAATCTGCCTGAGAAGGAACGGACCGAGTTCATTTCACAATTTGTTGCTGACCCTTTGAAGAATCGCAGGTTTCCGCCTGCTCACACGACTGGCGGGGCAATTGATCTGACCATGGCAGAAGATGAAAAAGAACTGGACTTCGGAACTGACTTTGATGCATTCTCAGAGAAGACGAATACCGATTGGTTTGAACTCCATGATGAAGATACGAAGATCCGGAATCGAAGAAGAATGCTCTATCATGTGATGACGCAAGCTGGCTTCACGAATCTCCCATCGGAATGGTGGCATTATGAATACGGAGATAGGAACTGGTCCCGTCTGACCGGCAGACCGGCGCTTTATGAAGGCATCTGGACTCTGGGAGAAGAAGGATGAAGGTCACAAGGAAAACGGAAATCCTGATTCTCTTTGTTATGTCTGCATTGATCTAACTGCTGCAGATCCTGTTCTTTCATGATCCGCATAATACGTTCTTCTATCTCTTCCAGGATATGGCGTTTCTGCCCGTCTCCATTGCAATTGCGACGATTGCGGTCGGAGCGATTCTGGATCGCAGAGAGAAGAGAGAGAAACTGCAGGGAACCAGAATGCTGAGAAGCACGTTCTTCACCGGCATCGGAGCGGAAATCATCCTGAAGCTTCATGACTGTGCAGATCCGATCTGCAGGAACCTTCTTTATTCTCCAGCAGATGAAGCAGAGGTGAAGACAAAGCAGGAGCAGATCAGAGAAACGGAATTCACAATCACGCTGACGGAAGAGGCTTATGAGTCTGTTCGGAAGATTCTTACGGAGAATCAGACCAATCTCTTTGTGCTTGCCGCCAACGAGAATCTGATGGCAGAAGAGAACTTCACGAAGCTTCTATGGGGGCTGTTTCATCTGATTGATGAATTCCGCCTGAGAGGATCCTGGCAGAATCAGAATGAAGCAGACCGCGAGCATCTCAATGAAGATTTCGCCAAGGTATATCGTCTGCTGCTGATCAACAGCGTGGATAATGCATGGTGGCTGAAGAAGACCTATCCGAACTTCTACGGAACCGCTTCTTCAAAGTACAGCCTGGAAAAAGGGACAGGAGGAAACCGAGGCAATCAGAATGGATTACGATAAAGCAGAACAATTCTGGATTGAGAAAGACCGCAATGCGGTCCGGATGGATCCGGAAGATCTCAGCAAGGAGATCGGTGCATTTCTCCATTCTCATCGGGTATGTGCATTTGCCTGCGCGGCAGGGGACTTTGTCCGCTGCACGCCTCTTGAATACACATATGCCAATGGAAGCGTTTATATCTTCTCAGAAGGAGGACTGAAATTCAGAGCCCTCCGCAGCAATCCCCATGTATGTCTGGCTGTGTACGAAGATCATCCGCAGTTCGGCAAGCTGAAAGGCCTGCAGATATCAGGCATTGCAGAACTGATCGAGCCATGGTCAGAAGAATATCTGAGCCTGCTGAAGATCAGAGGGATTCCGGCAGACTCTCTGAAGAAGCTGCCTTCAGAGATGTATCTCATCAAGGTGATTCCGGAGAAGTTCGATTTTCTGAATTCAGACCTGAGACAGAGAGGCTTCAGTTCCCGGCAGCAGCTTGTTCTGAAATAAGCAGGAGAGGACTGTATGAAGCAGATTCTGATTGAACATTGCGAGCTCGCAGACTTCAGCACGCTTACATCAAAAAGACAATCCATCCTGATCCGGGATGGAAAGATCGCAGAGATCGGCGATTCTATTTTCCCGGAAGGAGACTATGAGACAATTTCGGAAGATGGCATGCTTGCAATGCCTTCCTTTGCGGACTGCCACAGCCATATCAGCCAGAGCATTCTCAAAGGACCGATGGACGACTATCCGATCACTCAGTGGCTCATCAGAAAATTCCAGATTGATGCCATGATGACTGAAGAAGAGAACTATTATGCTTCTCTGCTCGGATGTCTGACTGCATTGAAATGCGGAACCACCGTCCTGAATGAAATGTCCTGGCCGAATCTCATGGAAGGAAATCTTCGCGCCATCCGGGATTCCCGGATCCGGGCTGTCTATGGTGTCAGCACTACCGACATTCCGGAAAATAAAGAGATGCCGATGTTCTCGATCGAAGAAGCTCTCCGGATTCATCAGAATGTCTACGATCGGGTAAATGGTCTTGATGGGAAGCTGAAAGCCTCCGTCGCACCCGCAGGACTTCCAGCTGTTTCTTCTGAGATGGCTGTTGCTTTGAAGAAGTTTGCCAATGAACACCAGATTCTCTATCACACCCATCTTGCCGAAGGAAAGATGGAGACCGAACGCGTGGCAAGGCGATATGGCCTGCATGGCGAAGCAGAAGCTCTGAACCAGCTTGGCATCCTGGACTCTCATACGCTGCTTGCCCATAGCATCTGGCTGAATGATCATGAGCTTGACTTGATCCGGGACAGCGGAGCAATTCCGGTGCATTGTCCTTGCACAAACATGAAGATCGGAGATGGCATTCCCCCGATTGCCGCAATGCTGAAGAAAGGTATTCCGGTGACATTCGGCTGCGATGGCGAGGCATCCAGCTCCAACCGCGATATGATCCGCGAAGCAAGAACCGGAGCCTACCTTCAGAAAGCAGCAACGAATGATCCGACGGTCATGGATGCTGGCACGGTCTATCGGATGATGACCGTCAGCGGCTGGAACGCTCTCGGCTATGATGATCTTGGCGAATTGAAAGAAGGAAATACCGCAGATCTGATACTCGTCGATATGGACCATGACATCGGTCTTATCAGCAGAGAGTACCGTCTGAATAATTACCTCTATGCCGGAGACGGACATTGCGTGGATACTGTGATCCTGAATGGAGAAATGCTGGTCAGACATGGACGGGTTACGTTTCTCGATGAAGAAGAAGTACTGGAAAAAGGAGCAGAAGTGATCAGCGGTCTGAACCGCAGAATCGCTCTCCTGTAAGGAAAGACAATATGAAATACAGACCTCAGAAGCTAGTGAATGCCCAGGGAAAAATGTGGCACATCGGATTAGATGAACATGATATTGCAAAGCACGTGATTCTTCCCGGCGATCCGGATCGCTGCAAGATGATCGCAGCACAGTTTGATGAGCAGAGACTTGCAGGGGTATCGAGAGGAAATCCGACCTATACCGGAACCAAAGACGGAATCGGGGTCTCTGTGATGTCTACCGGCATGGGCAGCATGGCGATGGCAGTCTGTGTCGAGGAACTGAAAGAAATCGGTGCAAAGACACTGATCCGGCTTGGAACCGGAGGATGTCTGCAGAGAGATATTCCGCCCGGATCCTTCGTGATCGGCACAGCTGCAGTCCGAGGCGACGGATGCACGAAGGAATATATTGACGAGACTTATCCTGCTGTGGCAGATCCGGATGTCGTGCTGGCACTCCGTGAGTCCTGCCGGGAATTCGGGGTCACGCCTTATACCGGCATACTGCGCAGTCATGATGCCTTCTATATGGAAAGCCCTGGGGCCCATGAAGGACTGATTGACCGTGTGCAGAAATGGACGGATGCCCATGTGCTTGCCTTGGAGAATGAGAGCTCTGCACTGTTTGTCGTCTCATCCTTGCTGGGTGGCTTAAGAGCAGGTACGATCCTTCTGACCGGTCAGAATCTCTATGACAGCTACGACAGAATGACAACTTCGAGCACGCCCGATTATCCAGCTAAAGTAGATCTGCTCTCAAAGATCACGTTAAGGGCAATTGAGAAGATTGACCGACTGCCTGACCTGTAAGGAGCAGGACCGATTGATTCTCTGATTCATCAGCGTCTGAAAGGAGAACAAGGCAATGAACCATGAGATCCTGGAAAACAGGCAGCTCAATGAGAATTTCTGGCTCATGAAGACAGCCTGAAGCGATCATCCGGAACCAGGGCAGTTCTATATGCTGCGCTGCTGGGAGCACTATCCGCTTCTGTCCCGCCCGATCAGTGTCTTTGATGCGGATGAGAATTCGGTCAGCTTTCTGTACAAGGTGGTCGGAGAAGGAACCGAACGCTTCACGAAGCTGCGCGGAGGGGATTCCATCACTTTGAGCAGGCCGCTCGGCAATGGCTTTCCGAAGGTTTCCGGGAAGACAGCCATGGTCGGCGGGGGAGTCGGCATCGCACCGCTGTATCTTGCTTCAAAGACCCTCTTTGGAACAGCAGGCACATCCGTTGATCTCTTTCTGGGCTTTTCCGGAACGCCGGTTCTGGAAAAGGAATATGCTGCCGTCTCAGACCATCTGGAGGTCAAGCTGGGAGGCTATATCACGGATGACATCGATCCGGAATCCTATGATGTGATTCTTGCCTGCGGGCCGATGGTCATGATGAAAGCACTCTATCAGAAGTGCCTGAAGCACGGGAAAGCAGATGCGCTCTATGTGTCCATGGAAGCGAGGATGGGATGCGGCATCGGCGTGTGTCTGGGGTGTTCTCTGGAGACTGAATCCGGCATGAAGCGCGTATGCAAGGATGGGCCGGTGTTCCGGGGAAGCGAGGTGTTCCATGAGTGAGGCACTGAAAACAGAATTCTGCGGAACAGTGTTCCGCAACCCGGTTCTGCTTGCTTCAGGAACGTGCGGGTTCGGCCAGGAGATCAATGAATACTTCGATCTTGAACAGCTGGGCGGAATCTGTTCGAAAGGCCTGACCCTGGAACCGCGGAAAGGAAATGAAGGGATCCGTATCCATGAAACCCCATCCGGCGTCATGAATTCCATCGGTCTGGAGAATCCTGGCATCAGGGCCTATCTGAAAGAGGATCTGCCATGGATCCAGACAAAGAATCTCGTGAATCTTGTGAATCTCGGCGGCCATTCCATCGAGGACTATGAAGAAGGAGCCCGGCTGCTGAATGATGCGGGGATCGAATTCCTGGAATTGAATATCTCCTGTCCGAATGTGAAGAATGGCGGCATGAATTTCGGCGTGAAGGCAGAGGTAGCCGCAGAAGTCGTGAAGCGGATCCGCCGCATCTTCACCCGCAAGCTGATTGTGAAACTGTCTCCGAATGCGGAGAATATCATCGAGCTGGCAGAGGCATGCGAAGCAGAAGGAGCAGATGGACTGTCTCTGACGAATACGTATCTCGCGATGGCAATTGATATCGAACGGCGCAAGCCGGTCTTTAACAATGTCTATGCCGGTCTTTCCGGACCTGCTATCAAGCCGATTTCGCTGCGCATGGTTCATCAGGTGTCGCATGCCGTGAAGATTCCTGTGATCGGCATCGGCGGCATCGCTTCTTCAGAAGATGCGATCGAGTACATCATGGCAGGTGCTTCTCTGGTTGAGGTCGGAGCGGCATCCTTTGCGGATCCGATGCTTGCTGCGAAAATTGTCGATGGCATGGAACAATGGGTGAAGCAGCACGGTCTTGAGAATATCAGCGAAATCCGGGGAATTGTCTGAGATCTGGAAGGGAAAGAATATGGAAGAAACAGAAGGATATCGTCTCGAAAAAGACTCAATTGGCGAGAAGCTGGTGCCGGCAGATGCCTATTATGGCGTGCAGACCCTGAGAGCTTATGAGAATTTCCGCATTTCCGGCTATCGTCTCCATCCGGAGATGATCCGCTCACTGGCACAGATCAAGAAAGCCTGCGCGAAGACGAATTTCGAGAGCGGAGAACTTCCGGAAGAAAAAGAACAGGCAATCATGCAGGCATGCGATGAGATCATTGATGGAAAATACGCGGATCAGTTCATCGTCGATCCGATTCAGGGCGGGGCAGGAACTTCGATCAATATGAACGCAAACGAAGTCATCGCCAACCGGGCTATTGAGATTCTCGGCGGCAGGAAAGGGGACTACAAGCTGGTCAATCCGAATGATGATGTGAACTTCGGACAGTCCACCAATGATATCTTTCCCTCGTGCGGCAAGATCACCGCACTGAAGCTGCTGATCCAGGCAAGAGCCCAGCTTGCCAGACTTGCCGATGCTCTGGACCGAAAATCAGAAGAATTCGACGGAGTGATCAAGATGGGGCGCACCCAGCTTCAGGATGCTGTTCCGATCCGCCTCGGCCAGGAATTTGCAGCATATGCTGCGGTTGTCAGACGTGACGTCCGCCGTTTCGACAATGCCGAGCGGGAAATGAGGACGCTCAATATCGGCGGCACAGCAATCGGTACCGGCATCAACGCAGATGTGAAGTATGAACATGCCATTGTCCGCAATCTCAGCGAAATCACCGGCCTGGAACTCAGGCAGGCATCCGATCTCATCGATGCTACTCAGAACCTCGATGGATTCGTCGCTGTCTCTGCGGCAACCAAGACATGTGCCGTGAGTCTTTCCAAGATTGCAAATGACCTGAGACTCATGAGCAGCGGTCCGTACTGCGGCTTCGGGGAAATCAATCTCCCGGCAAAGCAGAATGGATCTTCGATCATGCCAGGCAAAGTGAACCCGGTCATTCCTGAAGTCGTGAACCAGGTTGCCTTCAATGTGTTCGGCAATGATGTCACAATCCAGTGTGCTGCCGAAGCGGGACAGCTGGAACTGAATGCCTTTGAACCGATTATTTTCTATAATCTCTTTCATTCCATTGAGCAGATCCGCAATGCGGTATCGACTTTCATCGATAACTGCATCGTCGGCATCACCGCCAATCAGGAACATTGTGAAGATCTCGTCAATCACAGCGTCGGCATCATTACTGCTGCAGCTCCTTACATCGGCTATATGAAAGCAGCTTCCGTCGCAAAAGAAGCGATGAAAACCGGAAAGCCGGTGAAAGAGATCCTGCTTTCCAGCCATCTGATGGACCAGAAAGAAGTCGCGGCTATCCTCGACCCGCGCCGGATGACGAAACCTGGAATCAAAGGCCTCGTGAAGATGCGGAAGCTGAGAACCGGACGGATCGATTCTATTCGCAGAAAGCACAGGAAGAACGATCAGTAAGAACCAGATTATAAAAGAAAAACCGCATAATCAGCGGTTTTTCTGTATTCCATGGTGCGCTCGGTGGGAGTCGAACCCATGACCCTCAGATTCGGAATCTGATACTCTATCCAACTGAGCTACGAGCGCATTGCCTTTATATATTACCATATCTGGCTATAATAATCACATGAATAAAAAACTGATTGTATGTGATATTGATGATACGATTCTTCCGCCCGGGAAAGATCGTATTTCAGAGCGCCTGAAACAGGATTTTGACCGGGCCCTTGCAAAAGGAAACAGGATCCTGATCAACAGCGGCAGGCATTACCGCTTTCTGCCGCCATCCTTCTTTGAAGATCTGCCGATGGAATATATCGCCTGCATCAACGGAGGATGCCTGACCGATCGCAGCGGAACCGTGCTGGAACGCCACCCGATGAGCGAAGCCCAGATGAACCTGATCACCCGGATCTGCCTGGAGAATGAGATCGGCCTCGGCTTCAAGTTCGAGGATACGGTCGTGACCTATGCAAATTATCAGAAGTTCATTGAAGGCTACTGCGGAAACAATCAGAGACTGCGGTCGCTTGTGCTCAATGATGATGAGAAGCGGACACATCACCTGACGGCAGGATTGCCGCTCGGAACATTCCTGATCGGAGATGAACGTATCATCGCTTCGTTTGCCGGACGGATTCCGGAACTGGTCTTTGCCTGGTCTTATCATGATGGCTATGATGTGTTCCTGAAGTCCGTCAATAAAGCAACGACGATCCCTGCGGTTCTGAAGGCGTATGGCATGACCTGGGAAGACGTGATTGCATTCGGCGATGCCGGCAATGATACGCCGATGCTGGAGAAAGCAGGAATCGGGGTAGCAATGGGCAATTCGAAAGATGACGTGAAGCAGGCGGCAGATCTGATTGCGGATACGTGCACCAATGACGGTGTCGCAAAGGTACTGGAAGAAATGAATCTGGCATAAGGAGGAAATCAGATATGACATTGGAAGAAATGAAGCAGAAGTTTCAGGACTGGAAGTTTGCCACTTCCGCTTATCAGATGGCAATTACCATCATCAGCATTGATAAGCTCACGGTAGCCCCGCCGGCAGGCGCAGCTTATCGCGATGCAAGGGAAGCGTATCTCTCTGGCGAGCTGTTTTCCATGGAGACTGATCCGGAGATTGCAGAACTGTTCCGCAATCTGCTTGCCTCGGATGGCCTTACCCAGACGGAGCGCCGGGAGATCGAACTGTATCAGAAGGAGATGAATCATATTCTTTCCATCCCGAAGCAGGAATATGTTTCGTTCCGTGCCCTTCAGAACAGAGCCTATGATGTATGGCACCAGGCAAAGCTGGATTCCAGCTATGCCCAGTTCGAACCGGTTCTGAAAGAGCTCATTGAGGCTAAGCGCAGACTCTATTCCTATCGGAACAGCAGCGAATCGGTCTACAACCAGATGCTGGATGACTTTGAACCAGGCATGAATATGGAAAAATATGATGCCTTCTTCACCAAGGTAAAAGAACGGCTGGTACCGCTGATTCAGAAAGTCGCTGCAGCCCCGCAGCCGGATACCTCATTCCTGCATCTGCATTACCCCTCTGAGATCCAGAAGAAGTTTACCGAAGAAGTGCTGCTGCCATACCTCGGCTTCGATCATAGCTGGGGCTACCAGAATGAAACCGAGCATCCGTTCACGGATTTCACCTGCGAGAATGACTGCCGCACCACGACAAAGTATCTGGAAGACAATGTGATTTCCAGCATCTTCTCCACGATTCATGAAACTGGTCATGCATGGTATATGCATGACGTGGATCCGGCTTATGACGGATCGATTCTGAGCTTCGGCATCTCCAGCGCCATGCATGAAAGCCAGTCGCGCTTCTGCGAGAATTACCTCGGAAGGAGCACTGCTTTCTGGGAGGCTCTTTATCCGAAACTCCAGGAATACTTCCCGGAACAGCTCGGCAACGTCAGCCTCGATGCATTCATGAAAGCAGTCAATGCTTCAATGCCTTCGCTGGTTCGCACGGAAGCAGATGAACTGACTTATCCGATGCATATCCTGGTCCGCTATGAGATTGAGAAATATCTGTTTGCAGAAAACGGATCTGCCGATCATCTGGATGAGCTCTGGAATGCAAAGATGGAAGAATACCTCGGGGTAGAGGTCCCGAATGACAGGGTGGGAATCCTGCAGGATGTCCACTGGTCTTCCGGGGATTTCGGATACTTCCCGACGTATGCGCTGGGCAGTGCGTTCGGAGCTCAGTTCTTTGCGGCAATGAAGAAGGATCTTGATGTCGATGAATGCCTGCGCAGCGGCAATTACCGTACCTGCATGAACTGGCTGAAGACACATATCCATCAGTATGGATGCAGGTATGACGCTCCCAAGATCATGAAGATGGCCACCGGTGAAGAGTTCCACCCGGAAGTCTATCTGGATTACCTCGAAGAAAAATATACGAAGCTGTACAACCTGGACTGAGGGCCTGCCTATGAAGGAACTGGAAGATAGGATTCTGAAAGACGGCAGAGTGCTGCCTGGAAATATCCTGAAGGCAGACAGCTTTCTGAATCACCAGATTGATCCGGACCTGATGCAGAGAATCGGGGAGACTTTTGCCGATCATTTCCGCACCCAGAACATCACGAAGGTGCTGACCATTGAAGCAAGCGGCATCGCCCCTGCCATGATGACGGCATATGCGCTCCATGTGCCTCTCGTTTTTGCCAAGAAGCATGGTGCCCATAACATCGGCAGCGAGTTCTATACTGCCTCCGTGCATTCCTATACGTATGATTCGGATTATACGATTGTTGTCAGCAGCGCCTATCTGTCAGACGCCGATCGGGTGCTGATCATCGATGACTTTCTCGCAAACGGTCAGGCGGCGCATGGACTACTGGAAATATGCCGTAAAGCCGGTGCAGCCTGCGGCGGCATCGGCATCTGCATCGAGAAGGGCTTTCAGCCAGGCGGATCAGAGCTGCGGGCGATGGGATATGATGTCATGAGCCTGGCTTTGATCGAATCCATGGCAGGCGGAAAGATCACGTTCCGCTGAATCAGGCAGGAAGTGCCTTCGGAGATTCTTCGCTTTTCTGTGCAGAGTGCAGCAGTGCACTGCATACCAGATCCGTATCTGCACAGATCTCTTCTCCATAGGACTCCACAAAGCTGCAGATGGCTTCCTCATCCATCGATTCCGGAATCATCCCGGCAGAAAACAGAGTCATATGCGTCAGCTCATGGCGGACGGTTCTGCGGATGAGTTCTTCCGGAAGATCTGTGCGGATATAGGCACAGGTACGATCGAAGTAGGTGATTCCGAACGTATATTCCGAATCATTTCCAAGCAGGTTCTGATCACTCCTGTCGGTTCCGGTAATCGTCCAGGTCAGATGATTGATGCGAAGTTTCATTTTCCCTCCGTTTCTGAAGTGGAGTATATCGGAAGAAAATGCTGAAAGGTGCTGAAACTGCTGAAACATTGTGAACCGGAAACCCGCATGACTTCGTCTGAAAGCAGACGGCTCTGCGGGTTTTTCCCTTCTCATTTGTGAAGCTTGTGCATGAAAGCAGCTTACACGCATATGGCACTAGTGTGCCTGCATGCATTATCATAGAGGCAGAAGTCCTGCACTGGCTGAAACCGGGCAGGCTGATCGCGAAAAAGACCAGAGGAAGCAGATTCAGAAAACCGCTGGTTCTGGCTGGTCTGAATCTCATCGGATTCTGGAGGAAGAAAGTGCAGCACTTATGAAGCAAGATAGAACAGAATGGAAATGCGAAGTCTGCGGGTATGAGATGGAAACCGCACAAGCCCCGGAAGAATGCCCCGTCTGCCATCATCAGCAGTTTGCACTCATGAAGCGATGGAAATGCCAGGTATGCGGTTTTGTGATCCGCGACACGAAGCCGCCGCTGCAGTGTCCGCTCTGTCATAAGGGCATAGAAGCATTCACAGAGATCCCATCGCATCCGGAATTCTGAACAGAAGGAATCGTTTATGGAACAGCAGTCTCTGTTTGATGATCGTCACTCTTCCGGTCCGCTGGCGGATCGCATGCGACCGGAAACCCTTGAGGAATATATCGGCCAGGAACATCTGATCGGGAAAGGAAAGATTCTGCGCCGGATGATTGAATGCGACCAGGTGCAATCCATGATTCTCTGGGGCCCTCCTGGCACCGGCAAGACCACGCTTGCCAGAATCATCGCCTCTTCGACAAAGAGCTATTTCGTGAACTTCTCCGCGGTGACCTCCGGAATCAGGGAAATCAGGGAAGTGATGAACAAAGCCGAAGAAGCCAGACGCATGGGCCAGAAGACCATCCTGTTCGTGGATGAGATTCATCGTTTCAATAAAGCACAGCAGGACGCCTTTCTCCCTTATGTGGAACGCGGCTCCATCATCCTGATCGGAGCAACCACTGAAAATCCTTCCTTTGAGCTGAATAATGCACTTCTTTCCCGATGCAAGGTTTTTGTGCTGAAACCGCTGAGCAGAGAGAACCTCATTCAGATTCTGAAGAATGCGCTGAATGATGAGAGAGGATTCGGCGCCTGGGATGTCACGATTGAGGACAGCCTGCTGGAACTGATCGCAATCTATGCCGATGGCGATGCAAGAACCGCACTGAATACGCTTGAACTTGCCGTGATGAACGGCACTGGCTCAGGCATGCAGTCCAGAGTTACCAGAGAAGTCATCGATCAGTGCATCCAGGGAAGAGCCCTGCTGTACGACCGCAATGGCGAAGAACACTATAATCTGATCTCTGCCCTGCATAAATCGATGCGCAATTCGGATCCGGACGCTGCCGTCTACTGGCTGGCAAGGATGCTGGAAGCAGGGGAAGACCCGCTGTATGTGGCAAGACGCATCGTGCGCTTTGCCTCAGAAGATATCGGCATGGCAGATTCTGCCGCTCTCAATACTGCAATCAATGCCTATCATGCATGCCAGTTTCTCGGCATGCCGGAATGTACCGTGCATCTGACCCATGCGGTGGTTTACTGTTCCCTTGCTCCGAAATCCAATGCTCTGTATATGGCTTACGCCTCTGCCGCTGCGGATGCCAGAAATATGGAAGCAGAACCGGTCCCACTCCAGTTACGCAATGCAGAAACCGGGCTGATGAAAGAACTCGGGTATGGGAAGGGGTATGAATATGCCCATGACTACAAGGAACATCTCACCGGTCTTCAGTGCCTTCCGGATTCTCTCGAAGGCCGGCAGTACTATATTCCGACAGATCAGGGACTTGAAAAGCGCGTGCAGGCAAGAAAAGCCGAGCTTGATCGCATACGGGCAGAACTGAGAGAGAAAGAGAAGCATTGTCATTAATCATATTACATCTATGTAGTAGAGTTCAGCTGTCACAGAAAGGATGACAATCATATGACCTTATTTGAAAAGCTGAATGGAAGAAAAATGGATGTAAACTATGAGACCGGCTATCATTTCATGATCGAGGTTCTGGATGATCACAGACTTCGCTGGACCGCCCTCAGCAAGCGGGCAGAAGGAGCTCCTGCCGTGGAAGAGGAACCATTTTCGTCTTTCGAATTAGCAGATGGCGTATACATGCTGAACTGGATCGAGGAATCCGGACTTGTTGTTTCCCAGATTGATGATCTGAATCAGGGCAGAGTATATGCATTCATGACCTGGCCGGATGAAACCGGCAGAGGAAAGCGCGGAGAGCTTCTGCATAAGGGAGTGCTCACGCTGATTGACTGAAACATCTCCAGCGATCGATTCCGATTTTCCTGTCTGCTGCGGAAGAAAACAGAAAAGCAATCCTTCCGGATTGCTCTGAATGATGCTATGCGATTGCAGCAGTCCTATCCAGCCCGGTTTCTGAAGCCGGGCTTTTTTCGGCTCAGTTTCCATGAAGCCGGAATTCACGTAATTCCAGGATGCCTGCATTGTCCGGTATCTATACTCAGGATGATCATCTCATGGTTCTCAGGATTCTTTCAGATACCAGACCCAGCCAGGTACTTCTCTTCCTTCGGCATGATTGTATTCCACCGTGTGCTGATGGTCCTGCTCATGAACCATTTCCTGCTTCGGAATGAAGTATCCGCCGAAGGCATCCGGATCAGGAACCGGATCATCGCCTCTGCACATGCATTCATAGGCTTCTCTGAGATCCAGCCCGCTGAGCTTCTTCACTGCTTTCAGAAAGTCTTCCGGCTCAGGATTGGGCATTTTCAGTAATTCCAGCTCGACATCCAGAAGCTTCTTTTTTCCGCCAGATGCTTTCTGAATCGCAGCATCGGCATTTGCAAGAAACAGAATTCCTCTTGCGTACGGAACCCGCTGGCACCGGCGGTCGGTCCAGTACCGTTTTCCGAGTTCTTCATTGGACAGACGATGCATCGGGTTTTTCCAGTAGGCACCTGCCTTCGAATTGATCACTTCAGCAGTCTTCGCCGCCGATCGGATTCCCATCTCCATCGGCACCATCGTGGAATAATACTCTGCACTTCCTTCTATGTACCAGGTGCCTTTTCCTGGCGGATTGTCATCCATGGCCGGCCAGTTGTGGACCATTTCATGCGCCAGAAGATCCTGCAGATCCTCAAGGTCCACCGGATCATTCTTTCCATATCCGTAGAGATAGGAACGAGTCAGAGCAGTTCCGCCTCCTCCGGCAAAGTGATTGTGTCTTGCAAAGACCCGGTAATCTTCCCCTGAGTCATGGAACATCTCCGACATGACTTCGAACATCTTCGTGATCCGCTCTGCGCCTGCTTCGGCAGGAAAGGGGAGTGTATCAAACCAGTAGAAACCGGTATTTCCATGTTCCTTGCTGTTCACTTCGCCGCAGGCAAATACCGTCCATAGGAATTCGCCGAATGTCATCTGCTTTTCAGCATGAGAATCCGAAGAAAATGTCCAGATTCCCCGGCAGCCCTTCGGAAGTGCGGAAAGATCCCAGGTCAGCGAGATCACTGCCTGATCTTCCAGTGTCCCCGGATAGCAGAGAAATGTAGTCCCGGTTCCGTTCACGCCGCCTTTTTCAGCCACCAGATCAAAATACGGACTGGAATGGTAGTCCTGGGGCTGGATTCTCGGCAGGATCCGATAGGATAGCGTGATTTCCCCGGAAGTATCTCTTTTTGCAATCAGGCCTTCCGGATGCACGAAATTCATGATCGCAGGCAGTGATTTCACTTCATATGGGATTGTTCCGAGGGAGTCTTCCATCTGAAAAGATCCTTCCAGAGGACAGAACGGGATTGTCACAAGATCATGGAAATACGTGAATACCGGGCTGCCTTTTTCTGCTGCAGAATCGGTACGGACTCTGACATCAAGGGCAGATACCGTATCGATGCTCCAATGGGGAGCTATGGTCAGATCATAGAACATTCTTGTTTCCTCATAGATACTTAGAGAACCACTCAATCATTGCCTGATAGTGATGAATGCGCAGATTCATCGGACCGCTCATCGGGAAGGAGTGGGTCATGCCCGGATACAGGATCATTTTCACGGGCTGATCCGGATGCGTTTCCTTCACTGCCGAAAACAGCTGATGCGCCTGTTCCAGAGGACAGCGCATGTCATTCATCCCATGAAGGATCAGAAACGGAATATCGATGTTCTCGGCATAAGAGATCGGAGAGTTCTTCAGTTCGTCCTTCATGAAATCTTCAAAGCTTCGATAATCTTCCGAACTGCCGGACATGTCGCTGGACGCGTACTGAATCAGTTCATTGGCAATGCTGCGCTGCGTGACCGCAGCTTTGAATACTTTGCTATGGGACGTGATCCAGTTTGTCATCCAGCCGCCATAGCTTCCGCCAGTCACTCCCAGACGCTTCTCATCAATCCAGGAATTCTTCCTGCATGCTTCAGAGACAAACTGAAGGATATCTGTCATTGCCCGTCCGTCATAGGCAGCCTTCATGGATTCAAATGCTTCGCCATAGCCGGAAGAGCCCCGGAAGTTCAGCAGAATCAGTCCCATGCCTGCACCGAGAATCGCCTGATGCTCATAAGTCAGCGCATACCCCATCATCGGTGCTGGTCCGCCATGGATATAGACGATTGCAGGGTATTTCTTTTCCGGATCATATTCCTGCGGATGAAACACCCAGCCCTGGATTTCTGCTTCTCCATCCAGAGAAGAAACGGTCATTTCTTCCGGAGAAACCAGGACCTCTTTCATCCATGGGTTCTCATCCGTAAGCTTTTTCGGTTTCCATTGTGCAGTTCTGTTCATCATGTCTTCCTCAGCCAGATACAGCTGAGGAACATCCGTGAAATCAGTTCTGGAAAGCAGATAATGAGTGCCGACCCGATGAATCGAACGGTAACATGCTTTCTCATGGGAAACCTGACGGATCTCTGCCTTCTCTATGGACGCATCATAGAGATTCACTGCCCCATGCCAGCCCGAGAGGAAATATAAATGCTTTCCATCTGCGCTGAGGACTGCGGTCTCACGGGAATTCACCCCAGGATTCTCGGCATTGTAGAGAAAGGCGGTGGCTTCATGACAAGGCGCATGATCATCCCATAGCGACACTGATTTCTTCGTGCTGAAATCATATCTCCATAATCGAGTCAATGGCATTCCCCCGGCCAATGAAGGCGCCAGTGCTCCATAGAGGATGGACGCCCCATCTTCGGTGATGACAGGCTGAAAGGGAGCGGGGTACCACGCCACCCAGTTCTCATGGGTCAGTCTTGAAAGGACTCCGTTCTTAAGATCCGCTTCATACAGATCCATCGCGATCGACTCTTCTTTCTTCCTCTCCCGATTTGAAACAAAGAACAGTTTCCTGCTGTCGATCGAGAAGACCGGCATCACATGATCCCGTTCTCCCTCTGAGATCATCTTCAGCACTCCTGTCTTCAGGTTCAGCACCCAGAGCGAATGGAAATGACCAGCCGAGAAGCCTCCGTATTCATCACTCTTGTATCCGACTTCGGTGATGGATACATACGGATGCTCAGCAGCGTTCTGTGCTTCCTGTTCCTGTTCTTCCGCAGAGACAGGGTGCGAAAGAGACGCCTCATCACTTCCCGTTTCCGCAATGGAAGTAAAGGCAGCCATCAGGCCATCCCGTGAGAAAACCGGGCTGCAGATTCCATAGCGCATCCTGGTCAGCTGAGAAGAGTTTCCGGAAGAAAGATCCAGATAGAATAGCTGGCAGGTTCCTGACACAGTTCCTGTATAGTAAAGGCCGCTTCCTTCTGCAGAAAAGTGCGGATCCATCCCGTATCCAAGGATCGATTCCTCGTTCGTTTTCAGATCTTTCCTGACCAGTTCATGAACTTCTTCTGCAGGAGGAACGGTATGTGTTCTCGTATAGATCAGAACGGTTCCGTCCGGGGACAGATCTCCATTTCCTGCATAGCGGATGCGATAATAATCTGATACCGCGCTCTTCATGCCTTTTCTCCCTTCAGATAGGTGCAGAACCAGTCGGTCATCTCTTTCAGATGGCCCATCTGGGCATACGTATTTCCGCTCCTGGTCAGTTCATGGCATTCATGCAGGAATGCATCGAACTTCACCGGAACTTCCGGATTGCGATCTTTCATCGCAATGAAGAACTGCTCTCCCTGCTCAAAGCTGCAGCGATAGTCTTCAGTACCATGCAGAATCAGCAGGGGAGTCTTTACCCGATCGACCCATTTCAGGGTCGTGGAATCCCCGTTCAGCCGGCTCATCATCGATGCGTAAACCCCGCGGAATGGCTTCTCAAGGATTGATCCCATGTCTCCGGTTCCATAGGAAGTCGTGCGATTGCAGAGCGTGCGCTGGGTGACTGCCGCCGCAAACCGACCGGTATGGCTGATGATGTAATTCGTCATCCAGCCGCCATAGCTTCCCCCGGTCACTCCGATTCGTTCCGGATCAGCAATGCCTTGTTCCACCGCGTAATCTGCAAACTTCATCAGATCCTGATAAGCCGTTCCATCCCAGGCACCTTCCGCATAGGAACGCCCGTAGCTGACGGAGCCATGCGGATCGCAGTACAGCACTGCAAATCCTTCCGCCGCCAGGTACTGAAACTCAAACCACCAGTCGGCCGGGTAGAAGCATTCCGGTCCTCCATGAATATCCAGCACGGCCGGATACCGTCTTCCCGGCTGAGATCCATAAGGGCGGATGATCCAGCCATGCATCAGCTCTCCTTCCTTTGAAGAAGGAACCCATACCTCTTCGGGCAGAATCGTCTCCGTGTCTTCCATCCACTCATTGTGCCTTGCAAGCAGCTTCATCGAACCATTCTCTGCATTGCAGAGATAGAGAGAACCGATATGATCCGGAGTGCCGATGACCGCAAGGATCTCTGCTCCTCTGACATCCGCTCCCTGAACACATGCATGCGGCAGGAAGAACTTCGAAATCTTATTTTCAGCAGGATTCAGGACGAACAGACCGGAATCTCCTCTTTCTGCAGAAAGAAACCAGACGCCCTCTTCCAAGGATGAAAAACTATGCCCCGGATCGCCATAGGCGGTATGTCCCACCGCCAGCATCCCCGGACCTTCGCAGGAAGAATCCTGGTCCCAGCAGAATTCCTTCGTTCCATCTTCCACGTTCACGATCAGGAAGGAAGCCTGCAGAGCATCTCCGGTTTTCTCAAAAGCAGGCACGATGACATGATGCGCATCCGGAAACACCGCCGGACTGTCATCCAGCAGATACTCATCCTGAGTCAGAACTACCTCGCTTCCATCCGGATTCACCCTGGTCAGAACCGCCTGCTTCTTCTGCCAGCCTTCCTTCGGATAGGTAAAGCAGATGACGAAGGTTCCATCCGGAGAAAGCACCGGTTTCTGATGGCTCTTTCCGGTATGCGTCAGAAGCGAGATCCTTCCGCTCTTCAGATCCGCAAGGCAGAGCTCGGTCTGATGGCCGTCCGGAATGCCATGCGTCTCATCGAACTTATACATGATCTCTTCGATCTCGATCGGCTGTTCTGCTCTCTGTTTCAGAAGCAGCTCTCTTTCTTCCCGCGAGATCGGCTTCAGAAGATCTGCATCGGTTTCTTCCGGGTAAGTGACAGCTTCCGATACGATCTGATCACCGCGCACCGAAAACCAGGAAATGCCATGCCGGCAATGGGTCAATGCTTCTGGCGAAGTTCCTTCGGACAGCCGGCAGAGCTGATCCGCTCCGCAGTTCTCCGGATCGCCGAGAAAATAAAGCACCGTTCCATCCTCACTCCAGCGGCCCATGTGTCCCGGGAGTTCAGAGAGCAGATGGCATTCTTCCTGTTCCTTCCATCTGCCATAGAGATGCGGTTCAAAGCCCCCATCTTTTCTGACCGTATGCACGGTATACGACAGCGCATCGGTGATGGAAAGCCGGGGGTCGGATAGATATTCGATTTTCTTCAGATCCTCAATCGTCAGTTTCCGTTTCATCCTGCCTTCCTTTCTGCCTGCAGGAATTCCCGCAGATCCTTTTCCAGCTTTCCGGCGGATGCTTCGCCCAGATACGGCATATGTCCGCTCTCGTATTCCTTCAGAATGATCTGCTCAGGATTGATGCGGCAATGAGCTGCGGTATAGCGCACATTGCCAGCCGGCGTGCACAGATCAAACAAGCCGGTTCCGAAGAAGATCTTCAGAGAAGGATTTCTTCTTGCTCCGTTTTCCAGAGAGCCCAGCGGAGTATGCCGGCTGGCATAGTCCCAGGCGGCATTGAGATCAAAGCGGATCATGTGATAAGGCTGATTCTTGGGCAGGCCGTAATGCTCACGGAGCAGATTCATGCCGGCAGAAAAGGCCGGGGAATATCTGCCCATCGCAGGATCCTCTGCGACCGGATCCGTATTGCCCGGGAAAGGAAAGCTTCCGGAAACCGCAGGCCCTTTCATCAGAAATCTTCCATCATAGGTTCCGATGACGGATCCTCTGACACAGAACCTGGAAAAATCTTCCGGTGTAAACACTAGCAGCTGCTCTGCAAGCAGCTGGGAAGGAATTCCGGTGAATCCGGAAAGGATCTCTGCATTTTCCCTCAGTTCCGGTTCTTCCAGGCTGTTTCCTCTGAACAGGGAGGTCAGATACCGGGGCACAAAAGCCCAGGCTTTCTCGGCTGCTTCTTTCGGTTCTTTTCCGCTGTGATATGCGTGAATGGCGGCATCGCTCATCAGCCGCAATGCGCATTCTTCCACCGGCGGCTGGCTGAGGGCAGCACCTGTCGAAATCACAGACCCGAGCAGGATGATTCCTGCCGGCGCAAGACCGCCGAGTTCCCGGGTGATCGCAAATGGTCCGCCCATCAGTGCGTCCATGACCGCAGGCATGCGCAGCGTGCCATAGCTTTCTCCGGCCAGAAAGATCCGGCTCTGCAGGGCGGAATGATTCCGTCTCCATGCTTCGATGAACCTGGCGATGATTTCTGCATCGCCATCAATGCTTTCATATTCCTTCAGCCGGCTTCCGGTCCTGGAACAGCCGGTACCAGGCGGATCGATGAGCACGACGTCCGCAATGTCCAGCAGGCAATGAGGATTTTCTTCCAGAGAAAAGGGCGGTACCGTGTCCGGATTCAGCACGTCATTCAGATGGATCCGCCAGGGACCGAAGAAGCCGAGGTTCTGCCAGGCAGAGGCAGAACCAGGTCCGCCATTCGTGATGAAGAGAACCGGCTTGCCCGGGACTTGTTCTGAAACGAAGGAACAGGCAGTGATCTCGCCGCCATCTTCGAGCTCTGCGCAGTCATAGCTGAAGCAGAACGGAATCGGTCTGCCATGAATCCGGATCGTTTCTCTCTGTTCGAAGGAAATCACGTAGTCTTTCAGATTCATGCGGCCAGCTCCTTCTTGCAGAGAACACCGTCCTGCATGACCAGCTTCACATGGCAGGCATCGGTCAGACAGAAGATATCTTCCATCGGATTGCCATCCACAATGACGATATCTGCGAGTTTTCCTTGTTCCAGGCTTCCGGTTTCCTGCTCCTTGCGCATGACTCTTGCCGCATTGATCGTGCCGGCATGGATGGCCTCCATCGGCGTCATGCCTGCTCGTGTCATCGCTTCGAACTCTCTGCCATTCTGAGAATAGGGGGTATTCCTGGAATTGGAATAATCCGTTCCAAGGGCGATCATGACCCCTGCTTTCCTGGCCATGGCAATCGTCTTCTTATTCGCCTCGGCACATGCCAGCGCCTTCTGATGCACATAGGGAGGAAGGTCAGGGATACTGGCAACCCCGAGCGAAACACTCAGAGTCGATACGAGAGGAATCTGCTTTTCTGCCATCAGGTCAATTTCCCGCTGCGTCAGAAACACTCCATGCTCGATGCATTCCACCCCAGCCAGGATAGCCTGGTATGCTCCCTCATAGCCCGTGCAGTGGGCGGTCACATAGGTATGATGCCGATGGGCTTCGTCTACCATCGCCTTCAGCTCTTCCGGGGAGAACTGGACGTCATCAACCCGATCCGCAGGCGAGGATACTCCTCCGGTTGCACAGATCTTGATGAATTCTGCTCCCATTCTGAACTGGTCCCGTACGGCTCTGACACAGCCATCCCTGCCATCGCAGAGCTGGCTGAGATGATCGGTCTGATTGAACTGTTCCACGCTCATCTGGGGAGCCAGGTCCACATGACCGCTCGTGATCGACAGAACCTTGCCGCCCGGCATGATCTTAGGCCCGCGGATGACTTTCCGTTTTACTCCCCGGGAGACATAGATTCCGGCTTCACTCATATCCCTGAGACTCGTGAACCCTGCATCCAGGAGAATCCCTGCCTGGTAAACCGCCCCGATGATCTGATCGCCGAACATCTTTCCATCTGCGTAATCACCCGCATCCTCTTCACCAGTCAGATGGGCATGCACATCGATAAACCCTGGAAGGATCGTTCCTTCTCCGGCATCCAGAACTTCTCCGGAACATTCCGGCGCTGTCTCTGAAGGACCGGCAAATACGATCCGATCGTCTTTCACGATCACGGTGCCATGCGCAATGACTTCGTCTGATGCCGCAGTAATCAGACGGCCTTTCAGGATATATTCACTCATTTCTTCCTCCTCGAATAATGAAAAAATGCTTTCATTTTGTGAAAACAGTATATCACAAGGAACTGGTCCATAAGCCGGAATCGGCAGGGAATGAACCCCGCCGGAATTGACACAGAATCTGTATTTTCCATTGCTTATCAGCAATCCTTCCTGAATGAAAATAAAAAGGAGTTTCTTTCAGAAAACTGAAAAAGCCGTTGCATGCCAGCGGCGATGAGCATAGAATTGAACTAACTCAGGGAGGGAAACTATGAGGAAGAAAAGAATTGCCGCGGTGCTTGCGTTCTGCACGATGCTTGCAGGCTGCGGGACTTACACGCAGGAAGGAGGGGAGAGCAGTGCTGCCGCTTCTTCTTCCGCATCAGAAGGAGCAGGTTCCTCGGAGATTGATGAATTCACCTTCATCGCGACCGAGCCGACCAGTCTGAATATGGTCACTTCGCAGACGGACCTGGATAATTTTGCGTTCTATCTGACTCAGGAAATGCTGTTCCGTCCGTACCAGGGCGTTTATCAGAACGAAGTCTGCGACAGCTATGAGATTTCTGATGATCACCTGACCTATACCTATCACCTGAAGGAGACGAGCTGGCCGGATGGAACGCCGATCACCGCATCTGATTTTGCCTATTATCTGCTTGCTCAGCTGGATCCGGCCAATGGCTCCGGCAATGCAAGCGATCTGATTGAACGCTATGGCTTCGTGAACGCTGCTGCCTTCAACAATGGCGAATGCACGGCAGATGACGTCGGCATCAAGGCGCTCGATGATCTGACTCTGCAGCTGACCCTGGAATCTCCGAAGGCGGAATTCGAAGGAAACAACATTCAGGTCTATCCGCTGTCAAAGACATTCTTTGAGTACCAGGGACAGGCTTACGGCGGAACCCTGGAGAACTATCAGAGTTCCGGACCATACCTGCTGACGGACTGGACCATCGGTTCAAGCCTTACCTATGAAAAGAACGAGAACTGGCTCTATTCCGACGAGCAGTTCCCGGCAAAGAAGGTCATTGAAATCAGCAGCACCGACAGCAATACTTCGGTTGCGATGTTTGAGAACAATGAAGCTCAGGCCATGTACAACGTCAATGTCAATTATGTGGATGAACTCAAGGACTATCTGATCTATACCTCCGGATCAGCGCTCCGCTGCGTGCAGCTGAATACAACCGGGCAGGGCGATGCGGCAAAGGCTGCACTTCTTTCCAACAGGAACTTCCGCCTGGCCCTGAGCTATGCGCTGAACCGCACGGCAATCAACCAGGCAGTCGACAAGTCGGTGAATCCGACCAGCTCCTTCTTCAATTCGCCGATTCCAGGAAACAAAGAAGACTCTCTGTTCTGCGAAGATTATCCGATGCAGAATGAAGTGCCGGTCGATGGCGATGCAGAGCAGGCCGTGAAGTATCTGAACGCTGCTCTGGAAGAGCTCGGCTACAGTTCCGTCGATGATCTTCCGACGCTGACTTATCTGACATTTGACAGTGATAACTATCGGATCATGGCTGAAACGATCACGGATCAGTGGAGCCAGGTGCTCGGACTGAATAATATCGAGATCAATCTGCAGCCGATCCCGAATGCGATCCAGCTGATGTGCACTCTGCAGTATGATATCTACTACACGTCGCTGGGCACCGGGTCCTCTCCGTTTGATTTCCTTGCATACTGGATCACAGATGGATCTGCCAACAATCCGGCCGGGGTCGGCAATATCTTCTCGAACGAAGAATATGATTCCCTGGTCCGCGAAGGATCTCAGGAATTCGACCGCACGAAGCGGATGGCACTGTATGCGCAGGCGGCTCAGATCCTGACCGATGAGCTGCCGCTGATTCCGATCAATACCAATGGCAACTACTATGCAGTGTCCCACGAATACAGCAACTTCATTCTTTCGAGTATTGATAATGCAATTGAAATCAATTATCTGAAGAAGAACTGAAGGACCGCTCAGGGACAATTCTGAGACATAAAATAGAAGGAAGGGGAAATGCAGCCGGCATCCGCGGCTGCATTTCCTTAGAAGGGACCTGAATGAAACGATATATTCTGTACCGGCTGATCATTTCGGTGATCACCATCTGGGTCATTGTGACCGTATGCTTCTTCCTGCTGCATCTGCTGCCAGGGAATCCGTTTGCCTCAACGAAGATCCTGAAGGCGGAAACCGTGGCGAAGATGATGGCCTATTACGGGCTGGACAAGCCTGTCTGGCAGCAGTATCTGACTTATCTGGGCAATCTTCTGCATGGCGATTTCGGATATTCGATCAAATATACCGGCCGCAGCGTGAACTACATCATCTCCACGACTTTCCCGGTGAGCGCGCAGCTCGGCATGCAGGCACTGCTGTTCGGCATTCCGGTCGGCATGATCCTCGGCATCATTTCCGCCAAGCATCGCGGCCAGGCTGCAGATACCGCCATCAATGTGTTCGTGATCCTCTGCATTGCAGTGCCTTCGTTCATCATCGCTGCTCTGCTTCAGTACTTCTTCGCGGTGAAGCTGCACTGGTTCCCGGTATCCCAATGGAAGAGCTTCCGGCATACCATTCTTCCGACCATCTGTCTCTCTCTTGGCACCATCGCCGGCTATGCTCGTTCCATGCGCACGCTGATGCTGGAAGTCGACCGGCAGGACTATCTCAAGACGGCCAAGGCAAAGGGCTTGAGCCCCTGGAAAGTCACGGTGTTTCATCAGATCCGCAATGCCATCATTCCGCTGATCACCGGCATCGGCACCGAGATTGCAGGGATGCTCTTAGGCTCTTATGTCATCGAGAAGATCTTCTCCATTCCAGGCATGGGAAGCTATTTCGTAGACAGCGTCATTTCCCTGGACTATACGATGGTGATGGGACTGGTGATCTTCCAGGCAATCATCGTGGTCAGCGCCAACTTCATCGTTGACCTGCTTTACGGCATTGTGGATCCTCGTATCCGCGTCGCATGAGAGGAGGTTTCTGAATGAGTACAGCAATGAATAAGAACGATGAAATCCCTGTCTCTGAATTTGTTCCTGCAGATCGGTCGGGAATGGACATGGAACAGATCGTCCGTCCGTCTGTCAGCTACTGGCAGGGGGTCTGGCGCAAGTTCCGGGAAGACCGCCTCGGTCAGTTCTGCGTCATTCTGATTCTGGCGGTGATTCTGATGGCGATCTTTGCGCCGATGCTGTCGCCGTATCGGTACGATACGACCAGCCTGCTGGAAAGCAATCTTTCTCCGTCTGCCCAGCACTGGTTCGGCACCGATTCCGTCGGCCGTGACATCTGGACCAGAGTCTGGGTCGGCGCCAGAGTTTCGCTGGCAGTCGGATTCATCGGCGCCATCATTCCATTTGCCTTCGGCATGGTGATCGGCTCGATCTCCGGCTGGTGCGGGGGATGGGTGGATATGATCATCATGCGCATCATCGATGTCGGTCTCTGCATTCCCTCGATGATCTATCTGATTCTGGTCATTGTCTATTTCGGCGGCGGAGCCCAGTCAATCATCCTTGCCCTTGCCATCATGAACTGGATGGGCCCGGCCAGAGGATACCGCGGCCGCATCCTGCAGTTCAGGAACCGGGAATTCACGCTGGCTGCCGAAACGCTCGGGGCTTCTTCCGGCCGGATCATCTTCCGGCATATTCTTCCGAATGTGCTCGGCAACATGATCGTATCTCTGACCAGCTCCGTCCCTGCCGCAATGTTCATTGAAGCAAGCCTGGCGTTCATCGGCCTCGGCATTGCTCCGCCGATGACTTCCCTTGGCCAGCTTGCCGCCGACGGCGCGAACCTCTACCGGATCCATTTCTATCAGTTCATTCTTCCTTCCTCAGTTCTGGCATTGATCATCTTTGCATTCTTCATGCTGGGCAACTGCCTGCGTGACGATCTTGATCCGCAGCTGCGCGAGGAATTCTCCACGCGGGCATGGCGGAAAAAGCGCAGACAGGCAGAAGAAAGCATGAAAAAGGAGGTGGCAGAATGAGCGGACATCTGCTTGAAGTGAATAACCTCAGAGTGAATTTGGAAACGGTCTCCGGAACGATCCATGCCGTCCGCGGGGTCAGCTTCCATCTCGATCCCGGGGAGACTCTTGCCATTGTCGGCGAATCGGGCTGCGGGAAATCGGTCTCCACGCAGTCGATCATCCGCCTGAATCCGGAACCGCCTGCGATTGTCTTCTCTGACAGCATCCTCTACAAAGGGAAAGACATTTCAAGGATTTCAGAAAAAGAGATGCGGGCATACCGAGGCAGGGAATTCGCAATGGTCTTCCAGGATGCCATGACCTCTCTGAATCCCGTTCAGCGCATCGGCAGACAGATGACGGAAGCGATCAGGGTCCATGAAAAGATTTCCCGATCGGATGCGAAGAAACGAGCCATCGAGATGCTCGCTAAGGTCGGAATCCCGAATCCGGAAGAATCCTTCCGCCGCTATCCGCACACTTTTTCCGGCGGCCAGCGCCAGCGTATCATGATTGCGATGGCAATGTGCTGCCATCCCTCCGTGCTGATCGCAGATGAACCGACTACCGCTCTGGATGTGACGACCCAGGCACAGATTCTGAAGCTGATGATGGACATGCAGAAAGAAACCGGATGCGCCATCATTCTGATCACGCACAATCTCGGCGTTGTTGCCCGCATGGCAGACCGGGTTGCGGTCATGTATGCAGGTCAGATCGTCGAAGAAGGGTCTCTCCGGGATGTTTTCTATTCCACAAAGCACCCGTATACCTACGGCCTGCTTGGCTCCATGCCGGACCGCCGGAAGAAGTCGGATGCCCGGCTGATGTCGATTCCCGGCACGCCGCCGGACCTTTATGCGCCTCCCTCCGGCTGCTCCTTTGCGCCGCGCTGTCCGTACTGTCTTGAAGCATGCCTGCACCATGATCCTGATCTGAAGAACGTTTCTGAAGGACATTGCGCAAAGTGCTGGCTGCTGGATGCGCGCTGTTCGAAGGATTTCATCCCGCCGTATCTATCGGAAGGAGACAGAAGCGCTGCAATCGGAGGATCTGCTCATGACTGAAACCAATCAGACGCTTGTTCAGGCCGACCACCTGAAGAAATATTTCAATCTCGGGCATAACCGGATTCTGCACGCGGTGGATGATGTTTCCTTTCAGATTCCCCGTCAGCGCACGCTCGGTCTGGTCGGAGAGTCCGGCTGCGGCAAGACGACCGTCGGCCGCACATTAGTCCGTCTCTATGAACCGGATGGCGGCAGGATCTTCTTTGACGGAAAAGACATCACATCCATCCATGGAAAAGAAAGAAGAGAGCTGACCAGACGGATGCAGATGGTCTATCAGGACCCTTATGCTTCCCTGAACCCGTTCTTTACCGTCGGGGAAATCATCAAGGAAGGACTGGAAATCCATCACATCGGAGCGGATGATCATGAACGCATGCAGATGGTCTACGAACTGCTTGAGAAAGTCGGCCTGCATGCCGAACATGCCAATCGCTTCCCGCACGAATTCTCCGGCGGCCAGCGTCAGCGCGTCGGCCTTGCCCGTTCGCTTGCCGTGAATCCGGAATTCATCGTATGCGATGAAGCAATTTCCGCTCTCGATGTCTCGGTGCAGGCCCAGATCGTGAACCTGCTGGTGGATCTGCAGAAAGAGATGAAGCTGACTTATCTCTTCATTGCCCATGATCTTTCAATGGTCCGTTACATCAGCGATGAAATCTGCGTGATGTATCTGGGTCAGATGGTGGAAACCGGGTATACCTCTGAAGTCTATGACCATCCGCTTCATCCGTATACCCAAGGCCTGCTTGATGCAGTTCCGGTTGCAGATCCCGATTTTGAAGCTGACCGGAAAAACCAGGTCATTCTGCAGGGCGAAGTCACCAGTCCTGTCAATCCGAGCCCAGGCTGCCGTTTTGCGGCAAGATGTCCATTCGCAGAAGAGCGCTGCCGGCATGAAACCCCTGAACTCAGAGAGATCAGAAAGGGCCACCGCCTTGCCTGCTTTCATTATGGAGACCCAGCATGAAGTATGATTTCACGACCCGGGTTTCCAGAACCGGCAGGGGGAACCTCAAGGATCTGATGTTCACCCCATCCGCGATCCGCCAGCACAACCTTCCGAGCTTCAGCGGGGCAGAGTTTGAATTCCGCACCGCTCAGCCGGTCATCGATGCGATGAAGGAATGTGCAGAGAACGGACTGATGGGCTTTACGATCGCGGATCAGAATTACAGAGATCATATCGTCTGGTGGGTGAAGAACATCCGGAAGGCAGACATTTCCCCTGACTGGATTCTGCCGATGCAGGGCACGATCTTCTCCGTCGCATCTGCGATCCGTCTGTTTGTGAAGCCAGAGGAGCACATGGTGCTCATGACTCCGGATTACAATCGCTACGATCAGGCAGCCCGCCGTCTGAAGCGAGGAACTACCATCTTCAGCCCGATGATTGAAAAAGAAGGAAGATTCCATCCGGACTTTGAAGATCTGGAAAGAAAGTTTTCCGATCCGAAGGCAAAGCTGTTTGTGCTCTGCAATCCGGATAATCCGACCGGTCAGGTGCTGTCAGAAGAAGAACTGCATCAGCTTCTGTCTCTGGCCAGGAAATACCGGATGCCGATTCTCTCTGATGAGATTTTCGCAGACATCCCGCTGAACGGGAAACCGGTCCCGCTGCTTACTGCTCTGGCGAAGGACAGCGATCTGGTGATCTCCATCCTTTCGATGGGAAAGACGTTTTCTTTTACCGGCGTCAACCATGCAAATGCGATCATCCGCAATCCCGGACTCTATCGTGCATTTGAAGAACAGCGTACTGCCGATCACTTCGGCAGTATCGATCCGATGGCTTATGCAGCGCTCATCGGCGGATATACGCCGGCAGGCGCAGAATGGCTCAGCCAGCTGATTGAAGTGCTGAAGCGCAATACCGATCGCTTTCTGAACTTCTTCGGCTCCTTTGAAGGGGTGAAAGCATATACGCCGGATGCAGGATATGTGCTCTGGGCAGACCTTTCCGCGCTGGGTATGGAACCGGACGCTCTGTTCAGGATGCTGGAAGAAGAAGCGCTGTTTGCCTGCGATCGCGGAGAAGAATACTATGGAGGAAAGTGCTGCGCAAGGATCTGCACCGCAGTTATGGAAACAGAGGTCATCGCTGCCATCGGCCGGCTGGAAAAGGTCTTTGCAGCACATGGATTCAGGAGGAAAGAAGAATGATTATCGTAGAAGCAGAAGAAGCCAGAAAAAGGCTGACTCCGGAAGTATGCATTCCGCTGATGAGAGAGGCATTCATTGCCCTGGAACAGGGAAAGGCAGTTCAGCCGCTGCGTTCCATCAATCACCTGCCGCAAGGCAATACGTTCGGCTTCATGCCGGCATATCTTGGCGATCATAGCTGCTTCGGCGCCAAGATCATCGATGCGAATTCCAATAATGCTGGGACACCATACCCGAGCCACATGGGCTATGTCATGATGTTTGACAGCGATCATGGCTTTCCGATCGGCATGGCCGACTGCTCGGTCATCACGGAAGTGCGTACCGGATGCGTCTCGGCAGTCGCTACGGATCTATTGGCCCTGAAAGATGCTCAGAAGCTTGCCCTGATCGGAGCAGGGGCTCAGGCAAGGTCTCACACTGCTGCGATCCTGCTGGTGCGTCCGTCGATCAGAGAGATCTCGGTCTATGATCTGCGCAGAGAAGCAGCCGTAAAGTTTGCGGAAGAGATGAAGGCTGCTTACGGACTTGAAGTCACTGTCGCTGACAGTGCCAGACAGGCCGTGAAAGATGCAGATATCATCTGCACCGTGACCCCTTCGAAGGAACCTTATCTGAAGAAAGAGTGGATCCGTCCGGGTGCTCATATCAATGCCGTCGGCACCTTCACCCCGACGACCAGGGAGATCACATCCGAACTCTTCGCTGCTTCGAAGGTCTATGCGGATGAAATCTCGGCAATGAAGAAGGAATCCGGAGAATATCTCATTCCGCTGTCAGAAGGCCTGATTGGGGAAGATCATATCCGCGGCAGCCTCGGCGGGCTTCTGCTTGGAAAAGTTCCGGGAAGACAATCCGACGAGGAGATCACGCTCTTCGATGCCCTTGGCCTTGCCGTGGAAGATGTGATCTGCGGAAGATATCTGGTACTCGGAAAATAAAAGAGCAATCCTTCCGGATTGCTCTGAATCACGCTTCTGCAAGCATGGCTTCTGCCATTGCCGCAGCTCCATACAGCCCTGCCTGGTTTCCAAGCCGGGCTTTTTTCAGCTCGATTCCCCGAAAACCCGGTATCAGGTGCTTTTCGAATGCCTGCACGGTCTTTTCGAAGACGATCGGCTGTTCCATGATGCCGCCGCCTAATACGAAGAGCGGAATGTTGAAGACCGCCGCAAACGAGCATAAGCCGATGCCGATCTCTTCCGTCCATGCCTCAAGCACCTGCATCAGAGCAGGATCGTGTTCTGCCTGTTCCATGAAGGAACGGCCATTCAGAATCGAAGGATCTGCCTGCTGTGCCATCTTCAGCAATGCGGTAGTGGAGGCTGCTTTTTCATAGCTTCCTGCCCATGGATCGTCCCGCTTCTCTGCATGCACGATCATGCCGCCAGCCATGATGCCGGCATTCGGACCAGCTCCGTAATAGGGGGAACCATTCAGCCAGATGCCTGCGCCGATGCCCGTTCCATACGTGATGCACAGAAAATCCGAAGCACCTGCGGCTGCCCCGCATGCATGTTCGCCAGCCGCAGCCGCATATGCATCATTCAGCACGGCACAGGGAATCTGAAACCGTTCCTCGAACTTTGCCCTGACCTTCATGCCGGTATAGCCGGGCATATTGTCATTGGCATAAGCGATGGAACCATTCTCCGGATCGACCTGTCCGCAGGTGCTGATGCCTATTGCATCGAGATCAGAAAAAGCTGTGAGCAGATTCATCGCCCGGGCAATCACCTGCTCTGCTCCCATAGAAGCACAGGTGGGAATGGTTTCTCTGGCACTCAGGGTTCCATGATCCAGGATTCCGCTCTTGATGGTAGTGCCGCCGATATCCAGAAGACCGATGCGGCTCATCAGTCCTCCAGGGCTTTCATGAAAGTCTTCGTGATCTCATAAGGCCGGGTGATTGCCGAGCCGACAACGACTGCCCAGACATTCATGTCCATCGCATGTCTCAGCATTTCCGGGGTTGAGATATGGCCTTCCGCAATCACCGGCTTGCCGGACTCCAGCACCAGCTTCTTGATCATGGCATACGGCGGAACCTTCACCCCTCTGGTGTAGTCCGTATATCCTGCCATCGTCGTGCCGATCAGATCAAAGCCGAGCTCGGCGGCATGCATGCCATCTTCCGGACTTGCACAGTCAGCCATGAACAGCTGCTCGGGATACTTCTGCTTCACTTCCCGGAAGAAGTCATCCAGAGACTGTCCGCCCGGGCGCTTTCTGGCGGTCGCATCCATGGCCAGAATCTCAACGCCGCAATCCATCAGGGCATCGACTTCCGTCATGGTCGGCGTGATGTATACCTCCGAATCCGGATAGTCTTTCTTGATGATGCCGATGATCGGAAGACTGGTGTTCTTTCTGATCTCTGCAATATCCTCGACAGTGTTTGCACGGATGCCTCCGGCTCCTCCCATCGTGGCTGCTAAAGCCATGCGGCCCATGATGAAGCTGGAATGCAGGGGTTCTTCCGGAAGTGCCTGACAGGAGACGATCAGCTTTCCGTGAATGGAATCCAGGATTTCCTGATTTTTCTGGTTCATGATTTTCCTTCTTTCTTTCCGCGCTGCTTGCATCTGGCAGAAAATCGTCTATGCTGAAAGCAGTTATTGCGGACTCCGAAATAATTGTAGATCGGAAAATCAGAACTGAAAAGACAGGAGAGATTATGAAAGAGACCATTTCTTATCAGGGGCGCGAACTAGAAGTCCTCGGAACCTGGGAAACCATCATTGCCGGAGGCGGCAGCGCCGGTGCTTCGGCAGCCCTGACTTCAGCACAAGCAGGAAAGAAAACCCTCATCGTAGAGAAATCCATCCGTTTAGGCGGATCCAGCGTCAATGCGCTGGTCACCCCGATGATGCGTTCCTATACGGGCCATCACAGCAACTTCTATGCGCTTGAAGAAAAGCTCAATGCGATTGCGCCTGTCAGAGACCATGGCGTCAGCAACCAGCGCTGGTATTCTGCCGAAGCGATGTGCCACAGCTGGGACGAACTGCTCACCGATGCCGGCTGCGATCTGCTCTTTGATGCAGCAATTGCCGATGTGCTGATGGAAGGCGATCAGATCAGAGGCCTGGTCGTAGCAGTCACGGAAGGATTATGCGCCGTGCTCGGAAAGCAGTTCGTGGATGCGACCGGCGATGCAATGGTGCTGAGGCTGGCAGGTGTTCCTTGCCGGCGGGGAGATGAAGATGGCAATAATCAGATCTCCTCGCTGCGGTTTGAAGTCGGCGGAGTCGATATCGAAAAATACCGTGATTATGTATTCTCTCTGAATGATACCTACAGCGTTCATCATGAAGCCGGAGATTATTTCGAATCTGCCATGGTAGGCGGAAGAGGCTTTGCTTTGCAGCCATTGTTTGATCAGGCGGTGAAAGACGGCGTTCTGATTCCGGATGATCTGCGCTATTTCCAGAACTATACCGTTCCGGGAAAACCGGGCGTGCTTTCCTTCAACTGTCCGCATCTCGTCCATCTCATGGATAACGAACATGCTCTGGACCGATCCGGAGCAATCATCGAAGGGCGGAGATCCATTGCCCGTCTCATGAAGTTCCTGAAAGAGTATATGCCTGGCTTTGAGCACTGCTATCTGGTTCAGGAAGCTTCCATGCTCGGGATCAGAGAATCCTGGGAACTGATCGGCGACTATGTCATGCCTGCTGGCGACTATACGAATCAGGCGAGATTTGAAGATGCCGTTGCAAGAGGAGACTGGTACATTGATGTGCATTCGGCAAAGAAGTCGCTGGTGCATCAGATTTCGTATCAGCCAGGTGATTACTATGAGATTCCGTACCGGGCGATGATTTCTTCCGCAGTGAAGAATATCTGTGCCGCCGGAAGGTGCATCTCGACAGAGTTCCTCATGGAAGCAAGCATCCGCATCATTCCGACGGTCATCGACATCGGCCAGGCAGCAGGGGAAGCTTGCGTGCTTGCCCTGGATCAGGGAATTGCCCTGCATGCAGTCAATGGAATTGAACTGAAAGAGAAACTCGGCGAGTACCGCTGAAAGCCCTTGCAGTCCTTCCGGATGTGTGCTACGTTAAAACCAGTTATTTCGAAGTCCGAAAAAAGAGAAAGATCATGAAGAAGAGCGGTCTGAAAGACATGAAGAAAGAAAATCTCACGATGATCGTGAGACTTGTTCAGGAAAATCCAGGGATTTCCCGGATTTCACTTGCCCAGAAGACCGGACTTTCCGCCAGCACTGTCACTTCCCTGGTTTCGCATCTGCTGGAGCAGAACGTGCTGATTGAAAACGGCACGATCAGCACCGGCGGCCGGAGTCAGCGCTGTCTGGAGATCAATCCGGACTTCGGCATGATTGCCATATTCGAGATCTCCCGCCGGAGCATCTGGTTCAGCACGTTCGATCTTTCGATTTCTCTGAAATCGCAGAAGAAGCTGATGGACCGCTGGCATTCCGGCAATGATCTATCGGAGCTCATCCGGCAGGCGCTGAAGGGGTCCAGGGTGCTGGGCATCGGTCTTCTGTTCCAGGATGATATGAAGGAAAGCGACTTCAACGTCATGATGGATGCAGGCGGATATGCGCCCCAGATGAAGCTCTCTGATGCATTGCGCATGTATCTGAAGGTGCCGGTGATTGAAGACTACTCCATGCATTACACCGTGACCAGAGCATTAGCAGAAGAGGAAACTGCTTCGTGCTGTGCCCAGATCAGACTCGGGACCGAAGTGGCCGCCAGCATCACCGCGGATGAGCAGACCATTGAGATTCTGCCGTCGTTCTGCCGCTCCTTCCTGCCGGAAGATGCCGACACCGCTGCCGAGAAAGACGGACTCGAAGGATTGATGATGTCTCTCTGCATGATGTTTCCGCTGGCCTGCATCTTCATCTCTTCCGATTCCGGAAGGCAGAAGTTCAATGCGGGAGAGTTGGAAAACGATCTTTTCAGCAAGCTTGAGAACGATCGGCCGAAAGTCATTTTCGTGGATTCCCGTACTTCGTCAGACCATGAAGGGATGGCCCGATGGGTACGCAATGAACTGAAGTTTTCCTGATCCGGAGCCTCCGGTAAGCCATACCGTGTTCGATAAAAAAGGGGTTATCTGAAAGGAGATTAAACTATGGCACAAGGGATTCTGATCATCATCGCATTTGTGATCATCGCAGCTCTCATGATCACAAAGAAGATGCCGACCTTGCTGGCGCTTCCGCTGCTGGCGGTCATCATCTGCATCATCGCAGGCGTTCCGGCAGTCGGAAAAGACGCTGACGGAAACGCAATCGGCTGGCTGCAGACCGTTCTTGAAGCAGGAACCGTCCGCATGGGCGCAGCAATCATGGCCGTCATCTTCGGTGCATGGCTTGCTCAGCTGATGAACAAGACGGGCGTTACTGAGAACATCATCAAGCGCAGCGCAGAGCTGGGCGGAGACAAGCCGTTCGTCGTCACGATCATCATGGTCGCAGTGGTCGCAATTCTGTTCACGACATTGAGCGGACTGGGCGCAATCATCATGACCGGGTCCATCGTTCTGCCGATTCTGATTTCGATCGGCGTTCCGGCAATGAGCGCGGCTGCGATCTATATGATGGCCTTCACGACCGGACTTACGATCAACATCGCTCAGTGGCAGAACTATGCAAACATCTTCAGCCTCGATATTTCAGAGATCCAGTCCTTCGAGACGACGATGATGATTCTGACCGCAATTGCGACCCTCGTTCTGATCATCGTTGAATTCAAGCGCAATGGCATCAAGTTCGCATTCTCTGCACCGGCAGAAGACAAGAAGCCGGCAGCCGGGGAGAAGAGTCTGACGGGTGCCCGCGGTTTCCTTGCCATGATCACGCCGCTGATTCCGATCGTCCTCGTCGCGTTCTTCAAGATTCCGGTCTGCCCGTCCTTCATGGTCGGCATTCTCTGGATCCTGATCTTCACCAGCAAGTCCTGGGACAAGGCAATGAATCTGCTCGTGAAGTCCGGCTATGACGGCGTCACGGATGCAGGCCCTGCAGTTCTGCTCATGATCGGCATCGGCATTCTGTTCCTTGCGGTTACCAACGCAAACGTCAAGACTGTTCTCGATCCGTTCCTGCTCAAGGTCACTCCGACCTCAAGAGCCGGCTTCATCATCTTCTTCTCGCTGCTTGCTCCGCTGGCACTGTACCGCGGCCCGATGAACCTGTTCGGACTTGGCTCCGGCATCGCTGCATTGATCATCGGTCTTGGCACGCTGCAGCCGCAGGCAGTCATGGGAGCCTTCCTCTCTGCAGAGCGCATTCAGGCATGCGGCGATCCGACCAATACCCAGAACGTCTGGACCGCGAACTTCTGCGAAGTGGATGTCAATGCCCTGACGAAGAAACTGCTGCCGTATCTCTGGGTAGTTGCAGTCATCGGTGTCATCATTTCCGGTGTTCGTTTCTTCTGAGTTTCTCAAGCATATTCAGCAGACTCGGCGCCTTTCTGAACAAGGGAGGCGCCTCATTTTTCCAATCAAGTACGGAGGCAGGCAATGAAGGTAAGAATCGGCATCGATGTCGGCGGCACATTCACGGATGCAGTCGCCATCGACAATGACACATTTGAACTGATCGGGTATGTCAAGACCCCGACCACGCATCGGGCGAAGGAAGGCGTCGCAGCGGGCATCATCGAAGTGCTGCACAAGATCATGGAGGAATATCATATTTCTCCTGATGACGTTTCCTTCATCGCTCACGGCACCACGCAGGCAACCAATGCCCTGCTGGAAGGAGATGTCGCCAAGGTCGGCATCATCACTCTCGGCAGCGGTCTGGAGGGCTCCAAGGCAAAGGCAGATACGGCGATCGGCAATATCGAGCTTGCCCCGGGTAAATTTCTTGAAACGGAGAATGCCTATATTGACTGCTCTTCAGGCAGTCTCGAGGAAGATATCAAGGGTGCGATCGATGCGCTGAAAGAAAAGGGCTGTCAGTCCTTCGTGGCTGCCGAAGCCTTCTCTGTCGATGATCCTTCCAATGAGAATCTCGTCGTGAAGCTATGCACGGATCAGGGCCTTCCGGCAACCGCAACCAACGATATCTCCAAGCTCTACGGCCTGAAGATCCGCACCCGCACGGCGGTGATCAACGCTTCCATCATGCCGAAGATGCTGGAAACCGCAGCCATGACTGATCAGTCCATCAGGAAAGCAGGCATCAAGGCACCGCTGATGATCATGCGCTGCGATGGCGGCGTCATGACCGTCGATGAAGTCCGCAGCCGTCCGATTCTGACGATTCTCTCCGGACCTGCTGCCGGGGTTGCCGGAGCTCTGATGTATGAGAAGCTTACCGATGGAATCTTCTTCGAAGTCGGCGGAACTTCCACGGATATTTCCTGCGTCAAGGATGGCAAAGTCATGATCCGCTATGCGGAAGTCGGCGGCTTCAAGACCTATCTGAACTCACTTGATGTGCATACGGTCGGCATCGGCGGCGGCTCGATGATCGAGCTGAAAGACGGCAAGGCAGTCGATACCGGACCGAGATCTGCTCATATTGCGGACCTCGATTATGAAGTCTATGCAAAGCCGGAAGAGATCAGAGATCCGAAGCTCGTGAGCATTCGTCCGATGGCAGGCGATCCGGAATATGCAATGATCGAATGCGCAGATGGAAAGAAGTATGCCCTGACCCTGTCCGGTGCCGCCAATATCGCCGGCTATGTGAAGCCGGAAGATTATGCCTACGGCAATCCGGAAGCAGCGAAGAAGGCATGGAAACCGCTGGCTGACAATATGGGCGTCAGCGTGGAAGCGGCAGCGAAAGCAGTCCTCGGCTTTGCGGCTGCCAAGAACTCCAAAGTCGCAGCGGAACTCATGAAGATGTATGAGATGGATCCCCGGACGACGATCTTCGTCGGCGGCGGCGGAGGCGCTGCTTCCGTGGTTCCGCACCTTGCTGAGACGATGGGACATCGTCACCGCATTGCCCGCAATGCGCCGGTTATCTCCACGATCGGCGTCGCGCTGGCAATGGTCCGCGATATGGTCGAACGTTCCGTGACCAACCCGACCCAGGACGACATCATTGCGGTCCGCAGAGAAGCAGAACAGGCTGCGATCCAGAACGGAGCTGCTTTGGGCACGATCGAGATTCAGGTAGAGGTCGATACGCAGCGCAACATCGTCCGGGCAATCGCTACCGGTGCTACGGAAATGCGGTCTCATGATCGCCTGAAGAAAGAACTCAGTGAAGCCGAACTGATTCAGGAAGCAGCTTCCAATCTGGCGATGAATCCTTCTGAGCTGAAGATTGAAGCCCGTACTGGAGGCATGGCTGCTGTCACGGCAGAGAAAGTAGAGAAGAAACTCTTCTTCCGCAAGAAGACGCATCCGCTGCGCCTGATTGACAGCGAGGGCGTCATCCGCCTGCAGAAGAGCAATGCCACGGTTCGTCAGAGCAGTCTTTCCGCCTGGAAGAAAGACGTGAACTGGATGCTGGAAGAACTGACGGAATACAACGACGGCGGCTCCAGTCTCCCGAATCTGTATCTCATCGTCGGCAGAAGAATCGTCGATCTCTCGGGCATGCAGAAACCAGAACAGGTGATTTCGCTTGCCCAGGTCGAACTGGAAGGCCTTCCCGATTCCGAGCCGCTGATCGTGATCGGCACGAAACGCGTGGAATAGCCCATGGGAGAGAAGAAACGGAAGTCAGATCATTTTCCGTTCCCGGATCATGATCTTGCCCTGAAAGAACTCTCTTATGATCCATGCTATTCCAGGATTCCGGCTGAGGATCGCAAGCCGATTACCGAAAAAGCCTGGGCAAGAGGAGAAGCAGCTGCCCGTGAAACCTTTCAGCAGTTTCATGGCAGCTATGATTTCTTTGCGATCTGCAGAGAAAGCGGACTGACTCTGAAAGAAAAGAACATTGATTTCGTATCCGGAAACCAGCGCTATTTCAGCGACTATATCTCCGGAAAGAAAGAAGTCAATCTGTATCTGAAGTCCATCGCGCTATGGGCAGAGGAGAATTCCCTCGATCTGAAATCTGCCGAGAATCTGATTCTCAGCCATGAGTACTATCATTTTCTGGAATGGACTGAACTTGGTCTTACCTCCCGTCTCTATCAGGTGCCCATGATCCAGCTGGGAAAGCTGAAGCTCGGCCATACCGGCATCCGCGCCCTGAGTGAGATCGGCGCTCATGCCTTTGCACGAACTTACCGTGACCTTTCTGCGGCAAGAGAGAAATCGAAGACCGATTGAAGCAGGGCTGCAGCAGACACAATACTGCTGCAGCTTTTTTTGCGCCATCTCTGGATCGCAGAACGTGCTCTATGGGGTCGGTGAACAATCCTGAAAAAGCTGAAATGAGCACATCCATGATCCTGCAGATGTTCTGATTCTTTTTCCCTGCATGCAGGGAAGCATGCCTGCAATTCTGCGTGTTCCTGTGATATCATGATCTGGGGTAGAAAAGGGGTATAGCAAGGAGTCTTCTCAGTGCTTGATATATATCATTTTTTTATTACGGTCGATGTCTGCACGTGCATTTTCTGCATCTTTCTTCTGCTGATGATCTACAGCCGGGAGAATCTGCATATCCGAAAGGCCAGGCTTTTCAGTCTGCTTGTCCTGTTCATGCTCGCTGCTTCCTTTTCCGAGCTGTTCGTGATCGCAGCTCCAGAGACATCACCTCTGACCTTTTCCGCAGCCTTTTCTCGCCTGCTGCGGCTGACCTGTCCGTCTGTCTTTCTGCTTTATCTCCTGGAACTTGCCGGAGAACTCAGAGCAATGCGGACCAGGCAGAAAGTGCTGCTCAGCATTCCGGAGATCTTCCTCTTCGGATCGGTGATTTTCCAGACAATTCAGCAGCAGAGGATTTCCGCTCTGGGATGGGCAGACAGGTTCATCGTCGGGTTCTATTGCGCATGCCTGTTCTTTTTCCTTTTGAAACATCATGATTCTTTTCAGAAGAAGGACTATCATGGCCTTCTGACGCTGACGATCGGCATGACCGTCGGAGCAGTGTCCGGCAGGCACCTGTTGATCCTGCAGATGGCAATCGTGTTTCAGATCCTTTCCTGTCTCTATTGTTTCTTCACGATCGAAGATGATTCGAGATTCCGTGATACGGAAACCGGCCTGCTCAGCCGATATGCTCTGCTGCGCTTTGTCAGACCATTCTATGACGCCTCGTACCATACCTGGATTATCGCCCTGGATATCCGCAACAGCAGCTATTATCAGATGACTCTCGGCAGTACCGTCATGGCGGGGATTCTCCATGAGATGGGCAGCTGGCTGCACAGCTTTTCCAGAGACGGGCTCCGGTGCTTCCGCTCGGAACAGGGCCAGTTCATCATCGTGATGCCGGCCGAAACCAGAGAAAATGCAGAAGCCTTTGCAGAAAAAATCAGAAAGAAGTTAGAAGGCACCTGGATCTATGAGACCGCAATCGTCGCCGTGACTGCTTCGGTCCGGATGGCCTGCATCCCGGACCAGATCCGCGATGAAAAGCAGCTTCTGCTGTTCATGAGCACGATCGCTCAGCAGGTGATCAGCAGCGATAATCCGGTCATGTTCACGGATTTGCTGAAGCAGCAGGAACGTCAGCTCGAAGTCGAGCAGGCCCTGCAGAGAGGAATCAGCAGAAAAAGCTTCAGGGTCTACTATCAGCCGATCT
Organism: uncultured Erysipelotrichaceae bacterium; assembly: GCA_900314905.1. Taxonomy (GTDB): domain Bacteria; phylum Bacillota_I; class Bacilli_A; order Erysipelotrichales; family Erysipelotrichaceae; genus Bulleidia. Next base: position 70,536 of record OMXA01000003.1, read on the forward strand.
ATGATGCCCGGACTGGCCGGTTCCGTTCCGCGGAAGCACTTGTGCGTCTCCATGATGAGAAGCTTGGCAGCATTTCTCCGGAAGAATTCATCCGGGTGGCAGAGCAGACCGGTCTCATCCATTCGATCGGGGAGATGGTATTCGAGGAAGTATGCCGGTTTCTTTCGGAAAGCGATGTGCTTGAAAGGGGAATCCGCTTCATTGAAGTCAACCTGTCCACCGTTCAGTGCATGGATGATCATCTGGCCGAAACCTTCCGTGCCATCCTGGACCGCTATCATGTCGACCCGCATCGCATCAATCTGGAAATCACCGAGTCGGCAGTCATCTTCAATGAGTCCGTCATGGTCAACTCGATCCGCAAGCTCCAGCAGGAAGGCTTCTCGTTCTCTCTGGATGATTTCGGCACCGGCAATGCCAGCTATTCATATATCGCCAAGTATCCGTTCCGTCTCATCAAGATCGACAAGAGCTTTCTCTGGGAATCGGAGAAAGATCCGGTCCGCAATGTCATCTTCCTGAACATGCTGTCGCTGATCCGGGGTCTGGAACGCCGTTCTGTCGCAGAAGGCGTGGAGACCGAGAAGCAGAAGCAGATGCTGATTCAGAGAGGAACGGATTATCTGCAGGGCTACTATTTCTCAAAGCCCCTGCCGGAAGATCAGTTCCTTGAGTATCTTGCCCTCAGCAACTCCTGATTTCTCTGGTTTCCAAACACCGCATCGTCGTAGAATTAGAATCATGTTCACAGACACTCAGCTGCGAAAACTGATCTTTCCTCTGATGGTGGAACAGGTGCTGGTGATGCTGGTCGGCATGCTGGATACCGTCATGGTCTCTTCAGCTGGCGAAGCAGCCATCTCCGGCGTTTCGATCGTCAACGAAGTCAACTGGCTCGTGATTGCAGTCATGGATGCCCTGGCGGCCGGCGGCTCGGTCGTCACCTCTCAGTATCTTGGATATGGCAATAGAGAGGAGACAGATCTTTCGGCATCCCAGCTGATCATGATCTCGATTCTGATTCCGCTGATCCTCGGGGCAGTCTGCTTCTTCTCTGCCCGGAACATCCTGACGCTGCTCTATGCCCGCATCAGTCCGGAAGTCATGGATGCCGGTGTGACCTACTTCCGCATCACTGCTTTATCATTTCCGTTTCTCGGCATGTATAACAGCTGCTGCGCGCTGTATCGCTCCATGAGCAGGACAAAGTCCATCATGAATACGTCGATCCTGATGAATGTCATCAATGTGGCAGGCAATTATTTCGGCGTCTATGTGCTGCACCTTGGCGTGGCGGGTGTTGCCTGGCCGACCCTGGTCTCACGGGCAGTTGCTGCCATGATCATGTTCCGTCTCTGCTTCGATCCGGAAAACGAGCTATGCATCCGCTGGAAACAGATCTTCATGGCAGATCGTCCGACGATCCGCAGAATCATGTCCATGGCGGTTCCGAATGCCGTGGAATCCGGCCTCTTCCAGATGGGACGGATCATCGTCACGATCTTCGTGAGTACCTACGGAACTTCAGAAATTGCCGCAAATGCGGTCGCAAACGGACTCGGCAATCTCTGCTATATCGCTGATAATGCCCTGGGGCTGGCGATCATGACCGCGGTCGGCCAATGCGTCGGCGCCGGCCGCTATGAGGAAGCAGAATTCTACGGAAGAAAGCTCGTGAAGATTGCCTGGATTGCTGAAATTCTGGAGTGCGGCCTCTGCTGGATCTCTCTGCCGCTGCTGATGCAGATGTATGAGATGAACCCGGAAACCACCGCCATAGTACAGAGGATCATGATTCTGTGCTTTGCGGCAACCGCCTTGCTGCATGCGCCTGCTTTCGTATTGCCCAATGCCATCCGGGCAGCTGGCGATGCCAGGTTCACGATGGCAGTCGGGGTCGGCTCCATGTTCTGTGTCCGGATTGTCGGGGCGTATCTCTTCGGAACGGTGCTTGGCCTGCAAACCCAGGGAATCTGGATTGCGATGTACTGCGACTGGATCGTGCGGATCTGTTTCTTCTATGCCAGATGGAGAAGCGGAAAATGGAAGGAATTCCGGGTGGTCGGAAAATAGTCCGGGCAGATTGCAGGACGAATCGCCATTTTTCGGTTAGAGTAAACATACCGAATGGAGGAAACAGATATGCGTTATGAAATCGCGATTATCGGTACTGGCCCGGCCGGGCTGGAAGCCGCAATTACCGCATTGGTGCGGAAGAAGAATATCATTGTCTTCGGCTCTGAAAAGAGCAGTCTGAAAGTTCAGAAAGCACATCAGATCAATAACTACCTCGGACTTCCGGAGATCTCAGGCGAACAGATGCAGAAAGCATTCATCAGCCATGCGGTCTCGATGGGCGTGAAGTTCACCGAAGATCAGATCACGGGCATCTATTCGATGGGAGACTACTTTGCGCTTCAGGGAGCGAAGGATTCCTATGAAGCAGATGCCGTCATTCTTGCGACCGGTGTCGTTGCCGGCAAGCCCTATCCTGGCGAAGAAGAATTCCTCGGCCGAGGCGTGAGCTATTGCGCTACCTGCGACGGTGCCTTCTATAAAGGAAAGAAGACCGCAGTGATCGGCGGCAGCGAGAAAGAGGAAGAAGAAGCAGACTTCCTGACGGAATATGCTGAGGAAGTTCTTTACTTCCCGCTGTATCAGGGAGAGGTGCATACCAATGACAAGGTAACCGTCATCCGGGAACGTCCGGTATCCATTCTCGGCGATCAGAAGGTCACTGCTCTGAAGACTGCCGGAAACGAATACCAGGTAGATGGCATCTTCGTGCTGCGTGATGCCGTAGCCCCAGGCCAGCTGGTGCCTGGTCTTGAGACCGATGGTCCGCATGTGAAGGTCAAGCTTGATATGAGCACTTCGATTCCGGGTCTCTATGCTGCAGGAGATATTGCAGGCCTCCCATATCAGTACATCAAGGCGGCCGGCCAGGGCAATGTCGCTGCCCTTTCTGCGGCTGGCTATCTCGCTACGAGAAAAACAGCGAAATAAGCAGGATTCTGCGTGTTTCCGGAACATTCCGGAAGCACCTTTTTTTTGAAACAGGTTGCTTTCTTCCGCCGGCTCGATAAACTGGTGATAACGATCTTCGAAAGGAGAACATATATGGAAATATGGGAACCACGCGAGGTACTTGAAAAAGCTTCAGCGACCGGGGCGGATTTCGCTGAACTGTTTTTTGAAGATCGGCATGACAATAAGATCAGATGTTCGAAAGGCGTCATCGGGGGCGTGACAAGCCTGCATATCTGCGGGGTCGGTCTGCATCTTCTGAAAGGCACTTCTTCAGTTTATCTGTATGGAAATGATCTGAGCAGACAGGGACTGCTGTCGCTTGCGGAAACAGGGTCGATGCTGATCAGAGATGCGGAAACAGCCGGCTGGTCAGGAAACAGGAATGCATTTCCGGTATCCGATCAGGCGGTCTGCCCGGTGCGCATCATGCCGGAAGAGGTCGGTACAGATCAGAAGGTGCTCCGCCTTCAGGAAATGGACCAGGCGGTCCGTACCTCAGGGGTACAGGTTCAGTCCATGGAGCTAACCTACTTTGACCAGACGCAGCAGGTCAGAATCCTGAACAGCGATGGACTCGATGTCTCTGATACGAGAGTATTCACCAGAGTGCGGCTTGCCGGAACCGTGGGCTGGAATGGCCGGCAGGTCTATTCCTTCGGGGATTTCATCCGGCCGGCAGGGTATGAGGCGTTTGAGAAAGGCGAGCATATTCCATTCGCATCGGGTTTCGTGAAGGGACTTGAAAAGAGACTTCAGGCCCCCGGGATGAAGTCCTGCGTGCTGCCGGTTGTTTTCGGCGAAGGCAGTCCGGGCGTTTTCTGGCATGAAGCCTGCGGACATAATCTGGAAACGGAGGCGGGGAAGTCGGGACCGTTCTGGAACAGCAGAGGAAAGATGATCGCCAGCAGAAAGGTCACGCTGATTGACGATGGATCAGTCCCGGGGCTGTGCGGATCTGAGCGCATGGACGATGAAGGGCATCCGACTCAGAAGAATATCCTGATTGATCACGGGAAGATGGTCCTGCAGATGGCAGACATTCTCGGGGGCAGACTGACCGGTACCGGCTCTACCGGATCCGGACGCAGGCAGAGCTATACGTATGCGCCATGTGCGAGAATGCATAATACGTATCTTGCGCCAGGAGAGGATGATGATGACGAGATGATTTCTTCTCTTTCTGATGGGATTTATGTAACGGAAGTCGGAGGAGGGTCAAGCGGCAGGAATTTCTCCGTGGCAGTGAATTACGGCTACCGGATCCGCGGCGGGAGACTTGCCGAGCCGATTTCCGGAATCACGCTGAGCGGAGATGCTTCTGAGCTGATTCAGCGGGTTGACCGCGTCGGCAGGAAACTCGTCTTTGAAGAGGGCGGCGGCTATTGCGGTGCTTCTTCCGGGCTGGTGATGACAACAAATTCTGAACCGCGGTTCCGGATCAGCGAAATGAATGTCGGAGGTACGGAATGATCAGTCTGGATGCGTATCAGAAGAGTTTCAGGAATCTTCCGGAAGGGGTGAAGGATGCAGAAGTCAATGCAGAAACCCATCGGCTGATTTCAGTGCAGATCGAACAGGGAAAGATCAGCGGAGTGAAGGAAACTTCCTCGGTGCAGATCTTCGTGCGGGTGAAGCGTGAACATACTGGCTATGCCTATACGGAGGATCCTGAGGAAGATGCCGCCGGACTTCTGAAGCAGGCCTATGAAAACAGCCTGTATTCCACCGAAGATCCTGAGCCGTTTTCTGCCTCGGAAGAGACATGGTCCAGGGATCAGGAAGTACCCGAGACGATCGAAGAGCTGAAGCAGCTTGCGATGAATATGGACGCATCCATTGCCGCGAAGATCGGTACCTGGAAAGATCAGACGGAATGCATGCTGGAGCTGACCGCAGAAACATATGGTCAGCATACCGTGAACCGAATGGGAATGGACAGAGGCTTTACATCACCGGTCTATCTGCTTTCCGTTACTCTGGCCGGGGAGGATCTGGCAGTGAAGGAAGAACGCATGTCATCCGACCCGGAGGAATTTGATCTTTCCGGCATCGCGGAAGCACTTGTCCGCCGTCTTCAGGCAGGCATGATTCCGGCCGTATTGCCGCAGGCAGGATCGTATGAGGTGATTCTTTCTTCCCAGGCTGCCGGTCAGATGTTCATGACTGCCTGGCAGATCTTCTCCGGGGGAAAGCTTGCCTGCGGGGACAGCTGTCTCTCTGGACAGATTGGTCAGAAGGTATCTTCAGACGTTCTGACCATCATAGATACCCCGGATCCAGACGGCGGTTTTCCGGCCTTCCTGGATTCAGAAGGGACGAAAGGACAGACGGTTTCCGTCGTGAAGAACGGAGTTTTCGTGCAGCCGATCTGCAGCCTGAAGAGCGCAGAACTTCTGCAGGTGCCGCCGACTGGAAATGCAGGAAGACGTCCGCTGCTTTCCGGAATGATTCCGACCGATATCAAGGAGACGCCGAAGAATTTCTGCATTCTTCCGGGGACTTCGTCTCTGGAAGAGATGGAAGCACATATGGGAGATGGCTTTCTGATCACGGAATACTTTGATCTGTTCCATTCCCTGAACATTGCTTCGGGAGATTTCAGCGTTCCGGTGCATGCGGTCAGGATCAGAGATGGAAAGGAGTGCGGCATGGTACGGGGACTGACCATGAGCGGCAATTTCCGCACCATGCTGAGGGAGATCAGCGAAGTCGGCTCTGAGGCAGTGATCAGGCCGATGGAATATCTGAGAAACTATGGCATCGGCACCTGCCCGATCCGGATCGGAAAAGTAACGCTCAGCGGAGAATAGCAGCTAGAGCTGCATCGCATCGGTACCTCTGTCTGTTCTGGTTATGCCGGCTTCTTTCAGACTGAGCTGGAAAGAGAAGATCTTCTCAGCCGGTCTCTTATGGATGCCGGTTCTTTTTGCAGTGATTCTGGTACCTGCCTGCCGCCTGAACGCAGCATCCTGCCCTATTCAGGAAGAATAGCAGAAGACCAGGGGACGAAACAGCCAGCAAGCAGAATTCTGCTATAATAGACGGGATTGTGAAGGAGTTTTATGACACAGACAAAACGATATGAAGATGATGATATTCAGATCCTGCACGGTCTGGATCCGGTCCGCAAACGTCCGGGCATGTATATCGGCTCGACCGACTCTCATGGCCTGCATCATCTGATCTGGGAAATCGTGGATAACTCCATTGATGAAGCCCTTAACGGATATGGAAAGAAAATCACCATCACGCTGAATGCGGATGGTTCCTGCACGGTCGAAGACGAAGGCCGCGGCATGCCGATCGGCATGCACAAGAGCGGCGTGAATACCCTGCAGGTCATTTTCACGGTGCTTCATGCCGGCGGCAAGTTCACCAGCGAAGGCGGCTACAAGACGGCTGGCGGTCTGCATGGCGTCGGTGCTTCGGTGGTCAATGCCCTCAGCGAATGGCTGGTCGCAGAAGTAGCCCATGACGGCAAGCTTGTCCGCATGCGCTTTGAACATGGTGATAAGAAGATCGGTAAGCTCGAAGATCTCGGCCCTACCTCCAGGCATGGCTCCAGGGTGACCTTCAAGCCTGATCCGGCCTGCTTCACGACGACGGAATTCAAGTTTGATACCGTCCTGGAACGGGCCAGGGAAGAAGCGTTCCTGCTTTCCGGAATCTCGATCATCTGCAGAGACCTGCGCGGGAAGAAGCCGGTTACGGAAACCTTCTGCTATGAAGACGGGCTGATCGCCTTCCTGGACTATCTCCACGAAGACCGCACGGTTCTGATGCCGCCCGTCAAATTCAGCGGCACCTATCAGGTCGATGCGAAGACGGCCATCAAGGCAGATATCGCCTTCCAGTATACGGATGACTATCAGGAGAACACATACAGCTTCACCAACCTCGTCCGCACGAGTGACGGCGGCACGCATGAAATCGGCTATAAGAGTGCGTTCACGAAGGCAGTCAATGACTATGCAAGGAAGTACGGGCTGCTGAAAGAAAAAGACAAGAACCTCGAAGGCTCTGATGTCCGCGAAGGCCTGACCTCCATCATTTCAGTGACCGTACCGGAAGAAATCCTTCAGTTCGAAGGCCAGACCAAAGGCAAGCTCGGCACCCCGCAGGCAAAGAATGCAGTCGATGCGGTCGTCTCTGAAAAACTTGCATTCTGGCTGGAAGAAAACCGCGACCTTTCTGATTCGCTGGTCCGCAAGATGATGAAGGCAAGCCTTGCCAGAGAAGCTGCCCGCAAAGCCAGAGACGAAGCCCGCAAGGGGAAGAAAGCAAACAAAGGCGAGAAACTGCTCTCCGGGAAGCTTGCACCGGCCAATTCGAGAGATGCTTCGATCAAGGAACTGTTCCTGGTCGAGGGCGACTCTGCAGGCGGCTCTGCCAAGCAGGGCAGAGATTCTCATTTCCAGGCCATCCTGCCACTGCGCGGCAAGGTGCTCAATACCGAGAAATGCACGATGGGCGAAATCGAGAAGAACCTCGAGCTCAACACGCTGACCCATGCCATCGGAGCCGGCATCGGCCCGGACTTCGACTGGCAGGAATCCAACTACAATAAGATCATCATCATGACCGATGCCGATGATGATGGCTCTCATATCCAGATTCTCCTATTGACCTTCTTCTATCGCTACATGCGGCCGCTGATTGAGCATGGCATGGTCTATATCGCGCTGCCGCCGCTGTATCGCGTGACCAAGGGCAAGAGTCTGGAATACTGCTATACCGATGACGAACTCGATGCCTGCCGGAAGAAACTCGGCAAGATTGAAGTGCAGCGCTACAAGGGACTTGGCGAGATGAATGCTTCCCAGCTCTGGGAAACGACCATGGATCCGGAGACCCGCTCATTGATCCGGGTGAATATCAATGACGGAGTTCTGGCAGAAAAACGCGTCTCCGTGCTGATGGGCGAGAAAGTCGCTCCCCGCAAGAAGTGGATTGAAGATAATATCTCATTCACACTCGAAGATGATTTCAAGGTGGAAGAGTAATGGCAAGAAAGAAAGAACTGCAGGATCATACGAAATATATCCCATCGCTGCTCGAAGATATCATGAGCGACCGCTTCAGCCGGTATGCGAAGTACATCATCCAGGAGCGCGCACTCCCGGATGCCCGCGACGGCCTGAAGCCGGTCCAGCGCAGAATTCTCTACGCGATGTATCATGACGGCAATACCTGGGATCATCCATACCGCAAAAGCGCCAAGACCGTAGGTCTGGTCATCGGCAACTACCATCCGCATGGCGATACGTCCGTCTATGATGCGATGGTCCGCATGTCGCAGGACTGGAAAGTGCGTCTGCCGCTGATCGATATCCATGGCAACAACGGATCGATCGATGACGACCCGGCTGCCGCTATGCGTTATACCGAAGCAAGACTTGCGAAAGTCACCGAAGTCATGGAAGACGACCTCGACAAGAACACCGTCGAGATGACTCCGAACTTCGATGACACCGAAATGGAACCGACCGTGCTGCCGGTGCCATTCCCGGTCATGCTCGTCAATGGCGCCACCGGCATCGCTGCCGGCTATGCGACGAATATGCCGCCGCACAATCTCGGCGAAGTCATCGATGCCACGATCTACCGTCTGAATAACCCGGAATGCTCGCTTTCTGAGCTCATGGAGATCATTCCCGGCCCGGACTTTCCGACCGGCGGTATCGTCCAGGGCGCCGAAGGCATTGAGGAAGCCTTCCGGACCGGCCATGGCCGCATCGTCGTCCGCGGCAGTGCGGATATCATCGAAGGGAAAACCTGCAATCAGATCGTGATCACGGAAATCCCGTATGAGGTCATCAAATCCGATCTCGTGAAGAAGATGGATGATATCCGTCTCTCGCGGGAAATCGACGGTCTTCTCGACGTCCGGGACGAATCGGACCGGCAGGGACTGAAGATCGTTGCCGATATCCGCAAGGATGCCGATGCGCAGATGATCCTGAATTACTTCTACAAGAATACGGATCTGCAGATCTACTATAACTACAACAATGTCGCAATCGTGGATCGGACCCCGGTTCAGATCGGCCTGATCGGTCTATTGGATGCGTTCATCAATTTCCGCAAGGAAGTCGTGCTGCGCCGCTCCCGCTTCCAGAAAGAGAAGATGGAAGCCCGCTGCCATGTGATCGAAGGCCTCATGAAGGCCGTCTCGATCCTTGATGAAGTCATTGCGATCATACGCAAGTCCAGGGATAAGGCCGATGCCAAGAAGAACCTGATGGCCCGCTTCGGCTTTGATGAGCCCCAGGCAGAAGCCATCGTGACCTTGCGCCTGTACCGGTTATCCAACACCGATATCACCGAGCTGCGCAATGAATTCGCCGATCTCACGAACCGCATCGAGGAAGTCACCGATATCATCGAAAACAAGAACGTGCTGCGGTCCGTGATCGTGAAGGAACTGAAAGCCGTGAAAAAGGAGTATGACGATCCGCGCCGCACCCGCATTGAAAAGCAGGTCAGCGACATCGTCATCGACAAGTCAGCGATGATTGCCAGTGAGCACGTCAGGATCACGGTCAGCCGCGATGGCTACCTGAAGAAAGTCAGCCTCCGTTCTTTCCAGGCCTCCGAAGGCCAGGAAACCGGACTCAAGGAAGGCGATGAGCTGATCGGGTCGATCGAATGCGATACCACCGATACCTTGCTGCTGTTCACCAGCCGCGGCAATTATGCCTATGTGCCGGTATGGCAGATCGATGATGCCAAATGGAAAGACGTCGGCTCTCATCTGAACAAGATTGCCCGCATCGACGGCGATGACAAGATCCGCAGTGCGATCCTTGTCAAGAGCTTCGATACGTATGCCTGGATCATGACCATCACCTCGGGCGGCCAGATCAAGCGCACTCCGGTCCGCGACTATCAGATTCAGCGCAACAGCAAAGTCGTGACTGCCATCACGATGGCAAAAGGCCAGGAACTTCTGCGTGCATTCCTGGCTTACCCAGGCGAAGCCCTGCTTCTGGTATCCAAGGATGGCTTCTCCACCCGCTACGACCTCTCGCAGGTCCCGGTCCAGGGCGTCCGCACCCGCGGCGTCCGCGCTCAGAACTTTGCAAAAGGCGATCTTCTGGTCAGTGCCTGCACGATCAGCGAGCATGACAGCGCAGTTCTTGCGGTCACGAAAGACGGTCTCATGAAGCGCGTGAAGCTCGAAGAAATCCCGGTCAACAACCGCCCCTCCAGAGGCAACCTCATTGCCAAGCGCGTCAAGACGAATCCGCATGAACTTGCTCTCGTACGGCCTGCTGCGTCCGGATCGACCCTTTGCTTCTATGACCCGGACCGCAAGGAAGTCCGGGCATCTGACATTCCGCTCAAGCCTGTTACCGCAACCTTCAGCCAGCCCGTTGAACTGAATCGGAACTGGTATTTCCAGAGCGGCATCGAAGAATGCCGCATCATCGACCGGCCTGCCGGACTGGAAGAACAGGTGCATGAGGATGAAGAACAGCTGTCTCTCTTTGACAGCGAGGAGAACTGATTATGGCAGTATGCCGAGGCTGCGGCGCCGCGCTGCAGAGCATTGATCCGAAAGCACCAGGATATACGCCGAAAGAGGGCAGTGTCTACTGCCAGCGGTGCTTCCGCCTGATGCATTATGATGATCTCACGGTCTCGATGCGTACCGGCATCGATCCGGATGCGGTCATGAACCGCTTAGCAGAAATGGATGTCCTGATTCTCTGGACGGTCGATCTCTTCGACTTCGAGGCAGGCATGATTCCCGGCCTCAGCCGGAAGCTTGCCGGCAAGGACCTCATCCTGATCTGCACCAAGCGGGATCTGCTTCCGGATACGGTGAACCACGAGAAAATCGCCCGCTTTGTCTTCTCCAGACTGAAAGAAGAAGGCATCCGCATCCGGGAACTCATTCTGACTTCCGGCCTTCGCCATGAAGGAAAAGAAGAACTCATGGCCGCCGTAAGACAGTATGCAGGCGGAAGAAAGGTCGCTCTCATGGGCAGGGCAAACTCCGGCAAGAGCACGCTGCTCAACGATCTTGCCGGCAGCACGATTCTGGCCAGCTCCCGGTATCCTGGCACGACACTTGACTTCAACGAACTGGAGATCGACGGCATTCCGTTCATTGATACCCCGGGGATCGAGATCCAGCACAGCATGCTCATGGACGTGAAGGAAGAGGATCTGAAGACCATCATTCCGGCAAGGACGATCAAGCCTCAGATCTATCAGGTCCGCGGCAATCAGAGCTTTGCAGCAGGGGGTCTTGCCCGCCTTGATATCTTCGATGCCGACCATGCGACGGTCGCCTGGTATCTCAGCGACCGCATCGATCTCCATCGCGGCAAAGCAGAAGCCGCTGATGAGCTCTGGCAGAATCACTATGGAGAACTGCTGAAGCCGATTCCGCTTCAGAACCGATTCCATGCACTTACGATTCATAAACATGACGAAAAGACAGATGTCGCCTTTGACGGGCTGGGATGGGCTTGCGTATCAGGCAATGTGAAGACCATCACCGCAAAGGCTCCGGAATCTGTCAATATCACATTCAGAAAGGCAATGCTGTAATATGCTCAATTCCAAGCAGAAAAGCTATCTAAAAAGTCTCGCTGCCTCCGAGCCCGCTCTGTTCCAGATCGGCAAGGAAGCGCTCAGCGACAATCTGATCCGTACCGTTGAAAACGGCTTCAATACCCATGAGCTCATCAAGGTCCGCGTGCTCAAGACCGCCCCGGAAGAGATCAGAGAACTCGCCTTCGACCTGGCCATGAACACGCATTCAGAAATCGTTCAGATCATCGGCCGCACGATCGTCCTCTACCGCAAGGCAGACGACCCGAAGATCATCCTCCCATGAGAATCGGAATCCTGAAAGCCCCATATGATCCGATCACCAGATCAGAACTGAACGCAGCCCTGGCTTTTCAGAGACAGGGCTCCTTCGGCATGGTCTTTCTGATGACGGAAGGAGAAGGAATTCTTTCCGAACCGGAGAGAATCCATCTTCTGGATCTGGCGCTGTCTCCATATCGGAAACTGGCCAGCGGAACCCGCACCACGCTCAGAGAACTGCTTTCCTCGAAGAACACTGTGATCGCAGAACTGGATGCCGCTGAAGAAGCAGAAGTACGCTCCGGAATCTTCCGGAAGGCAGCCAGGGGAACTCAGAAAGCCCTGATTGATCAGAATGCATACCTCGATGCCATGCTGGAAGCTCGCTGCACTCCGCATCGCGCGGCTCATGCCCGCTCGGTTGCGGAAACGGCCCGCACCATTGCTCAGGCAAACCATCTTAGTCCAGAGCTTGCCTGGAAAGCAGGAATGCTGCATGACATCACGAAGAAATGGACTGACGCAGAAGCACAGAAGCTGCTTGTCGTCTATGATCCTGAAAAGCTCAGCTATTCCCCGAAAGTCTGGCATAGCTGGACTGCACCGATCTGGCTCGCTCAGGAAATGGGGCTGCATGACCATGCGATCCTTTCGGCAATTCATCACCACACCCTCGGCGATGGCAATGCGCCTATGGATCAGATTCTCTTCATTGCCGATAAGATCGAACCGACCAGAGGCTATGACAGCACAGCGGAAATGGAACTGTCCTGCCGGGACCTGAAAGCCGGCTTTGAACTCGTGAAGGCCGAAAGCCTGGAATACCTGAAAGGACATGGTACTGACATCGCCTCATGACCAGCACAGATCAGAAAATCTCTCCTGGATCCCGCTTCGAAGCAGTCTTCGACACGGCCTATCTGCTCTTTGATCTCATCGCAGGAATCATTCTGCTGCAGAACGGAATGACGCCGGTACTGAAACTGTATGGATTCCTTGCCCTGGAACTTGGGGCAGGGGATGCATTCCATCTCGTTCCGCGGATCCGCCGTGCACTGCATGGCGAAGAAGCACATACCGAGCGCAATCTCGGGCTCGGGCTTCAGGTGTCATCCATCACGATGACAATCTTCTACCTGATCCTGTACGCAATCTGGCGCCTGCAGTATCCGGACCTTCATCCATCGGGAATTCTGGTATTCCTGCTTTTTGCTTCGGCAGCGATCCGGATCCTCCTGTGCCTGTTCCCGCAGAATCACTGGTATTCCTATGCCGGAAACCGGAAATGGTCGCTGTACCGGAATCTTCCGTTCCTCGTCACCGGCATCTGCGTGATCATCCTGTTCCTGATCTCAGGAAACGTCTATGATGATTCCCTGCATGGCATGCCGATCGCGATCCTGATCAGCTTTGCCTGCTATTTTCCGGTCACCCTCGAAGCGAAGAAGCACCCGATGATCGGAATGCTCATGATGCCCAAAACACTCGCATATGTTGCTATGATTGTGATGGGCCTGAATATGCTTGCCTGAATGCGGAGGAAATGAATGGCAGAATTACTCGAACTCACTGAAAAGAAACTCTCAGAAAAACTCGGAGAACACATTACCGCAATTGACATGCGCAGCGTCAATCCGTATACGGATTACTTTGTCATCGTCACAGCCCGCAACCCGAGACATGCGGAAAGCCTTGCCTATGAAGTGCAGGAAGAAGCTTCCCGGCACGGATATCCGGTCCGCGTGCAGGAAGGAGGACACGGCAGCAGCTGGATTCTTGTGGATCTGTATGAAGTCGTGGTTCATATCTTCACGGCCGAGGCACGCGAACAATACAAGCTTGAAAAACTCTGGGGAGATCAGCCCTGCACTGCCTATGAAGGCGATTCTCAGATGGAAATTCAGCAATAAACACCGGCAGGTTCCGATCGGAGCCTGCCTTTTTTCATACGACCAGGATCCCGTCTGACAGACAGACTGCAAAGAAAAAAAGCAGTCCGCAGACTGCTCTTCAGGATCTTCCGTCATAAAGGCTGTTCAGCTCCAGCCACTGGATGAGATCAGCCTTGCTGATCGGGCTGGAAGGATTCCATTGCAGGGTATTGCTGATCTCGATCATGCCATTGCGCACCCGGCAGGCGACGAAAGCAGGATAGCTCGAAACATCCCATTCCTGCTTCAGACGGTTTGTTGCCAGGTTGGCTTCCAGATCCGTGATATCGACATATTCGATCATGTTTCTCAGGTCCAGCCCGGTCTCGGATTCCGCGTCTTTCAGAACCGTATTCTCCATGTAGATGCAGTCATTGTTCTCATAGCTGCAGAAGAAGTAATAGTGGAGCGTGGATTCTCCGGCACTAAGGGTATAATCTCTCAGCGTCGCATAATCCAGTGCATTCTCAGTCATATAGGCAGATGCAGGCGACTCCACCACATCCGGTTCATTCAGACGGTAGACCAGCACGACTCCGCTGTAGATGACAAGCAATGTCAGCAGCGTGAACAGAATTCGTTTCAGCATAGTTCGTTTACCTGGAATATTCTATCATCCGTACTCTCTGCATGCAATTTCGATGGCTTGAGTTTGCAGGAATGTTCTGCGATAATTGGAAATACGCTTCGGGAGATTGATACATGCAGAAATGGTATGAACAGCGGTTTGTGAACCGCCGTGACTGGATACTGGATCACCTCGGACTGCTCGGCTTAAGCCCCGAAGAAGCAGTCCTTGCCTTGATGATTGACTTCATGACCGAGCATGACATGGAGATTTCCATCGACTCTCTTTCCGCTGCTTCAGGCATGGAAAAAGACAAAGTTGATGCCGCTGTTTCGGTCCTCTGCGCCAAGAAATATCTTGAGATCCGCGCCTCCAGCAGCCGGGTGCTGTTCCGGCTGGATGGCTTGTTTTCAGCAGACACCGCAAAAGAAGAGCAGATTCTGGACGGACCGCTCTTCGATACCTTTGAGACGGAATTCCGGCGGCCGCTTTCTCATGCTGAAATGGAGAAGATCAGCGAGCTTTCCCGCACTTCCGACCGCCGGCTTCTGCTGCTGGCCCTGCGTGAAGCAAGCACCTATCAGAAAGTCAGCCTGCCATATGTTGAACGGATTCTGAACCGCTGGAAAGCACAGGGCTATACGGCGGAACAGATCGAGGAAGGAAAGGGACATGAAGACCTCAGAAATACTTGAACAGCTGGATCAGATGTTTCCGGACGCGCATTGCGAACTCAATCACCGCAATGCCTTTGAGATGGCGGTTGCGGTCGTTCTCTCTGCCCAGACAACGGATGCTTCCGTGAATCGGGTGACGCCGCAGCTCTTCGAACGCTTTCCTGATGCAGCATCGATGGCGGCGGCGAAGGTTTCTGAAATTGAACCATATATCCGTTCCCTGGGCCTCTATCACAATAAAGCGGTTTCGATCCATGGCCTTGCAGAAGGAATCACCGAGCGCTTTGGCGGCATCGTGCCTGACAATATGAAAGATCTCATGACATTGCCAGGGGTAGGCAGAAAATGTGCCAATGTCATTCTTGCAGAATGCTATGGGGTTCCTTCGATTGCTGTCGATACCCATGTCAGCCGGATTTCCAGAAGACTCGGCTTTGCCGATCCGGAGGATGATCTTCTGACCGTCGAAAAGCATCTTCGCAGGAAAATTCCGAAAGACCGCTGGATCAGAACCCATCATCAGATGATCTTCTTCGGCCGCCGGATATGCCATGCCCGCAACCCCGAATGCAGCAGATGCCCGTTCGTGAAAACATGCCGAGAACCGAATAAGCATTTCTCAGAAAAACAGTAAGCGTGATTCCGGAAAACGAAATTACGCTTTTTTCTGGCTGACAGCCAGAGGAAAGGCGGATCGGTTCATACCGTTGCGAATCCCGGTTTCCGCAGACTCATGGTGCAGCGGCAATCTGATTGCTGATAGGACTATGAAGCCGCATGCAGAGCGATCCTTTTTTCTCGGAAGAAATGCGATGAATGACTTCTCTAAAGAACGACCTCTGAACATCATGCTCAGAGGTCGTTCTCAATTCTTCATTTTCAGTCTTTCTGCTCAATCGCTCCGACCGGGCAGTTCTTCATCGCTTCTTCTGCTCTCTCCAGAGCTTCTTCCGGAACATCCGTTTCAATTGCTTCGGAAACGCCATTCTGGTTCATGGTAAATACTTCGGGGCAGACACCTGCGCAGAGTCCGCATCCGATGCATGTCTCATTCACATGATATTTCATATTATTCAATCCTCCCTCACGAAATTACTCCAATGTCAGCAGCAAAGCCATCTTGAACTGCTTCACTGCCTTTACTGCATGCAGGCCTCCCTTGGCAAAATGGAAGTTCTCTCCTGCATGAATCACATGATCCTCGCCCTCATAGCGGATCACTCCCTCGCCATCCAGAGCGAAGATGATAGCCTCTCCCGGTGCAGCATGCTCGGAAAGACTGGTTCCTTCATCAAATGCCATGACGACGAACTTCATCTTTTCGTTGTGCACCACATCCATGTTGACGATGCGTCCCTCTGCATAAGGAACCAGATTCTTCAGCTGGAATACTTCTCCTGCTTTTACTGCTTCATTCATGATATCGTTCCTCCTTACTGAAATCTCTGCATATACTGCTCCGTCTGCTGTTCTCATCCCGACTGCCTGATCTGCTTCCGTGATGATGCTGTCACCCGTCTGGAGCATCCTTGATCCTGCGCCTGTCCCGTAAACCTCCAGATTCCCATCCAGGACAATCAGCAGTTTATGGTACGGATGGATCTCGGCACTGATATCCGTTCCAGCCGCCAGAGAGAAGTAGGTGATGGAATTCTCTCCGCCCTCGACCTCTTTTGAGATTGTGCAGCCGGAAACCGGAGGATTATCTGCCGGGATCGAGAATACCTTTCCGACCTGTTCGTTCATAGCTTACGCGAGAATGGCTTTCAGATCTTCGTCAGCCGTTCCGGTCGGCCCGATATTGTACTGCTCGACCAGATAATTCAGGACATTCGGAGAAATGAATGCAGGCAGGGTAGGTCCGAGCTTGATATTCCGGATGCCGAGAGAAAGCAGCGTCAGCAGTACGCATACCGCCTTCTGCTCATACCAGGAAAGAACGATGGACAGCGGCAGTTCATTGACTCCGCAGCCGAAGGCATCCGCTAATGCCAGGGCAACCTTGATGGCACTGAATGCATCATTGCACTGACCCATATCGAGAATCCGCGGCAGTCCGGCTACAGTGCCGAGGTCCAGATCATTGAACCGGTACTTGCCGCAGGCAAGTGTCAGAATCACGGTATCATCCGGGGAGTCCTTGACGAGCTTTGTGTAATAGTTTCTGCCAGGCCTAGCACCATCGCATCCGCCGACCAGCAGGAAGTGCTTGATTTCGCCCTTCTTCACAGCTTCAACGATCTTGTCTGCAATGCCCAGAACTGTGCCATGTGCAAAGCCGGTCATGACGCTTGTGCCGCCATTGATGCCGGTGAGCTGCGTATCTTCTGCATATCCGCCAAGCTCCAGCGCTTTCTCGATTACCGGGGTGAAGTCCTTGTCCTCGCCGATGTGAACGAGACCCGGATAAGAAACCACCTCTGTCGTGAACACTCTGTCCTGATAGCTCTTGCGGGGAGGCATCAGGCAGTTGGTCGTGAAGACCACCGGAGAAGGGATATCAGCAAACTCCTTCTGCTGGTTCTGCCAGGCAGTGCCGAAGTTGCCCTTGAGATGCGGATACTTCTTCAGTTCCGGATAGCCATGAGCTGGCAGCATCTCGCCGTGCGTATAGATATTGATTCCCTTGTCCTTCGTCTGTTCCAGCAGCTGCTTCAGATCGTACAGATCATGACCGGAGACCACGATGAACGGTCCCTTCTCCACCATCAGAGGAACCTTGACCGGAACCGGATTTCCGAATGTCTCGGTATTTGCCCGATCCAGCATCTCCATGCACCTGTAATTGACCTGTCCGACTTCCATGACGATAGGAAGCAGTTCATTCATGCCAAGATTATCGCCGATTGCACAGAGCGCTTTGACAAAGAACTGATTGACCGTTTCATCCGTATAGCCAAGAACCCCGGCATGATATGCATACGCCGCCATGCCGCGGATGCCGAAGAGAATCAGGGACTTCAGAGAGCGGATATCTTCATCTGCATTCCATACCTCTGACATCTGATAGTCCTCAGCAGAACCGATCTTCTCGTTCTCTGCATGCACTTCGTCAATCAGGACCTTCAGGGTTTCTTCATTGAAGTTCACATTGGTGATCGTCGTGAATAATCCCTTGATCAGGAGCTTGTACACTGCATCCGAAGCATTGCCATTCTTCTTTGCAGCCCTGGAGAGACCGATCAGAGCTCCGGTCAGATCATCCTGCAGACCGGCAACCTCATAGCTCTTCCCGCAGACGCCGGCACAGCCCTGGCAGCCCGTGCCGCCAGCAGTCTGCTCGCATTGAAAACAAAACATCTTGCTATCCATCTTCACTCCTCCTTACTTTCTGATGATGGAATAATGGAACTCATCTGCTGCACTCAGCAGATATCCGGAATCCTTCAGCATTCCTTCCATGACACTTCTTCGAAGGGCATAGTATGGCGCACTGTTGCCATGCCAGTACTGTCCGTGAATCTCCTGTGTCATCTCCCAGGAAACATGATGCTCATCCGATCCCGTCTTTGCATTGACCCGATCGCAAGGCATGCCATTCACGAAGAAATCGTCAAACGCCTGATACACTTCTTCAGGAGAGCCCGAATGAACTGCATGTCCTTCTCCGAACTGCTCTGCACCCGCAAGCAATGCGTCCATTCTGGTTTCATCTCCGGCAAGAATCTGCATGACGAGATCCGCATAGCGGGTCTCAGCATCGGTGATCTGTGCCTGAAGCCAGCCGTGAATATTCCCTTCATCAATCACGGTCTCCAGCGGGGGAAGAACCTTGCAGAACTTCCCGGCATCTTCCATCCAGCCATTCTGCTGTGCAAGGTCTGCAAGGGCTGCCGTCAGCTCTTCCTGGTTTCCGATCTTGCCATACAGCCAGAAATGAATCGGTCCTAATACTGCGCTCATGGGATTACCCTCTGACCTCTGCAATTTTCTCGTTCAGCGCATGAACGACGATGCTCGGATCTACCCCATGAATCTCGCAGGCATCCTTTACGGAATCTCCCTGGGAAGCAGGGCAGCCAAGGCAGTACATGCCGATTCCGTACAGCACTTCTGCCGTTTCCGGGTAATTCTCTACCAGTTCTCCGACCAGCGTCTTTTCTGTTACCGTGATGTTCTCCATCAATGAAGTCCTCCTTGTATTCGCAGATACAGTATCCTATAATGCAGGATGCAAGTATGTTGCCATAACAACGAAAGAAGGAGAAATCATGAATTATTTCTTTCTGAAGAATACTCCGCTCTTCCATGGCATCCGGGAAGAAGAGATTCAGGCAATGCTGCCCTGTCTCAATGCCCGGGAAAAGCATTACCGGAAAGACGAGATCATTCTGCGAGCAGGCAGTCCGACCGCGGAGATCGGCCTGGTGGAATCGGGAAGCGTCAATATCGTCGTCAATTTCTACTGGGGCAGCAGCAACATCTTCGGACACGTCGAGAAGGGCTCGATCTTTGCCGAGAACTATGCATCGATCCCCGGCCAGGAACTGCTCTGTGACGTGGTCGCTGCAGAAGACTGCGAGATCCTGTTTCTGAATATGCAGCAGCTCTCTTCGTCCTGCTCCAGGGCATGTTCCTTCCACAATCGTCTGATTCAGAACCTGCTGTCGATCTCTGCCAAGAAGAATCTCGGCCTTTCCAGCCGCATGATGCATATCGCTCCGAAAGGAATCCGGGACCGCCTGCTTTCCTATCTTTCCGAACAGGCGCTGAGAAACGGAAGCTCGCATTTCCTGATCCCGTTTGACCGTCAGCAGCTGGCTGACTATCTCGGCGTGGATCGCAGTGCGCTTTCCAATGAACTTTCCAAGATGCAGAAAGACGGGCTGATTGCCTATCGGAAAAATGAATTCACATTGAGTGAGAAGGTGAGAACATGAGTGAACTCAGATGCAGACGGATCTATGAACCGAAAGAAGAAACCGATGGATTCCGGATTCTGGCCGACCGCTTGTGGCCAAGAGGAATCCGGAAAGAGAACGCCGGAATCGATCTCTGGGCAAAGGAGATCGCGCCATCTCAGGAGCTGAGAAAATGGTTCGGCCACGACCCCGAGCGCTTTGAAGAATTCCGCTCCCGCTACCTCGAGGAGCTTGCTGCAGATCCGCAGGCACAGAACCTTGCAGCAATGGTGAAGGAGAAGCTGCAGATGGGCAATGTCACACTGCTCTTTGCAGCAAAGGATCCGGATCGGAATAATGCGATCGTTCTGAAAGAATGGCTGGAATCCGCTTCTGAGAGATGAAAACGAACGATATGGACAGACTGCGCGCATTTGAGGACATGCTGGAAGAGATCAGAATGCAGGCAGATGCCGAGCAGAAGGAAATGGATCGCCTCAAAGCCGAGGGCAGGGAAAAGACTGCCACCTACCGGCAGTACTTCGGAAACCGCCTGCTGTACCGGATGATGCTGGAGAAATACCGGCAATACGGACTGGTGGAATGAAGCCTTTGTTCTCTCGCACGGTGATGCAGGCTTTGTTCCTGCTTCAGCGGATGCGGACAGCAGTGATAATCAAAACAGATGCACCAGCCGGATCATGTGATGCTCATGATCTGCTGCTGCATCTGTTTTTTTTCAGCTTACCAGTTCTGATGGCTCTGCGGTCCGTTCTCCGCAGCGAAGTGCTGCTTTGCAAATTCCATATCCTGAACGAACTCTGCAGTGCCAAGATAAGTCCCTTCAGAATCACGGACTGCAAGATATCTCACCAGCATCGTCTTTCCACCTTTTTCCATCCAGACCTCAACACTGTCCCGTCTGCCATTGCGGAAGTCATCAATGATCTGACGCACCATCGGTTCGATCTTCGGAGGATGGCAGGAGAATACCTCACGGTCAATCGCCATGCCCGGACGCTTGAAGACCTTCGGACCTTCATTGAAGAAGCGGTTGATATTCTCTGCATCTACGAAGGTGATTTCCATGGGAATCGTATTCAGCAGAGCAGTCAGCTGATCCAGGGCAAGATGGCCACCCGGCATCACGACCTCTCCGGAAACGGCTTTCACCGGAGCCTGTGCAGATTGTTCTGCTTCTTCCCAAGTCTTCCTGCTTACATCGAAGCATGCCGCATAATCGGCAGAATCTCTGTAAATGCCATGCCACTCCGCTTCAGAAAAATTCACGGCACAGATCGGGAACAGAATATTCTGTTCTTTGTAAATCATTTCTTCTGCCCGCTTCAGAACGGCATCCATGCGTGCGTTCCAGGCATCATCATGAACGGATTCCTTTGAAAGTGCACCGAGTTCATCACGGATTTCATCATCCACGGTCCACATGACATCAGACGGACCTGAAACTCCATATCTGACCTTGAGCAATGGATAGAGCAGATCGCCTTTCTTCGCGTAATGAATGGATACTTCCCGGATCTTTGCAATCAGCGAAGCATTCTTAGTCTCCTGGTACTCCTTCAGCAATGCAGAAAGCGCCTGATTCTCAGCTGTGAGCGTCTGCAGCGGATGACCGGAAACAGCCTCCAGAGCAGCTGCCTTTGCATTCTTGTCACCATAATCCTTTTTCTCAAAAGAACTCCGCTTTGCAAGCTCTGCCTGAATCTTCTGCCGTTTCAGAGATTCTTCCACAGCCTTTTCTGCATTGGCAATCTGTTCGTCACGCGTTGCACCATGGAATAATGCAGAATGGATATCGCAGAGGCGCTGAACCTCGGAAAGCGGTGTTCCTTCCTTCATCAGTTCCTGTTCTGCCTTCATGATCAGAGAGGCATCTACCTCGCCGAATTCCCGGACGAAATCAGCCCGGACACTTTCAAGATCTTCGCCATTTCCAAGGCGGCGCAGATATGCTTTCAGCTGTTCCGTGCGATGATCAGAAGAAACCGGGGCAGGGGCAGGAGCAGCTTCTGGCATCTTGCCCTCCGGCATCTTTCCTTCCAGTTCAAACCCATTTGCCATCAGCGCAGAAACAACCTCCATCATGGAGATGTTCTTCATCTTCGCACCCTTCGCAATCGTCATGATCTTGCCTACCGAATTCAGCACCGGCTTCTTTGTGATTTCCGTGAAACCAAGCTTAGCCATGATATCAATGAGCTCAGGATATTCTTCCGTGAGTTCAAAAACCGTTTTATTCAAGTCAATCTTCTTGCACATATCAGATCTCCTCTCTTGATCTGGTCTTAGAATAACGAGAAAAAGCAAATAAATACGTTGTCAAAACAACGAAATAGTTATTTTTAATAATCCTGTCCTGGATTTCTGCGATTTTCAGCATTGACAGCCCCGGAATCTCAGGTACGATAAAGATGCAATAGCACTCCTTCAGATGCAGGTTTTGTTGTACCTGCCGGAAGGAGTGCTTTTTAGTACACCCGACATGGGTGATAACTCGAGGGTGAAAGTCCCTTGCGCATGTATAGCGGCATGATTCAAAGCGCTAGCCAAAGGCAACGTGGACATCACGGAAGGAAGCCGGATGCGGGAACATACTAACCGTGTGGCAAAATCCCGGGCCTACGTACAGAAACCGGATATAAGGCTGTCAGTCTGGACGATCTTCCTAAACAAAGAGAAGTCCAAGCCGCTGAATATGGCGAAGCAGTAAATCCGGAGGCTGGATGGGAGGAAAGTTATCACGCCTTCTTCGGGGAGGTCTCATCGACGAAAGCCGAGGTGAGGAACATCATGCAGGTAAGTAGCAGTAACAACGAACGATGAGAAGTCAGCAGAGGCCGTAGTAGTGAAGAAATCCCGCAATGGGGATGGAGCAAAGGGCCGAACGAATCACCAGCTTCATTTCATGAATGTAGTCAAATCTCTCTGAATGGTCTGTGAGCTCGGATAAAGTCCGTTAAGACCAGAGACGAGACAGCGACGGAAAGGAGAAGCAGACAAATGGCATCACAGTTACTGGAGCTGATTCTTTCAGATAGAAATCTGGAAGAAGCCAGCCGCAAGGTTATGATTAACAAGGGATCTGCAGGTATTGACCGTATGCCTGTAAGCCGATTGCCGGAATATATCGGGCTTCATAAAGATGAAGTGCGGGAACTTATCCGGCACAGACATTACAGACCACTGCCAGTCAAGCGTGTGGAAATCCCGAAGGATGATGGCTCGAAGAGAAATCTGGGTGTGCCGGCAGTCAAAGACAGGTGGATCGAACAAGCAGTAACACAGGTCCTGTCGCCAATCTTTGATCGTACATTCTCAGACAGCAGCTATGGGTTCCGACCAGGAAGAAGGGCCGAGCAGGCAATCCTGAAAGCACTCGAATATATGAACGATGGCTATGACTGGATTGTCGACTTAGACCTTTCAAAGTTCTTTGATAACGTCAATCAGGATATATTGATGATTCTGGTACACAACGTTATTAAAGACCCGGATACTGAATCACTCATCAGACGATTCCTGCAGGGAGGCGTTCTGATAGAAGGCAGCTTTGAAGAGACACGGAAAGGAACCGCACAGGGATCC